>NZ_JBVIGX010000002.1:236262-240581 GCF_055570595.1 Streptomyces sp. NPDC031132
GGGGTGGCTGGAACAGCCTCGTTCCCCTGAGTCCTGGGGGCCAACTTTGGGGGTGGGGTAAACAAGAAAAAAAAGGGGGGCGCCCCCGGACCCATCGGTCCGGGGGCGCCCCTTGTTCGTATACGAAAATCAGCTGAGCCGGTCAGCGCATCTTTCCGCCGCGCGGCATCCGCATGCCCTTCGGCATCGGACCCTTGGGCAGCGGCATGTTGCTCATGAGGTCACCCATGGCCCGCAGCTTGTCGTTGACCTGGGTGATCTGCGGGCCGGCCAGCACGCGCGGCAGCTTGAGCAGCGTCGTGCGCAGCTTCTTCAGCGGGACCTCGCCCTCGCCGGTGCCCACGATGAAGTCGTGCACCGGGATGTCCGGCATGATCCGGGCCAGCTTCTTCTTCTCGGCGGCGAGCATCGGCTTCAGCCGGTTCGCGTTGCCCTCGGCGATCAGAACGACGCCCGCCTTGCCGACGGCCCGGTGGACGATGTCCTGGCTCCGGTTCATCGCGACGGCCGGAGTGGTCGTCCAGCCCCGTCCCACGTTGTCCAGTACGGCCGCGGCCGCGCCCGGCTGTCCCTCCATCTGCCCGAAGGCAGCCCGCTCGGCCCGCCGTCCGAAGACGATCGCCATCGCGAGGAACGCCACCAGGAAACCCAGGATGCCCAGGTAGACCGGGTGGTCGATCAGGAAGCCGATCGCAAGAAAGACACCGAAGGTGACGATTCCCACGCCCGCGACGATCAGACCGACCATCGGGTCGGCCTTGCGCGTCATCTTGTACGTCAGGGCGATCTGCTTCAGTCGCCCGGGGTTCGCAGCAGTCTCTGCGTTTGACTTCCTCGCCATACAGCGAAGTTTACGTGGCCTGCGAGGTCCGGGTCGCCGCGGCCTCGAGTACGTGCTCGGTCTCGACCCGGTCCTTGGCCCTGCGGCGGTCCTCGAGGACGGCGGTCCAGGCGTTGCGGCGGGCGCCGCTCATGAGCAGCGACTCGATGCCCCGGAAGGCGTCGGTGAACGACGGAATGGCAATGGCGCGTACGGGCGCGGCCTGCATGATGTCGATCCCTTTCACGGTGCTCAAGTCGGTCCGGGTGGGCAGCGGGCGTGCGTCAGCGGTGTGCGACGGTGTGCGCGGTGCGTGGACCCATCGTCACTGACTGGTGTTACCAGGGCATGACCGGCCGGTCAAACGGTGATGAAACATTTACGCGGCCCGCCGGGCTCTTCGTTACAAAAAGAGCCTAGGGGCCGCGTCGATGCGGTGTTACCCGTTGGTAAGACTTTGTGCGTGAGTTCACACAGTCCGTGCGGTAGCGCGCGTCACACCGTCGCGCGCTTCTCCATCGCCTGCTGGTAGAGACGCCCGGCGCGGTACGAGGACCGGACCAGCGGGCCCGACATCACACCGGAGAAGCCGATCTCCTCGGCCTCCTTCGCCAGCTCCACGAACTCGGCCGGCTTCACCCAGCGCTCGACGGGGTGGTGCCGCGGCGAGGGCCGCAGGTACTGGGTGATGGTGATGAGCTCGCAGCCGGCCTCGTGCAGCTCCTTCAGCGCCTCCGAGACCTCCTCGCGCTCCTCGCCCATGCCCAGGATCAGGTTCGACTTGGTGACCAGGCCGTAGGCGCGGGCCTGCCGGATCACGTCCAGCGAGCGCTCGTAGCGGAAGCCGGGGCGGATCCGCTTGAAGATCCGCGGCACCGTCTCGACGTTGTGCGCGAAGACCTCGGGGCGGGAGGCGAAGACCTCCTCCAGCAGCTCCGGGACGGCGTTGAAGTCGGGGGCCAGCAGCTCGACCTTGGTGTGGCCGGCCTCGCGGCCCGCCGTCTGCTGGTGGATCTGGCGGACGGTCTCCGCGTACAGCCAGGCGCCGCCGTCGGCCAGGTCGTCGCGCGCGACGCCCGTGATCGTGGCGTAGTTCAGGTCCATCGTGACGACCGACTCGCCGACGCGGCGCGGCTCGTCCCGGTCCAGGGCCTCGGGCTTGCCCGTGTCGATCTGGCAGAAGTCACAGCGCCGGGTGCACTGGTCGCCACCGATGAGGAAGGTGGCCTCGCGGTCTTCCCAGCATTCGTAGATGTTGGGGCAACCGGCCTCCTGGCACACGGTGTGCAGTCCTTCGCCCTTCACCAGGGCCTGCATCTTCGTGTACTCGGGACCCATCTTCGCCCGGGTCTTGATCCACTCGGGCTTGCGCTCGATGGGCGTCTGGGCGTTACGGACCTCGAGGCGCAGCATCTTGCGTCCGTCGGGTGCGACTGCGGACACGACCGGCTCCCTGTGACTTCGATTCTTCGGCGTCCACCAGGGTACGCCCGTAATTTCATACGCTCTTACGTCCGCCAACCTGGGGGCGGGCGGACGCATTCCCCCGGGCCTCAGCCGGCGGCCGGCTCTATCTCCCGGGGCCGCAGCTCGGCCTGCTCCAGTACGTCCTTCAGGTGGCGTTCGACGACCGGCAGCACCTCCGCGATGGTGATCTCCCGGCCCAGTTCGTACGAGAGCGAGGTCACACCGGCGTCCCGGATCCCGCACGGGATGATCCGGTCGAACCAGGTGCTGTCCGGGTTCACGTTGATCGCGAAGCCGTGCATGGTGACGCCCTTGGCGACGCGGATGCCGATCGCGGCCAGTTTGCGGTCCTCGCGGCGCTGGCCGGCGTTGGAGGGGGCGTACTCGGGGCCGTTCAGGCGCGGGTCGAACTCGTCGTCCGTCAGCCGCGGGTCGAAGTCGAGGGAGAGGCCCCCGATCTTCGGACGCTCCTCGACCGGGTCGCCGAGCACCCACACGCCGGAGCGGCCCTCGACCCGGGTGGTCTCCAGGCCGAACTCGGCGGCGGTGCGGATCAGCGCCTCTTCCAGGCGGCGCACGTGCGCGACGACGTCGACCGGGCGGGGCAGCTTCATGATCGGGTAACCGACCAGCTGGCCCGGGCCGTGCCAGGTGATCTTGCCGCCGCGGTCCACGTCCACGACGGGGGTGCCGTCCAGCGGGCGCTCGTTCTCGGCGGTGCGCCGGCCGGCGGTGTAGACGGGCTCGTGCTCCAGCAGGAGGCAGGTGTCGCCGATCTCGTCCGCGAAGCGCGCGGCGTGAACCCGACGCTGCTCTTCCCAGGCCTGGGTGTACTCGACGTAATCGGGTCCGAAGCCCAGACGGACAAACCCAAGCTCAGCCACCGCGGCGCCTCCTCGTTGAACCTGCCGTGTGCACGTATCGCACCAAGCCAAGAGTACGGCGGCCGGTTTCCGCCCCCTCAGCCGCCCGTCGGCGGCCCGTACCCGGGGCTCGTCGCCGGCTCTGGCGGCGGCCCGTCCCCGGGGCCGGGCGGCCTCTCCTCCGGGCCCGGCGGCAGCGGCCTGGGCCGCCTGCGGCCCCGGGGCGGCCGGTCCGGGTCCTCGTCGGCCCGCGGCAGCCGCCGGTGGCCCTCGGAATGGTCGTTGACCCAGCCGCAGACCCCGCACGCGTACCGGCCGTCCAGACCCGCGATGTACGTGCCGCACCGGCGGCACTCGGCCTCGGTCAGCTCGGGCGCCGTCAGCGGCGCGGGCAGCTCGGGCGCGGGCGGCGGCGCGGTGGAGTCGGCGGAGGGCTCCGCCGCGGTGAACCTGCGGGTCATGTCGCGCAGCGTACGCGGACGGAAGGGGTCGGTCCGTAAAGAGCTCTACCGATTCTGCACACGATCGGATGAATGTGGGACAGAGGGGGCGGCATGAGCGGAGTTCGCCGCTACATTCACGCCGTTCACAGGGCCGGGACTCCGGTCCGTCACGTCAGGAAACCGTGGAGCCGATGACGGAACGACCTGCCCAGCGCGTCCCCAACCGGCAGCTCGCGGCGCTGATCGCGGAAGCCGGGTTCTCCAACGCCGGTCTGGCCCGCCGCGTCGACCAGCTCGGCCTGGAGCACGGTCTCGATCTGCGGTACGACAAGACCTCCGTGACCCGGTGGCTGCGCGGGCAGCAGCCGCGCGGGACCACCCCGGCGCTGATCGCCGAGGTCTTCACCCGGCGCCTGGGCCGGCGGCTCTCCGCACAGGACCTGGGCCTGGACGCCTGCGCGCCCGTCTACGCGGGTCTGGAGTTCGCGGCCACTCCGGAGGAGGCCGTGGACATCGCCAGCGGGCTCTGGCGCAAGGACTCCGGCTCCCACGCCGAACTGCGGAAGATCGCGTTCACCCCGGCCGGGCTGGTCGTGCCCAGCCGGGACTGGCTCATCGGGCGGGCCGACGAGCGCGTGGGCCGCGGCGCGGACCCGGGGGGGGGGGGGGGGGGGGGGGGGGGGGGGGGGGCGGCGGGGGGGGGGGGGGGCGTGGCCCCAGAGAAGC
>NZ_JBVIGX010000002.1:240591-316743 GCF_055570595.1 Streptomyces sp. NPDC031132
TTCACTCCCCTCCCAGTGTTCACCCGTGGTTGCTATCAGTGCTTTGGCTCCCCCCCCCCCCCCCCCCCCCCCCCCCCCCCCCCCGCCCCCCCCCCGCGTCCCGGTGCAGGGCCGCAGCTCGGTGCCCCGGCAGCGGCAGATCGACCGGGGCCCCGGCCAGCGGGTGACCAGCGGGGACATCGCGGCCCTGCGGTCGGTGAGCGAGCTGTTCCGGACCCTGGACCAGACCTACGGCGGCGGGCACGCCCGGCAGGCCCTGGTGCGCTACCTCGAGCACGAGGCCGAGCCCATGCTCCGCGGCACCTACGGGGAAACCACCGGGCGGCGGCTCTTCTCGGCGGCCGCCGACCTGACCCGGCTCGCGGGCTGGACCTCGTACGACATCGCCGCGCACGGGCTCGCCCAGCGCTACTTCGTGCAGGCCCTGCGCCTCGCCCAGGCCGCCGGGGACCGGCCCTACGGCTCATACGTGCTGGTGACCATGAGCCGGCAGGCCGTGTACCTCGGCCACGGCCGGGAGGCCGTACAGCTGGCCCGCGTCGCGCAGCAGGGCGTCGGCTCCGGGCCGCCGCCGGTGGTGCAGGCGCTCCTGCACTCGGCGGAGGCGCGCGGGCACGCGGTGCTCGGCGAGGTCCGGGCGGCGACGGCCTCGCTGGTGCGGGCCGAGCGCGCGTTGGGCGCGGCCCGGCCGGGGGACGACGTACCGCACTGGGCGCGACTGTTCGACGAGGCGCAGCTGGCGGACGAGTTCGGGCACTGCCACCGGGACCTCCAGCAGTACCGGGCCTCCGCGCAGCACGCGGAGCGGTCCCTGCAGATGCGGGCGCCGGGGTTCGCGCGCTCGCGGCTGTTCTGCCGGGTGGTGCTGGCCACGGCGCGGCTGGGGCTGGGCGAGCTGGACCAGGCGTGCGCGCTGGGTGCGGAGGCGGCGCAGCAGGCGATGGAGATGCGGTCGGTGCGCGCGGTGGAGTACGTACGGGACTTCGAGCGCCGGCTGGAGCCGTACCGGGACGCCTCGGCGGTGCGGACGTACCGGGACCGGGTGGCGGCGCTGTCGTGAGCCGCTGAGACGGGGTCAGGGGTCAGGTGCGGGCCCGGTTCCGCTGGGGGGAACCGGGCCCTGGACCCGTGGTGGTTCTCAGACCGTGGTTCTCAGGCCGTGGTTCTCAGGCAACCGCCGGAAGGGCGGGCTCCGCGCTCGCCGGGAGCCGGATGCCGAAGTCGCGCAGGGCGGCCGTGGCGGCGCGGCGGGCCGAGTGCAGCGCCCCCTGGACGGTGTTGGAGTCGCGGTGGTCGCCGCACACGTACAGCCCGGCCAGGACCCGGACCGGACGGCGCAGGTCGTGGGGCGGCGGCATCGCGGGGACGGCCTCCGGGGCGTGGTGGACGGCCAGCAGCTCCCAGTCGCGGGTGCCGGTCTCGTACAGCCGGGCCAGGCGCGAGGCGACCGTACGCGCCGGCGGCGGCGGGCCGAGCACGGTGGTGGTGACCAGGCTCCGGCCGGCCGGCGCCCGCGTCGGGTCGACCGCGCTCATCACGGCGGTGTGGGCGACGGGCCAGCGCGGATCGCCGTCGAGCAGCAGCGAGCCGTCCCACGGGAGCGCGGCTGCGGTGGCGTGGTGGATGACGGTGACCTGGTGGAAGGCCGGCACCCGAAGCCCCGGCAGCAGTTCGGCGGCGGCCCGCGCGCCGGTGGCCAGGACGGCGGAGCGGCAGCTGAAGTCTCCGTGCTCCTCGGTGGTGACCAGCTTGGTCGCCACCGACCGCACCCGGACCCCGGTGCGCACCGTGCCGGGCGGCAGGGTGGCGGCGAGCAGCTCGGGCAGGGTGGCGGCGCCGCCCTCGGGCACCGCGAGCCGGCCGCGGGCGAAGGTGCGCAGGGCGAGGTCCGCGACCCGGCTGGAGGTGGTGAGCTCCGGGTCGCGCAGGAGGGCGGCGAGCAGGGGCCGCAGGGTCGTGCCGTGGGCCCGGGAGCGCAGGGCGGCGAGGGCCGTGCGCTCGGGGCGGGCCAGTACGCGTTCCACGGGCACGGCGGCGAGCCGGCCGAGGTAGGCGCTGAGCCGGGCCTGGTCGAAGGAGCCGCTGGCCAGTGCGCGGGCCGGGGTCAGCGCTCCGGCGCGCAGCTGCCTGCCGTCCGTGTGGACGAGCACCCCGGGCGCGAAGGGGCGCAGGACCAGGCCGGCCAGGCCCGGGGTCCGGTCGAGTTCCGTGTACGAGGTGTTGAGCAACTGTCCGATCCGGTCCAGCCGGAATCCGTCGACGTGCTCGGTGGCCATCCGGCCTCCGGGATCGTCGGCGGCCTCCAGGACGGTGACCGTGACCCCTGCGGCGATCAGGTGGTGCGCCGCCGCGAGTCCTGAGACCCCGGCTCCTACGATGACGACGTCCGCATGCTGTGCGGCGCGGTGTGAGCTGCTGAGCACGTGCCCCTCCCCGAGGTCGGCGCGGCTGTGTGGGGATCCTCCTTCCCCCAACGGGCTCCATGGGAACCCGAGTTCGGTGGAGTATTACGCCCAACTCCGGTCGCACACCGGTCGCATCCGGGTCACGACCGGTCGCACGGCGCCGAACCGCGCGCCGCGGTGGGGTTTCGGGGGGGGCGGCGGGCGGGGGCGTACCCGGCGGGGCCGGGCGATTCGGGCGGCGCGGGTCCGAAACGGCCCCGGGCGGGACCTATCGGGCCAGCGCGGCGCGGATCGCTTCGTCGATTCCCGGGTACCGGAACGTGAACCCCGTCTCCAACAGCCGGGCGGGCCGCACCCGCTGACTGCCGAGCACGTCCCCGGCGAACTCCCCCAGCACCACGCGCAGGGCGGGTGCCGGTACGGGGAACGGCGTCGGCCGGTGCAGTACGCGGCCCATCGCGGCGGTGACCTCACGGTTGGTCAGCGGCTCGGGGGCGGTCAGGTTGAGGGGGCCGGACAGCTCCGGGGTGTCGATGGCGTGCCGCAGGGCGGCGATCTCGTCGTACATGGAGATGAAGGACCAGTACTGCCGCCCGTTGCCGATCCGGCCGCCGATCCCGGCGCGGAAGATCGGGAACAGCTTGCCCCAGGCCCCGCCCTCGGCGGCGACGACCAGCCCGGTGCGGGCGAAGACCGTCCGTACGCCGGCCGCCTGGGCGGGGGCGGCGGCCGCCTCCCACTCGATGCAGACCTCGGGCAGGAAGCCCTGGCCCGCCGGGGCGTGCTCGTCGACGGCCCGGTCGCCGGTGTCTCCGTAGTAGCCGATGGCGGTGCCGCAGACGAAGACGGCGGGCGGCGCATCGAGCGCGGCGATCGCCCGGGCCATCGCGGCGGTTCCCGCCACCCGGCTGTCCCGGATCTCCTTCTTGTACGCGGCGGTCCACCGCTGTTCGCCGACCCCGGCCCCGGCGAGGTGGACGACGGCACCGCAGCCGGCGAGCCCGGCGGGGTCGACGTACCCGCGCCGCGGGTCCCAGGCCGCCTCGTCGGGCGCGGCGGGCGTGCGGCGCACGAAGCGGACGACGTTGTGGCCGTCTGCGCGCAGGGTCCGTACGAGGGCCCGGCCGATGAGGCCGGTGGAGCCGGTGATGGCGATACGCATGGGCCCATGATGCAGGTCCGCTGCGCGGCGCGTCCGGCGGCGCTGCGCGGCCTCCGTCCGGGTCCGGGCGCGGCGGTGGGGTCAGGTCGTGCCGAGCCAGGTGCCCACCACGTACGTGACCGTCATCGCGAGGGCGCCGCCCGCGACGTTGCGCAGGACCGCCCGGAGGGGAGGTGCGCCGCCGAGGCGGGCGCTGATCACCCCGCACAGCGTCAGCGTGGCCAGCACCGCCGCCACCGTCACCGGCACCCGCTCCGACGGCCCCGGCAGCACGATCGCCAGCAGCGGAAGCAGCGCCCCCACCGTGAACGCGACCAGGCTCGCGAACGCCGCGTGCCAGGGGTTGGCCAGCTCGTCGGGATCGATCCCGAGTTCCACCCGCGCGTGCGCCTTCAGCGCGTCCCGCTCCGTCAGCTGCTGCGCCGCCTCCCTCGCCAGCTCCCGGCTCAGCCCCCTGGCCTCCAGCAGACCGGTCAGTTCCGCCAGCTCCGCCTCCGGCTCCTGCGCCAGCTCCTGCCGCTCCGTCTCCAGCGCGGCCCGCTCCGAGTCCCGCTGGGAGCTCACCGAGACGTACTCCCCCGCCGCCATCGACAGCGACCCCGCCAGCAGCCCGGCCACCCCCGCCGCCAGGATCGAGGCCCGCGAGGTGGTGGCCCCGGCCACGCCCACCACCAGGCCGGCCGTGGAGATGATCCCGTCGTTCGCGCCGAGCACCCCCGCCCGCAGCCAGTTCAGCCGCGTGCTGATCGCCGCGCTCTGCTCCACCCCGTCCGTGTGCGTCACGGGACCACTTTCGGCGCCCGGACCCCGCAGGTCCACCCGGCAGGCCGGTCCGGCGTGCGCGGCCCGGGCCCCGGTACCAGGGTGGAGGGGTGAGACGCCGACGCGAGGAGCCTGGCTGGCTGCACGGGAAGCCGCCACCACTCTGGGCGCGGCTCGCGCCTCCCGCGGCGCTGGTGGCGCTGGTGCTCGCACAGGTCGCCACCCCGGGCGACATCGAGCTGGGCTACTTCCTGGCCGGCCTGCCCCCGGTCGCGGCCTTCGCGTACGGGGCGGCCGGCACCGCCGTCTTCGCCGGGATCGTGCTGCTGCTGCTCGGCGTGTCGTCGCTCGGGGTCGGGCACGCCCAGGGCGCGGACCTGGCCACCGTGGCCGTGGTCGCCCTGCTCAGCGTGGTGATCGCCTGGGTCCGCAGGCGCCGCGACGCGCAGCTGGTCAGCGTGCGGACCGTCGCGGAGGCGGCGCAGCTGGCGGTGCTGCCGCCGGTGCCGGAACGGGTCGGGCCGGTGCGCTGCGCCGGGCTGTACCGGGCCGCCCAGCGCGGCACGCTGGTCGGGGGCGACCTGTACGACGTACGGGTCGGGCCGTACGGGGTGCGGGCGCTCGTCGGCGACGTGCAGGGGCACGGCCTGGCGGCGGTCGGCACGGTCGCGGCGCTGCTCGGCGCCTTCCGGGAAGGGGTGCTGGACGATCCGGAGCTCGCGGGCGTGGCCGCCCGGCTGGACCGCAGGCTGCTGGCGGACACGGCGGGTGCGGCGGGCTCCGCCGGATCGATGGACCCGGCCGGGTCGGTGGGCTCGACCGGGTCGGTGGGCCCGGTCGGGTCTGTGGGCTCGGCCGACGCCGCCGTCGAGCATCCGGAGCTGTTCGCGACGGCGCTGCTGCTGGAGTTCCCGCCCGGGCTGGACCTCGTACGGATCGTCTCGTGCGGGCATCCGCCGGCGCTGCTGCTCCGGGCGACCACGGTGTCGGAGGTGACCGTGGAACCGGGCCCTCCGCTGGGGCTCGGGCTCGCCGGAGCGGACCTCGCGGTGGTGGCCGACGTCCCGCTGCTGCCGGGCGACCGGCTGCTCGCGCACACGGACGGGGTGACCGAGGCCCGGGACGCGGCGGGCGACTTCTACCCCCTGGCCGCCCGGATCCCGGCCCTGGTGAAGGATCCGGCCGGGCTGGTCGAGGCGGTGTGGCAGGACCTGGTGGCGTTCACCGACGGCGGCCCGCGCGACGACGTGGCCCTGCTGGTGCTGTCGCTCCCGGACGGGGCGGCCGTCCCTCGATGACCGAGCAGTCGGGCAGGGCGTCCGAGAACGCCCTGCCCGACGCGGTCGACCGTCGGCCCTGTCGGTTGCTCAGGCTCCGTTGGTGATGATGAAGGCGCGGACCATCTTGCACGTGACGTTCGACGGGCGGTGGATGCCCGTGCGGACGGCCATCGTGCGGATCTTCCGGTTGGTGGCGCGGCGGGCGTCGTACGTCCCCGAGTCGAGCAGGGATATCGCCAGCCGCATCGCCTTCAGCCGGCGGTTGTGGCTCTCGTACCACTCGCGGGGCAGGCCCGCCGGCAGCGGCTTCTTCTTGACGGGCTCAATGGTCGTGGCAGTGGCCATCTACAGCCTCCCAAACGGTAGTTGGCTTCCTGTCGTTCTCCCTCGATTTTACCGGCGACCACTGACAAAAGGCCCTGGCCAGACAGGCTCTGGCTAGGCTGTGGGCCATGGAGATCTGGATCAATCCCGCCTGTTCGAAGTGCCGCAGCGCGCTGACCCTGCTGGACGCGGAGGGCGCCGAGTACACCGTGCGCCGTTACCTGGAGGACGTGCCGTCCGAGGACGAGCTCCGCGAGGTCCTGGGCCGGCTCGGCCTGGAGCCGTGGGACATCACGCGCACCTCGGACCCGCTCGCGAAGGAGACCGGCGTACGGGACCTGCCGCGCGAGGAGACGGACGAGGCCCGGAGCCGCTGGATCGCCCACCTGGCGGCGCACCCGAAGCTCATCCAGCGCCCGATCATCACGGCGCAGGACGGCACGGCGGTCATCGGCCGCTCGGAGGAGGCCGTCCGCGAGGCCCTGTCCCGCTGAGGCCTGCCGGTGCCGGGCCGGGGCGGGGGCGCCCGATCACCGGACGCACCCGGGCGCTCCGCCGACGCGGCGGGGTGCGGTGCCGGGACGGCGTCACGGTCGCCGAGCTCGACGACTCCCGCGGCGGCACGGTCGAGCTGGGCCTGGAGGTGCTCGGCTTCGCGCCGGTCGCCGGCGACACCCGGCTGCTGATCGGCCACCAGCGGCGCGGCCGCTGGGAGCCGATGGTGTGGGACGTGGCCACCGGCGCCGAGCAGGACCTGGCGATCGAGCTGCCCGGCGATGTGAGCGCCGAGTGGTACCCGGACGGCTCCGCCCTGCTGATCGCACACAGCTTCGAGGCGCGCAGCGAGCTCTGGCGCTACGACCTGGCCGCTCAGGAGCTCGCCGGCGCCGCGGGCCCGGGGCCTCCCGGCGGCAGCCGGGCATGATCCGGGAGCCGGGCCGCGGGGCCGAGCCGATCCGCCCCCACCGCGCGGCGCCGACGCCGGTACGGGAACCGACCTGCGTCCCCGAAGACCCCGTCGACGGTTCGGCGCGCCCGCCTACGCTCCCGGTATGACGTCCGACCACACGGCCACCGCCGCCACCGCATCCGGCACGGACTCCGGCACCACCGCTGCCGCCACCGGCGACGGCACGGGTACGGGCACGGGCCTCAACGCTGCCACCGCGTCCGGCACGGGCGCCGGCGCCACAGCTGCCACTGCCGGGTCCGGCCCGGGCGCGAGCACCACCACCCGGTCCGGCGCGGGCGCCGACACCACCGCGGCCCCGTCCACCGCGTCCGGCAGCGGCGTCGGCACGACCACCGCCGGACCCGGCGACGGCACAGGCGCAGGCGCAGGCGCAGCCACTGGCACCGGTACCGACCTGCATCTCGAGCTGCCCCCGCACGGCGCCCGGCGTACCGCCCTCGCCCAGGCCCTGCGCGAAGCCGTCCGCAGCGGGCGGCTCGTCGGCGGGACCCGGCTGCCGCCCTACCGGGCGCTCGCCGCCGACCTCGGGCTGGCCCGCAACGCCGTCGCCGACGCGTACGCCGAGCTCGTCGCCGAGGGCTGGTTCACCGCCCGGCAGGGCTCCGGAACCCGGGTCGCCGAGGGGGCGGCCACCGCCGCCGCGCCCGCCGCCCCGGCCCCGGCCGCTGCCGCAGGCCCCCGCCACGACCTGCTCCAGGGCAAGCCCGACCCCGCGTCCTTCCCCCGGGGCGCCTGGTCCGCGAGCGCCCGGCGGGCCCTCGCCGAGGCCCCCACCGAGGCCTTCGGGCCCGGCGATCCCCGGGGCCGACCGGAGCTGCGGCGGGAGCTGGCCGCGTACCTGTCCCGGGCGCGTGGAGTGCGTACCGGCCCGGAGAACATCGTCGTCTGCTCCGGCTTCGCCAACGGCCTGCGGCTCCTCGCGTCGCTGCGGCCCCGCGACTGGGCCGTGGAGGAGTACGGGCTCCCCTTCCACCGCGGCATCCTCGAAGCCGCCGGCGTCCGCCCGCACCCCGTCCCCGTCGACGAGGACGGCGCCCGCCCGGACGAGATCCCGGCCCGGGCGCGCACCCTGCTGCTGACCCCGGCGCACCAGTTCCCGACGGGCGCCGCGCTGCTTCCGGCGCGGCGGGCCGCCGCCGTGGAGTGGGCCCGTACGACGGGCGGCCTGATCGTGGAGGACGACTACGACGGGGAGTTCCGCTACGACCGCAAGGCGGTCGGCGCCGTACAGGGCCTGGACCCCGAGCACGTCGTCTACGCGGGCTCGCTGAGCAAGTCCCTCTCCCCCGCGATCCGCCTGGGCTGGCTGGTGCTGCCGGACCACCTGGTCGACCGGGTCCTGGCGGCGAAGGGCCTGCGGGAGTCCTGGGCGAGCGCCCTGGACCAGCTGGCGCTGGCCGACTTCATCGCGTGCGGTGGGTACGACCGCCACATCCGCCGCATGCGACACCGCTACCGCGGCCGCCGCGACCAGCTGGTCTCCGTACTGGCGTCCCGCGCCCCGGAGTTGCGGGTGACGGGCATCTCGGCGGGGCTGCACGCGGTCCTGGAGCTCCCGCCGGGGAGGGAAGCCGCGGCCCTGGAGGCGGCCCGCGCGGCGGGCCTGGCACTGGACGGCCTGTCGGGATACCGCCACCCGGCCGCGGTCGGCACGGGCAGGGAGGGACTGGTGGTGGGATACGCGGCGCCACCGGAAGCTTCGTTCGGCCGGGCGGTGCAAGCACTGGCGGAGGCGATGGGGCACGCGGGCCCGGCCTGATCCACAAGACACCCCCTGGCCCGGGACACCTCGTGGACCCGGCAGGCCCGGGCACCTCGCGGACGCGGCGCTGCGCGGCCGCTCGGCCTCGCCCTCATCTCGCATTCACCTGTTCACCCCATAGGGTGTGAAACCGAGCAAATGGGATGTATCAGATCGAAGGATCGGGATGAACGACGACGGACAGCACGAGCTGAACGAAGAGAACGAGCCGAAGCAGCAGCAGGCGCAGCCCTTCCCGGCCGACGCCGGGTCCGACGTCCGGTCTCAGCAACCCGCCGCCGCGCCCCGGCTCCCCCCGCCGCGCCGGGGGGCCGACTGGATGTTCGGCGGGGTCTACGGAACCGTGCTCGCGTCCGGGCTGCTGGCCGCGCTCGATCAGGCGGGCGACGCGTTCACCCCGTTCTACGACGCCAGCTGGGTGCTGGTCACCGCCTGCGCGGCCGCGCTGGCGCACGGCTACTCGCACCACATGACCAGCCATCAGGCCGGCTCCGCCGCCCACCGCTGGCGGGTGCTCTCGCGGGCGCTGTGGAACGAGTGGCCGATGATCGTGGCCACCCTTCCCACCGTCCTGCTGCTGGTCGTCTCCGGCCTCGCCGACTGGGACTCCTACGGGGTGACCGCCGTCGGGCTCGGCCTGAACACCGCGCTGCTGTTCGCCTGGGGGTCCTTCGTGGCACTCCGCGTCGGCTACCGGACCGGTTCGGCGCTGCTGACGGGTCTCGCGGACGCGACCATCGGACTGGCCATCATCGTGGCCAACGCCGTCATCAAGTAGCGCCCCGGCCCGCCGGGCCCCGGCCGCGGCCCGCCCTCAGCCCGGCAGCTGCGCCTCCGCCTCCGCCAGGACCTCCGTCAGCCGGGCCGCGAACTCCGCGTCGCGCGGGTCCGGCACGCCCGTCCGGGCCGCGGTGAGCAGCGCGTCCAGGGCGCGGCCGTACGCGCCGGGTACGTCGGTCCAGTCGGGCAGCGAGAACACGCCCTCGGCCCCGCGCAGCTCCAGCCCCACCCCGGCCGCCGCGGTCGGCGCGCCGAGGCTGAGCACGGCGGTGCTGGCGGCGCCCGAGGCGTGGCGCAGGGCGAGCTGGACCACGTCGGAGGGCCCGCGGGTGGCGGTGACGGAGGTGACGTCGCCCAGGACCGGGATCAGGACGGACAGGGCGTGCGGGCCGACGTCCCAGAGCCCGCCCTTGGCCCTGCGCCAGGGCGAGGCGGCGTACGCGCTGGGCGTGCCGTCGGGCGGGAAGACGGCGCCGAGCCAGTGCGCGCTCGCCGTGAACCAGCCGGAGCGCCCGGCCTGCTCGGCGACCCAGCCGGCGGCGGGCTCGGCGAAGCGGAGGGTGAGGAAGACGACGGAGGCGACGCCGTGCCGGGCGACGGCGTCGGCCACGGCCCGGGCGTCCTCGACGGTCGTGGCGACGGGCTTGTCGAGCAGCAGCTGGCAGCCGGCCCCGGCGGCGCGCACGGCGAGCGGGGCCTGCACGTCGGGCGGCAGGGCGAAGGCCACGACGTCACAATCGGCGAACAGCGCGTCGGGGTCTTCGTACACCTTCACGCCGTACGCGTCGGCCAGCTCGGCGGCGGCTTCGGGGCGGCGGCCCCACACCCCCGCGAACTCGGAGCCGGTGAACTCGGAGGCGGCGTGCGCGGCGAGGGCAGGGGCATGGGTGCGGTGGGCCCAGGGGCCGGTACCCAGCAGGCCGACGCGGGGGCGGGCCGGCAGGCGGGGCGAGTCCGTCGGGGCGGTGGCCGAGGTCAAATCGTACGAAATGCTCACCTGCTCAGTCTGCCCCACTCGGACGGGTGTGCTGCCACCAACCCGCACAACCCACCCGACCTGCAGCGTAAACCTCGGTAACACGGGGTTCACACCCGGGCAACGGACGAGAAATCGCGGGCGGGCACGCTGCGGTCTACACCGCAGCGAC
The DNA here is from genome assembly GCF_055570595.1 of Streptomyces sp. NPDC031132. Classification (NCBI taxonomy): domain Bacteria; kingdom Bacillati; phylum Actinomycetota; class Actinomycetes; order Kitasatosporales; family Streptomycetaceae; genus Streptomyces; species Streptomyces sp. NPDC031132. The sequence continues at coordinate 251,188 of NZ_JBVIGX010000002.1, forward strand.
ATCGCAACACCACGACCGCAGCACCCGCAACGCAGCACCCGCAGAGTCTGCGCCGGAGCGACGCACCGAAGGATGGGGCCCGTGAGCTACAAGGCTGAGTACATCTGGATCGACGGCACCGAGCCGACGGCGAAGCTGCGCTCCAAGACGAAGATCCTGGCCGACGGCGACGCGCTGCCGATCTGGGGCTTCGACGGATCGAGCACCAACCAGGCCGAGGGCCACGCCTCCGACCGCGTGCTGCAGCCGGTGTTCTCCTGCCCCGACCCGATCCGCGGCGGCGACAACCTCCTCGTGCTCTGCGAGGTCATGAACATCGACATGACCCCGCACGAGTCGAACACCCGCGCCCTGCTGCGTCCGATCGCCGAGCAGTTCGCGGACCAGGAGCCGATCTTCGGCATCGAGCAGGAGTACACCTTCTTCGACGGCATCCGGCCGCTCGGCTTCCCGGTGGGCGGCTTCCCGGCCGCGCAGGGCGGCTACTACTGCGGTGTCGGCGCGGACGAGATCTTCGGCCGCGAGATCGTCGAGAAGCACCTGGACCACTGCCTCGCGGCGGGCCTGAGCATCTCCGGCATCAACGCCGAGGTCATGCCGGGCCAGTGGGAGTTCCAGGTCGGCCCGGTGGGCCCGCTGGAGGTCTCGGACCAGCTGTGGATCGCGCGCTGGCTGCTGTACCGCACGGCCGAGGACTTCAACGTCTCGGCGACGCTGAACCCGAAGCCGGTGAAGGGCGACTGGAACGGCGCGGGCGCGCACACCAACTTCTCCACGAAGGCGATGCGCGAGGACTACCGCGCCATCATCACCGCGTGCGAGTCGCTGGGCGAGGGCTCGAAGCCGCTGGACCACGTCAAGAACTACGGCGCCGGCATCGACGAGCGCCTGACGGGCCTGCACGAGACCGCCCCGTGGAACGAGTTCAGCTACGGCGTCTCCGACCGCGGCGCCTCGGTCCGCATCCCGTGGCAGGTGGAGCAGGACGGCAAGGGCTACATCGAGGACCGCCGCCCGAACGCGAACGTGGACCCGTACGTGGTGACCCGCCTGATCACGGACACCTGCTGCACGGGCCTCCAGAAGGAAGGCCTGGTCTAGCCCCCGCCCCACCGCGGCGGAGCCGACCCGGCCGGGGCCGTAGCCCGAACAGCCGGGCTCGGCCAAAGCGCGCCGCACGAGTGGCGCCGACACCCGGTCCACAGACCATTCCGCCCCGCTGGACACAGTCCAGCGGGGCGGAATGGTCACACGGCAGCCGTGGTGACTACGGGACGTTCAGCTTGCCCTGATCGTCTTCCTCGGCCGGCCGTTCATCCGTTCGAGCTCGGACAGCGACGCCTGGTAGGCGCCGAAGTCCTCCTCGACCCGGAACGACCGGACCAGGGCGGCCACCCCGGCGACTCCCTCGTCGCCGCGAAGGTCTCGCCAGCCCATGCAAACCGGTTCACGAGACCCCTTTCCGCCCGGTCAGGGGCCCTGGTTCCGGCTCTGGATCCGCCTCGCCCACTCCTTGACCGCCTTGTTGGAGCTCAGCCCCGGCGAGGGTGGGTACCTGCGGGCCCCTTCGGCGGTCACTGCTCCGACGAACTCCGCCGGTTGCAGGTACCCGTGTTCTTCGGCGGCGTCGCCGGCCGGGTCGCGCGTCGTGCGTCCACGCATCCGACCAGCATGCGATACGAGGCACCGGAGCGGACACCCGGACCGGTGACGTCCGATGTTGCTTTGTCCGTCATTGTCCCTCCCAAGTCGAGGAATGATCGCGGAATTTGAGATTCCGATCCACCACCTGAGACGGGGCCTGCCCCGCGCCCGTTGCTTCTGCTTCAATGAGCTCATGGCCAGCCACTCGCACACCTCGAACGGTCGCAGCGACCTCGAGCCGTTCTGGCCCTCCCGTCAGGACCACGATTTCGACCGGGAGTGTCGCCGCGTGGAGAACGCGCCGACCCTCTAAAGCCTTCCGGGACCTCCCACCGGACCTTCCCGAGGCCTTCGGTCTGCGCGGAACGCGATGACGTACGTACGTCTCCTGCCGACCACTCCGCGTGAAAGAGCTGACCACTCATGTCTCACACCCGTTCCCTGACGTCTGCCGCCTCCGCCGCGACCGCTGCGACCGCGTCCTTCGCCCATCCGCCCGGTCCACGCCACCGGCTGCGTGCCGTGGACCGCGACGAGGTCGCCCGCGTGGTCGACCTCCTGCCGCCCGGCGCCACCTGGCTGCCCGCGCCGCAGCACACCCTGCCCGCGCTGCCGGGCCAGCCGCCGATGGTCGGCTACCTGGTCCTCGTACCGGCGGACCAGCAGCCGCCGATCGCCTTCGCCCCCCAGTCCGTTCCCGCCCCGGCCGCTCCCCGGCCGGCCCCGGCCACCACCGGGGACGAGCTCGTCCGTATCGACGCGGCGCAGCGCACCGCCGAGGTCGACGGCCGGGTACTCGACCTGACGTACCTGGAGTTCGAGCTGCTGGCCCACCTGGTGGCGCACCCGCACCGGGTGCACAGCCGGGACCAGCTGGTGACCACGGTCTGGGGCTACGGCCACGTCGGCGACGGCCGGACCGTGGACGTCCACGTCGCCCGACTGCGCCGCAAGCTGGGCGCGGCGCACCGCGGCGCGATCCAGACGGTGCGCCGCGTGGGCTACAAGTACGCCCCCTGAGTACCGGTTCGGCCACCACGGCGCCCCGCACGACGGTGGGCCCGTACTCCGCGAGGGAGTACGGGCCCACCGTGCGCGTCGGGACGGACCGTCCGGCTAGGCGGCGGTGGCCGCCTTGGCGCGGCGCGCCGCGAGCAGCCCCAGCAGCACGTCGACCACCAGGAAGGCGACCAGGCTGATGCCCAGCAGCGGTACGAACCACCCGACCGCGGCGATCACGGCGGCCAGCGGGAGCAGCATGGGCAGCGGCACCTTGCGCCAGGCTCCGCGCGGCTGGGCGCGGCCCACCGAGAGGGTGCGGTCCTTGGTGGGCCGGCGCAGCCACCACATCCGGTAGCCCCAGAAGACCAGGAACATCACCGCGACCGCGAGCGCGGCCAGCGCGATCTGGTTGGCGAGGCCGAAGGTCTTCCCCATGTGCAGGTCGATGCCGAAGCGCGTCAGCTGCGCGAGGACGGGATAGTCGGCGAAACGGAGTTCGTCCATGATCCTGCCGTCGGCGGGGTCCACGGCGACGGCGTCCAGGTGGACCGGCAGCTGCTTGTCCTGCTCCTTGATCACGTAGCCGTTGCCCTTGGCGGGCAGGGTGATGCGGAGCTCGTCGGTGACCCCGGCGGCGCGCGCGGCGGCCACGGCCTTGTCGATGCCGATGTCCGCGGCGGGCGGCGTCTGGGGCATCTCCATGCCGTCGGGCATGCCGTGCCCGGCGTGCTCGCCGGAACCGGAACCCGAACCCGAGCCGGAGCCCTCACCGGAATCCGAACCGGGCGCGAGGGCCGCGGACACGGACGGGGTGGCGCCGCCGAGGCCGTCCTGGAGCTGGCCGATGTTCTCGCCCGCGTACTTCGACCAGGTCAGCCCGGTGGCGGACAGCGCGACGAGTCCGGCGACGGCCCAGAGGCCGACGGCCCCGTGCCAGGAGAGGGTCTTGCGGCGGCCGGTGGCGGCGCGGTCGGGCAGGACGAGCAGGGCCTTGCGGGAGCGGCGGCGGCCGATCCACAGGGCGAGTCCTCCGAGTGCGACGACCCACAGCCAGCTCGCGGCGAGCTCGCTGTAGTTCCGGCCGAACTCGCCCAGCTGGAGGCTGGAGTGGAACTCGCTGAGCCAGGCGCGCAGCGGCAGCGCGTCGCCCTCGGTGGTCAGTTGTCCGTTGACGTGGGCCGTATACGGATCCACGAACACGGTCCGGGTCTGGCCCTCCTCCAGCCCCGGCACCTCCAGGATCACGCGGGTGGTCGCCTCGGCGTCGGGCCCGGGCCAGACGCCCACGACCTTGCCCTCGGGGACGGTGGCCCGGGCGGCCGTGACCTGGGCGCTGAGCGGCACCGTGCTCTCGCGGACCTCGGTGACGGTCAGTTCGTCGGAGTAGATGATCTTCTCGGCCTGCCAGGAGGCGGCGTACAACAGGCCGGTGGCGGCGGCGAGGAAGATCAGCGGGGCTATCAGGATCCCTGCGTAGAAGTGCATGCGCAGGAGCAGCGGCCGCAGCGCCGCCCAGGGGCCGGGCTTCGAGGGCGCCTCGGCCGAAGCGACCGCGTCGGGCGTTCCGGCTGTGGCAGATGCGGCGGGTGTGTCGGGTGCGGCGGGTGCGTCGGCGTCCGGGGTGCGGACGTCCTGAACCTCTTCAAGGGACATGTGGGTCCTAGGTGTTGGCCCTGTGGGCGAAGACTCGGGTGAACCGGCCCCGGGTCCCGCCACCTCGCCGATGAAGGAGGTGCGCCGGTCAGGCGCAGGCAGGACGGCCGGGGGCCGTGGCGCGGGTGTCTCGCCACCCGGGCGGGCCCCGGCGCACCAAGGCGTGCGCGGGCACGGCTCCGCGCAGCCTGCGCGGGGGTTCGTACGCGGGGCGGGGCGCGGGCCGCGGCGGTACGGGGGCCACGCGCACCCGGACCAGGGCGATCGCGCGGGCGAGCGGGCGGGCCGCCAGCAGCGCGGCGGACCCGAGGACCGCGGCCAGCCGGAACACGGCCGCCTCGCCCCACGCCAGCCAGGCGGCACAGAACAGCCCGGCGAGCACGTGCGCGGCGATCATGCCGAGGCCGCCGTGCCCGGCCATGTCGGCCATGCCCGCCATCCCGCCCATGTCCGCCATCCCGGCCACGCCGTCCGCGCCGCCCCCACCGGCCGCGCCGGCCGCCGTCTCCGGCAGCGCGGTACCCGCCAGGTGGTGGTGCCCGGGCATCGGCTCGGGCAGGGACAGGGACATGGGCAGGGGCAGGGACTTCGCGGTGTGGCCGACGTGGCCGGCGTGACCGCTGTTGCCGCCGTGTCCCGCCTGACTGTCGGAGAAGACCAGGTGCAGTACGCCCTGGACGGCGAGCAGCGCCGCGCTGATCCCGAGGGGCCCGCGGCGGCGCCCGGCTGCGAGCCATGCGAGCCCGCCGGTCGCCCCGAAAGCACCCAGAAGGCCCATCGGCGGGATATCCGTGCCGGACATGTACGAATGCCCCACGGCGCCCAATGCGGTGCACACCGCCGCGAACATCGCGGCGCGTGCGGCGCGCATCGGCGCGGGTGTCTCTGGCATGGCAGGAACATGCTCGCACGGGACCCGGTTCCGCCAGACCGAGGGCCGTATCCGATCATGATCGGATGAATTCACTGCCATGGCCGCCGCCGACCATCGGCGTGGTGTATGCAGGCGGGGTCCAGCTCGGCGCGTACGCGCTGGACCGGCTGGGGGCGGCGGAGCGGGACCGGGTGCTGCGGGGCTGCTCGACGAATGTCGACAACCTCGCCGCCGGGCGCTGGGAGACCCTGCTGAGCAGCGCCTTCGTCGTCGAGGAGCCCATGCCGCTGCCGTACGCGCTGCTGCTCGTCGCGGTCCTCGGGTACGCGGAGTACGCGTACGGGGCCTGGTGGACGGCAGCGGTGTTCGCGTTCGGGCACGCCACGGCGACCCTCCTCGTCTACGGAGCCCTGCGCCGGACGGCCGAACCGCCGACCCGGCGGGCCCTGGACGTGGGGACCAGCTACGGGTTCAACGCCGTGCTCGGCGCACTGACCTCCGCACTGCCGCGCGGGCCGGTCCGGACGGCGGCCCGGGTGGGGCTGTTGGCGCTCGCCGCGGGGCCGGTGCTGAAGCGAGACCGGACTTTCACGGACGCGGGGCACCTGGCGGCCCTGGGGATCGGGGTCGGGTTTTCGCTCGCGCTCGATTACCTATCCGGGACGAAACATCCGAAAATCGGGTGAACACGCACCACCCGCCCTATCCCCATCACCCGCATCACCCGCATCACCGCATCGCCCACCCCCCTCTGTACCGCCCGCACCGCCTGCACACCGCTGGAGCCGCCACGATGACCACGACCACCCCCTCCACCACCGTCGCCAACCTGCGCGACCTGGGCGGTACCCCTCTCTCCGGCGGGCGCACCGTCCGCCCCGGGCTGGTCCTGCGCTCCGGCCAGCTCGACCGGCTGGACGTCGACGCCGACCCGGTCGTGGCCGCGCTGGGCCTGCGTACGGTCGTCGACTTCCGCACCGACGCCGAGCGCGCCGACCACCCGGACCGGATACCCGAGGGCGCCCGCCTCCTGGTCAGCGACGTCCTCGCCGACAAGCTGAGGGCCGGCAAGATGCCGGCCGCCACGCAGCTCAAGCACCTGCTCTCCGACCCGGCGGTGGCGGAGGAGCACCTGGGCGGCGGCAAGGTGCAGAAGCTGTTCGCCGACACCTACCGGTCCTTCGTGAGCACCGCTTCCGCGCAGGCCGCGTACCGGACCCTGCTCACCGAGCTCGCGGACCCGGACGCGGGCCCGCTGCTGTTCCACTGCACGGCCGGCAAGGACCGTACGGGCTGGGGCGCGACCGTCGTCCTGTCGCTGCTCGGCGCGGACGACGAGACCCTGATGGCCGAGTACCTCTCCGTCAATCCGGCGGTCAAGCAGGCCTTCGCGCCGCTGATCGAGGGCTTCACCGTCGCCGGCGGCAACCCGGACATCGCGCTGGCCCTGATCGGCGTCTTCCCCGCGTACCTGGAGGCCGCGCTCGACGAGGTGAACACGCGGTACGGCTCGATGGAGAAGTACGTGCGCGAGGGCCTCGGCGTCCCCGACGAGACGGTCGAGGCGCTCCGCGCCCGCCTCGCGGCCTGATCCGGACCTGCTCCGCCCCCTTCCGCGGCCGGTATTCGACCCGAACGTGTGACCTGGAGACGGGTGACCATCCGACGATTCGCTCGTTCTGCTGAACGTGACTGCGCCGGATACCGCCACCCGTCCCCCGTCTCCCGTGCCGCCCGACGTCGAGCTGGCCGAGGCCGCCATCGTCGAGCACTACCCGCGGCTGGTGCGGCTCGCCTATCTGGTGCTGCCGCCCTCCCTCGGCCGCAACCGGCGGGTGCTCACCGCCCATTCGCTGGCCCAGCGGGCCCTGCCGCGCGGGCGGCGCGGCGCCGGTGCGGAGGCCGCGGCCGCAGCCGCGGTACAGGGCGGGGTTCCGGGCCAGCGCGGGACCGCGAGCGCCGACTCCGGGTACGCGTACGTCCGCCTGCGGGTGTTGCGCGCCGCCCTGGAGGCCGGGATCCCGCTGACCTTCCGGGCGCTGCCCCGGCGGGCGCAGCTGCCTCCGCTGCTCCCCCAGGTGTGGGGGCTGCGGCTGTTCCCGCGCTCGGGCGGGGCCGAGGAGCTGGCCCTGGACCAGTGGCTGGCCACACTCGACGGGCCCGGCCGGGCGGCCTGCGTCCTGCGCGCCCTCGAGCGGCTGCCGGAGCCCGAGGTGCTCAGGGTGCTGACCGAGGCCGGGGTGGCGAACCCCGCCGCCGCGGTCGCGGAATCCGGGGATCCGGCCAACGACGCCCTGTTCGCCTCCCCCGAGTTCGATCCGTGCGTGCTCCAGGCGCGTCCCACCGACCTGCTGCGCCGGCGCCGGTTCGTCCGGGCCGGGCTGGCCGCCGCGGCCGCCCTCGCCGTGTGCGGGGCGCTGCTCGCGCTGCCCGGCGGCGGCTGGGGCGCGGACGGGGCCGCGGCCCCGCCGTACGCGCGCAACCTGGCGGCGGAACAGGCCCTGGATCCCGGCAAGCTGGTCAGGGTCGCGCCCTCGCTCTGGCGTACGTCCTCCCGTACGGGCTTCTCCACCTGGCCCGCGCGCGGCGACCGCACCGACGACTCCGAGCTGCTGCGCCGGGCGCTGGCCGTCTGGGCCCGGCCGGGCTCGACGGTGGTCGCCTCGGCCACCCCCGGCACGCCGCCCGGGCCGCCGATGGGCCCGCCGCAGCTGCTGTTCGCGGGCACCGTCGACCAGGCGGTCGTGGTCCTGCTGTACGACGGCCTGCGCGTGGTCCGGTACGCCGAACCGCGCACCGGGACCTCGGTCGCCGCCCTCGACTTCGCACGGACCGACGGCGCCTCGGCGGAGAACGCGACCGCGCTGGTGCTGAGCCGGGTCGACGGCAACGTCCGCTACCTGACCGCGCCGTGGGTCACCGGGGTGGGGCTGCGGGACCTGCTGAAGCCCCATGACGCCGCGGCCGCGCTGAAGCCGAGCCAGGACGGGATCACCCCGCCGGTGGCGAGCCCCGCGCCGTCGGGCAACTGCACCGGCTGGAACGCCCTGGCCCTGACCGGCAACGGCTCCACCCGGCTGGTCACCGACCTCGGCGAGCTGACCCCGGCCCGGCTGACCTCGGGCGCGCCGGGCGCGGAGCGCGACGTGGCGGAGGGCGCGGAGCTCGGCGACTGGTCGCGGATCGCGTGCCTGCTGCCGTCGGTCCGCTCGCACGGCGTCCGCAGCGTGAACGCCTGGACGTACGCGAAGCAGCCGCTGCCCGAGGGCGACGGCACGGCGACGTGGCTGTGCACCCGGGCGGAGACCTGGTCGGGTGTGGAGGACCGGGTGCAGGCGCAGTTCCTGACCCCGGGCGCCCCGCTGGCGGCGCAGGCGGCGAAGGCGGAGGGCTCGCCGGCGTGCGGGCCGCGGGAGCCGCGGGTGCTGGCGGGCGTGCTGTGGAAGTCGAAGGCGGGCCAGTGGTACGTGCTGGCGGCGGGCAGCGCGCAGTTCGCGTCGCTGTCGGTGTCGGGCGGCGGGGTGAACGGGTCGGCGAAAGGCAACCGGCTGGCGGTGAAGGCGCCGGCGGGAGCGCAGGTGGAACTGGCGGGCAAGCTCACGGACGGTACGAAGGCGGGGGTGCTCCGGTAGCCGCACAGGCGGGTGGGTGAATCTTCAACCGTCAAGAACGGCCGGGGAGTTGGCGGAATCCGGACATGACTGCCGCAGCGCAGACATGGCATGATCGGATTCCGGTTACCACGCGGTAACCCTCCAACACCCCCCTCACGTACTGAAGGTTCACCCACGTGCGCACGCTCGCCCGACGGCTCCTCCTCCCCGGCCTGACCACCCTGGCGCTCACCGCCACCGGCTGCTCCTCGACACCGCACACCGGCGCCTCCGACGCCGCCGCCCCCGCCACCCTCGCGCCCGCGGGGGACGGCGCGTCGCAGCAGCTCGACGTGGCCGCGGCGCCGCAGGGGACGCCCACACCGGCGGCCGTGGCCCGCGCCGGCGGTAAGGGGAAGACCGAGAAGTCCTCGCTGAAGGTCGCCTCGTACGACCAGGCGAGCGGACGGGCCGTCATAGCCAGGGCCCCGCAGGGGCCCGCCACCCGTTCCCCTTCGCCGGGCAAGAAGCCGGAGGCGGGCAAGTCCGCGGAGGCGGGCAAGTCCCCCGGCTCCGGTACCTCGCCCGAGGCGGGCGCGTCCCCCGAGGCCGACAAGCCCGTCGCCGTGGGCGACGTCATCGCCAGCGCACCGGCGCCCGGCGCCCCCAACGGCCTGCTCGCCAAGGTCACCGAGGTCGTGGGGAAGACCGACCGCGGCACCGAGGTCAAGACCGCCTCCACGACGCTGGCCTCCGTCCTGAACGACGACAAGGCCGACGGCAAGGTCCCCGTCGACCCGTCGTCGGTCACCGTCGAGCCCCTGATGAAGGGCGTCACCTTCTCCTGGGCCAAGAGCGGGGGCGTGAAGTTCGGCCCCGAGGGCGCCAAGCTGCCGCTCGGCAACCTGCGGCTCGACGTGAACGCCGCCGTCGACACCGCCCCGGACGCCCCCGCCTCGGCGGGCGCCTCGGTGTCCGGGTTCGTCCAGCTCGCCCCCCAGGTGGAGTTCTCGTACGACGGCAGCGGCGGCTCCGGCCCGCGCGGCGCGTTCCTCGGCATGAGCGGCGACTGGTCCTCGCAGTGGAAGCTCCAGGGCCGCGCCGCCGCGAGCACCGGGGCGGCGAAGCGGATCCCGTTCGCCAAGCTGCACAGCGCTCCGGTCATCCAGGTCGGCCCGGTGCCGGTCGTCGTCAACCTCGACCTGACCTGCTACGTCCAGGTGGAGGCCGACGGGCGCGTGACCCTCGACGTCCAGCAGGACGTCAAGGGCGACTTCAAGGTCGGCGGCACGTACGCGCTGGGCAAGGGCTGGACGTCGGTCAGCCAGTCCAACGTCAAGAGCACTCCGGTCACGGCGACCGTCACCGCTTCCGGCAAGGTCAAGGGCGCCCTCGGCGCCGAGGCCTCCGTCGGCCTGTACGGGGCCGTCGGCGTCAGCGCGGACTTCGCCCCGTACCTGCGCGGTGAGGCCGACGCCAAGGCGAGCGCGTCCAGCGACGGCAAGACCTCCCTCAGCGGCGCCTGGGCGCTGTACGGCGGCTTCGACCTGAGCGGGAACCTGCACCTGCAGCTCTCCTTGTTCGGCACGCCGCTCTTCGAGCGCAAGATCCCGCTGGGCGCCCTCAACCGCGAGTGGGCCCTCGCGAGCGGCCACGCCGAGCGCTAGCCGGACGAGCCGGACGGCAGCGGACCCGAGTCCCCCGGGCGCGACGCGCGCCCGGGGGACTCCTGCGTGAAGTGGTCGGTGCAGAGGGGTTTTCCTCTCCCCTACCCCTCAGTACATTGACGCCATGTCTAATACGCCGCTCGCGCCCGCCCCCGTGGCGTCGGAACACATGGAGCTCAAGGCGCGGAACGTGTCCTTCGGCTGGGAGGACACCCCGCTCCACTGGCTGCCCGGCGACCCGTTCGCCACGCACACCATCAACGTGCTGCACCTGCTGCTGCCCGCGGGCGAGCGCTGGTTCGTACACGTCTACAAGCAGGTGCTCCCGTACATCAAGGACGAGCAACTGCGCGCGGACGTCGTCGGGTTCATCGGCCAGGAGGCCATGCACGCCGCCGCACACGACGACGTGCTCCCCCACCTGAAGCGACTGGGCCTGGACCCGACCCCGTACACGGCGCAGGTGGACTGGCTCTTCGAGAAGCTGCTCGGCGACCGGACGCTGCCCCCGGGCAAGGCCCGGCACTGGTGGCTCATGGAGCGGGTCGCGATGATCGCGGCGATCGAGCACTACACGGCGTTCCTCGGGAACTGGGTGCTCAACGCGGAGGAACTGGACCGCCGGGGCGCGGACCCCGTGATGCTGGACCTGCTGCGCTGGCACGGCGCGGAGGAGGTGGAGCACCGCTCCGTGGCCTTCGACCTGTTCATGCACGTGGACGGCGGCTACCGCCGCCGGGCCCGGACCTGGGCCACCGCGTTCACGGCCCTCGTCTTCCTGTGGCAGCGCGGCGCCCGCTTCTTCATGGAGAACGACCCGGAGCTGCCCTGCGCCAAGGCCTCGCTCGGCCAGTTCTTCCGCGCGGGCCGGCAGGGCACGCTCCCCTCGACGGGCGCCATGCTCAAGTCGATCCCGACGTACCTCTCCCGTACGTACCACCCCTCCCAGGAGGGCTCGACGGCCCAGGCCGTGGCCTACCTGGCCTCCTCCCCCGGCGCGAACGGCGGTGCCACCGCATGAGCCGCACCCTGAAGGTGGCGGCGCTGGCGGGCGCGGCCCTGCTGACCCGCCGCGCCCTGCGGGGGCGCATCGCCCGCTCCCCGCTGTGGCCCCTCCCGGCACTGGAGACCCCGATCTCGGGGCACTCCCCGCGGCGTTGGCTGCCCGCCCTGATCGTGTCCCGTACGGAGCCGGCCGACGGGGTCATGGCCCTGACCCTCGAATCCCCGGAGCTCCCGCCGTGGACCCCGGGCGCGCACGTGGACGTACGGCTCCCCTCGGGCCTGGTCCGCCAGTACAGCCTGTGCGGCGACCCGGCCGACGCGGGCCGCTACACGATCGCGATCCGCCTGGTCGAGGACGGCCGCGGCGGATCCCGCGAGGCGCACGCCCAGCTGCCGGAGGGCGCGGAACTGGCCGTACGCCCACCCCGCAACCGCTTCGAACTGGAGCCTTCTCCCTCGTACGTCTTCGTCGCGGGCGGCATCGGCATCACGCCCATCCTCCCGATGCTGCGCGAGGCCACGGCTGCCGGCGCCGACTGGACCCTGATCTACGGCGGCCGCACCCGATCCTCGATGCCGTTCGCCGGTGACCTGGCGGCCTACGGCTCCCGCGTCACCATCACCCCGGAGGACGAGGCGGGCCTCCCCGACCTGACCGCACTCACCTCGACGGCCCCCGACACCCTGATCTACTGCTGCGGCCCGGCCCCCCTGATGAAGGCGGTCGAAGCAGCGGCCGCACCCCGCACCCCGGTCCGCTCGGAGCGCTTCACCGCCACCCCGACCACCGCAACCTCGCACCCCTTCACGCTGGAACTCCACCGCTCGGGCCGCACGATCGAGGTGGCGGCGGACGAATCCGCCCTGGCCGCGGTCCGCCGGGAGCTCCCCGCCACCCCGTACTCCTGCGAACAGGGCTTCTGCGGCACCTGCCAACACCGCGTCCTCGCAGGCGAGGTCGACCACCGCGACACCCTCCTCACGGACCGGGAACGCGAGGACTCGATGCTCCTCTGCGTCTCCCGCGCCGAGGACGACCACCTGGTCCTGGATCTCTGAGCCCTGCTGCGGGCCCAGTAGGGTGTCCGCATGACTACCGGGACGCGGCGCAGGATGGGTGTCGAGGAGCGGCGGCAGCAGCTGATCGGGGTGGCCCTGGAGCTGTTCAGCCACAGGTCGCCCGACGACGTGTCGATCGACGAGATCGCGGCGGCCGCGGGGATATCCCGGCCGCTCGTCTACCACTACTTTCCGGGCAAGTTGAGCCTGTACGAGGCAGCGCTGCGGCGGGCCGCCGACGAGCTCGCGCAGCGGTTCGTCGAGCCCCAGGAGGGGCCGCTCGGGGCGCGGCTGGTACGTGTCATGGGCCGCTTCTTCGCGTTCGTCGACGAACACGGGCCCGGGTTCTCGGCGCTGATGCGCGGCGGGCCCGCGGTCGGGAGCAACCGGACCAACGCGATGATCGACGAGGTCCGGCAGGCCGCGTACGAGCAGATCCTCACGCACATCGGGATCGAGAAGCCGCCCGCGCGCCTGGAGCTCGTGGTGCGGTCCTGGGTGTCGCTGGCGGAGTCCACCGCGCTGATCTGGCTGGAGGGGCGGAAGATCCCGCGGGCCGAGCTGGAGCTGCAGCTCGTGCACGACTTCGCCGCGCTGGCCGCCGTAAGTGCCGCGTACGACGGGGAGATGGCCGGGATCCTCGGGCGGATCCTCGCCGACGAGCCGGCCGACGGGCCGTTCGGCGAGCTGGTCGGGCGGCTCGGGGGGCTCGTCCCCGCAACGGTGGAGGCCGGGGCGCCCGGCCCCCGCTGACCGGCCCCGGATCGACCGGCCCTCCGGCCCGCCCCCGGTGATCATCCGCGTGATAATACCCGCGTGATCATTGATGACGGGATCTTGTTCCGGCGGGCCGTGGAGAAGGACGCCGCCACGCTGGTGGCCTTGTACGACCAGGCCGCCCGATGGATGCGCAAGCACGGGATCGACCAGTGGAAGCCCGGGGACAAGGACGCCGCGCACTTCCTGGCGAAGATGCGCGAGGGCGAGGTGTGGCTCGCCGGGGACAGCGACGGGCGGATCATCGGCGCGTACGAGCTGTGGTGGTCCGACGAGGAGGCCTGGGGCGTGCAGCCGCCGGTCGCCGGCTACGTGCACCGGCTGATGGTGGAACGCGAAACCGCGCCCGCGGGAGCCGGGCGCCGGCTGCTCGAACATGCCGAGCGCCGGATCGCCGGATCAGGGTTGCCGCGGGCGCGGCTGGACTGCGTCTCCACCAACCCCCGGCTGCTCGCGTACTACCGGGGTGCGGGCTACCGGGTGGTCGGGGAGTTCCCCCACAAGGAGGGCAAGGACGGCCGGGTGTACGGGGTGATCCTGCTCGAGAAGCGGCTCGATCAGCTCACCGTCGTGTGAAGACCGACACGGTGCGGGGCGGGGTCGTGAACTCTCCTGTCCGTGCGTCGTACGCAGCCTGCTTGACCGCGGGGTCGGATCCGGCCGCCTGGACCGGGTGCAGGGCGTAGGCGGTGCCCGCGAGGGCCGGGATGCGCTGGGGCTGGGCGGTGGGCGTGGCGTTGAAGACGACCACCAGGTCGCCGAGGGCCATGGTGATCACCCCCGGGGTCTCGTCCTTGCCGGAGAGCGGGAAGGCCAGCGCGGCCTGGACCGCCTCCGGTGTGGTGAGGGCGAAGGCCGGTTCCGTCGTACGGATCCGCAGCAGGTCGCGGTAGGCCGCCGAGGCTCCGGTGATGTCGGCGCAGCCGGGTGTCGAACGACCGGCCAGCAGGGGCTTCGCGTACAGCCACTTGGAGCCGTTGTCGGCGGCCGGCGGCAGCCCGCGGCCGAAGCCGTTGCCGTCGCGGCAGTCCCACTGGATGGCGTTGAACCAGTCGCCGCTGTCGTAGGAGTTGCGGTCCAGGGACTTCGAGCGGAGCAGGTCCGTGCCCGCCTGGGACAGCGACGGGCCCTGGGAGAGGGTGCCGACGGCCATCGCCAGGACCTGCATACGGGCCTGGTCGGCGGTGGAGGTGCCGTCCGGGAGCTTGTACGTCAGGGCGTCGGCCAGGGTTTCGTTGTCGTGGGCGTCCGCGTAGGCGAGGGCGTCGCCCGGGGCCGCCGCGTAGCCGGCCGGGGAGCCGTTGTAGTCCACCTCGGAGCCCTTGGTGCGCCGTCCGCTGGTGTCCGTGAAGGCGTACGAGGCGAGGTTGCCGGACAGCCCGACCTTGATCAGGTCCTGGGCGTGCAGCAGCCGGGCCCGCTGCTGGTCCGCGGTGCCGTTCGCGGGCGAGGCGTTCGGGGCCGTGAACAGGCCCGAGGCGAAGCCCTGGACGCGCGGGTCCTCGTCGAAGGGGCCGCCGCCGCGGACCGCGTCGCGCGAACGGTCCGAGAAGGTGGCGATGCCGGTGCCGGCCATGTTCTTCTGCGTGGCCTGGACGAAGCGGGCGTCGTCCGCGACCTCGCCGAAGTTCCAGCCCTCCCCGTAGAGGATGATCTTCTTGCCGTCGACGCCGTCCTTGGCGACGGTCAGCGCGTCGAGGGCCCCCCGGACGGCCAGGATGTTCGCCTTCGGGTGGTGGCCCATCAGGTCGAAGCGGAAGCCGTCGACCTTGTACTCCTTCGCCCAGGTGACGATCGAGTCCACGACGAGCCGGCCCATCATGGCGTTCTCGGGAGCGGTGTTGGCGCAGCAGGTGGAGTTGGCGACCGAGCCGTCCGCCAGCAGCCGCTGGTAGTAGCCCGGCACGATCCTGTCCAGCACCGACTTGTCGGACTGGCCGGACGCCACGGTGTGGTTGTAGACCACGTCCATCACCGTGCGCAGGCCGGCCCCGTTCAGCGACTGGACCATCCTGCGGAACTCGACCGTACGGGCCGTGCCGTTGGGGTCACTCGCGTACGAGCCCTCCGGCACGGTGTAGTGCAGCGGGTCGTAGCCCCAGTTGTACGCGTCCTTCGCGGCCGCGGCGGCCACGCAGGCCTGCTGCTCCGGCGAGTCCGGCGCGTACACCTTCAGGTCGCAGGCGGGTTCGGTCCGGTCGGAGGCCTTCTCCGGGATGGTCCCGATGTCGAAGGCGGGCAGGAGGTGGACGTACGAGGTGCCGGACGCGGCCAGCGCGCGCAGGTGCTGCATGCCCGCCGAGCCGGTGTCGGTGAAGGCCAGGTACTGGCCGGGGTGGGTGCTCGTACGGTCCGCGACCGAGAAGTCGCGGATGTGGAGCTCCTGGATCTGCGCCGAGGTGAAGGGGACGGGCGCGGGCTTGCGCAGTGCGCCCCAGCCGGGCGGGGCCAGCTTCGGGTCGGCCAGGTCGACGGCCAGGCTGTACGCGGAATCGGTGGTCAGGGCGGTGGAGTACGGGTCGGTGACCAGGTTGCGGACCACCTGGCGGGTGCTCGGGGCCCACACGGTCACGGCGTAGCGGTACGGCTTGCCGGTCCAGCTTCGCTCGCCGCGCACCGACCAGACGCCGGTGGCGTCGTCGCGGTGCATGGCGACGGTGCGGCCGTCGAGCTCGAGGGCGACCTGCTGGGCGGTGGGGGCCCAGACGGAGAGCGTGGGGCGGCCGTCCTTGAAGACGGGGCCGAGCGCGGCCTTGTTCGCGTACAGGTCGTCGAGTACGCCGGCGAGCTGCACGCCGGTCGCGGCCAGGACGGCGCCGTTCGCGGCGCGGGCGCTCGCGACGAGCTGGCCGCGCAGGGCCTCCCGGACGCGGTCGCGGTCGCGGGGGTCGACGGTGAACGCCTGGTACGCGGAAAGGTGCGGGAACTTCTGCTTCTGCGCGGCGGTGAGCTCGGTCTTGGCCAGGCGCAGCCACTGCGCGCCGGCCGCGTGCAGGATGCCGTTCTCCGCGGTGATCGCGCCGTCGCGGGAGGCGAGGAGCTGGACGGAGGCGGCCGCCGCGGGGGCGTTCCAGGCGAGGGTGTCGCGGTCGATCCAGACGGCCTCGGACTTGGTGAGGTCGAGGGCGGCGGAGGAGCCGGCGGGCTGCGGGAGGAGGTACGGGGCACGGCCGCCCAGCATCCAGACTTCGTGGCCGGTGGCCTTCAGGTCCAGGGACTGGTCGGTGGGGAGGTCCTTCTCGTCTCCCTTGTGGAGGATGTAGCTGAGGCTGGTCGCGCCGGCCGCGAGGGGGACCTCGTACACCGCGCCGTAGGAGTCGGTGCGGACGGGCGGCAGCGGCTTGGACCAGTCGGTGGGGCTCGCGGCGCCGGTCCAGACGTGCAGGCCCCAGCCGTCGTAGGCGCCGTCGGCGCGCTGGTGGTGCAGGACGGCCTTGGTCTGGTCCTGCGGCGGGTAGGCGGGGCGGTCGGTGCGGGCCGCTTCCTTGCCCTGCTCGAGCCAGACCTCGCCGGTCTTCGTCACGTCGAGGGTGCGGTCGGCGGCGACGTCCTTGTTGCCGTCCTTGTCGATGACGAGGTAACCGACGGAGGAGGCACCGGGCTTGAGCTTGACGTGGGCGAAGGCGCCGTACGCGTCGCGGCCGGTGAAGTCGTGGCCGGCGGGCCAGGGCGTGGTTTCGCCGTCGGCGAGGTCACCCCAGGCGTAGAGCCTCCAGTTGGTGTAGTCGCCGTCGGGGCGGTTGTAGTGGACGACCGCGTAGTCGCGCTGGGTGGCGGTCGGGGGCTCCACGGGCGGGACCTGGCCGGAGACGGACTCGGCCGGCGCGCTCGCGGTGCGGCCGGCGGAGTCGACGGCGACGGCCTTGTAGCGCAGCGGGGTGCCGGCCGGGGCGGTGATGTGCTGGGTGACCTTGTACGGGGCGTGGTCGGCGGAGCCGAGGACCTGCCACGTGCCGGTGCCGGTCTGGGCGGCGAAGACGACCCGGTTCAGGCCGCCGCCGGTGACGTCGGCGGACAGCTCGACGGTTCCGGTGGCGCCGGGGGCCGGGGCCTTCAGGGTCAGGGCGGGCTTGGCGGCGGGCGCGGCGAGGGGTGCGGCGCCCTGGAGGACCACCGAGCCGAGGGCGGGGACGGTGACGGTGAGCTTGCCGGCCGCCGAGGACCGGATCAGCGCGGTGCCGCCGTACAGGGTGCGGTACTGGGCGCCGGCCGGGGCGTCGAGCTCGACGGACCGCGCCTCGGTGCCGTTGTTGGCGGCGACCAGGTACTCGGTGCGGCTGCGGGCGTCGGTACGGGTGTCCGTACGGGCGAAGGCGTAGACGGAGCCGTCGGAGAAACGTTCGCTCTGGACGCCGTCCCGCAGGGCCGGGTGGTCCTTCGTCAGCTTCGAGAGAGCACTGATCTGCCGGTAGAGCGGGTGTCCCGGATCGTAAGCGTCGCTCTCGTGCGTGCGCCCCGTTCCGAGCTGGTCGTCGTCCAGGTAGTCGGCGACCTTCGTGGCGAACAGCGGCTGCCGCGCGTCCTTGTCACCGCCGGCGCCCGTGAAGCCCTGCTCGTCGCCGGAGTAGACGACCGGGTTGCCCCGGGAGAAGAACATCAGCTCGTTGGCGAGCCGGTAGCGGTCCAGCAGCTCCTGCTCCCCCGCCCCGGGCCGGTCCTGCTTCAGGAAGCTCCCGAAGCGGCCCATGTCGTGGTTGCCGAGGAAGGTGACCTGCTCGTACGCGTTCGCCTTGTCCGTGGTGTACCGGTAGTCGTCACCCAGTACGGAGCCCAGCCGGGAGGCCGCCGCCCCCTGGGAGGCGTACGCGCGGATCGCGTCCTGGAGCGGGAAGTCGAGGGTGGCGTCGAGGCGGCCCTGCGTCACGTACGGAGAGGTGACGGCGGTGTCGGCGGAGTAGACCTCGCCGAACATGAAGAAGTTCTTCCGGCCGCGCTGGGCGGCGTACTTGTCGAGGGCGGTGGCCCATTGCGTCCAGAACTCGGTGTTGACGTGCTTGACCGTGTCGATGCGGAAGCCGTCGATCGCGAAGTCCTTGACCCACTTCTCGTAGATCTTCTCCATCCCGCCGACGACCTCGGGACGCTCGGTCCACAGGTCGTCGAGGCCGAAGAAGTCACCCTGGTCGGAGGACTCCCCGGCGAAGGTCGAATCGCCCCGGTTGTGGTACATCGTCGGGTCGTTGAGCCAGGCCGGAGCCTTCAGCCCCTTCTTCGCATCGGGCACGAACGGGGTCCGCGGGAAGGACTCGGCGTCGACCTGCGGAAACTTCTTCTTCCCGTCCGCGTAGTCGGCATCCTCGAAAGGCACACCGCCCTTGGTCAGATAGGGAAAGGCCCCCTTCGACAGGTAGGAGTACGACTGCTCCCGGTAGTCGACGACGTCGGCGGTGTGGTTGGTGATGACGTCGAAGAAGACCTTCATCCCCTTCCCGTGCGCCTTGTCGATCAGCCGTTCCAGGTCGGCATTGGTGCCGAAGTGCGGGTCGACCTGCGTGAAGTCGGTGATCCAGTACCCGTGGTACCCGGCGGAGACGTCGGCCCCCTTCCCCTGCACCGGCTGGTTCTTGAAGATCGGCGCCATCCAGATGGCGGTGGTGCCGAGCCCCTTGATGTAGTCGAGCCGGTCGGTCAGCCCCTTGAGGTCGCCGCCCTGGTAGAAGCCCTTGTCCGTCGGGTCCAGCCCGGTCTCGAGCCGGGTGCCGGTCAGGCCGCCGGTGTCGTTGCGCGGATCGCCGTTCGCGAACCGGTCCGGGAGGACGAAGTAGAACTGCTCCCGGGTCAGGTCGTGGCGTGCGGGCTCGGCGGCCAGCTTCGCGTCCGAGGGCGGGGCGGGCGGCGCGGCGGCCGCTGCCGGGAGGGCGGGCAGGAGCGTCACGGCCAGGGCGGCGGCGATCACTCCTGCGGCGGGGCGTATCAAGGCGGGTCTCCTTGTGTACGTGGCACGTGGATGAGGGCCGCCCGGCGGATGGCGGGGCTTTGGGTGCCGGGCGGCCCTGGTCTGCGGAGGGAGGGGTTCAGTTGCGCCAGGTGTCGTTCAGCACGACCTTGCCGCTCGCCGGGACGGTGGCGGCGCGGTTGGCCCCGCTCTCCCAGGTGACGTTCCCGGCGGCGTCCTTGCGGAGGTACTTGTACGAGAATGGGGTCCCGGCCGGGAGCGAGACGTCGAGCTTCCAGACGGGGTAGGCCGCCGGGTCGAGCTTGAGGGCGCTGCCGGTGTTCCAGCCACCGAGCTCGGCGCGGTCCCCGGTGACGTAGACGTTCTGCCCGAGGACGGTGGTGGCGTTGACGGCGAACGAGGCGCCGGCGGCCACCGGCGGCGGAGTGGTCGCGCCGCCGGTGCAGGTACGGGCGTTCACGTGCAGGGCGAGGGCGGTACCGGCTCCGAGGGTCGCGGTGAACTGTCCGGCGGAGTTCACGCTGACCGCACGCCCGCTCTGCACGTCGCAGTAGTCGCCGGCCGGGAGCGAGCTCTGGAAGGTCCGGGTGAGGGCCGCGCCCTCGTGGTTGATGGCGACGTACGCCTTGGCGCCGCGCCCGAAGGCGATCTGGTCGCCGCCGTTGTCCCACCAGTTCGTGACGGCCTGGCCGCGGGCCGCGTTGCGGAAGCCGACCATGGAGGAGATCTCCCGCCAGGCGTGCTGGCACTTCCACCCGTCGGTGTAACAGGCGTTCACCGTGCCGCCGTTCGGCGGACCGGCGTCCTTGTCGGTCCACTCGTACCCGGAGTGCACGTCGGGGGAGCCGTACGGCCAGGCCAGCATGAAGACGCTCGCGAGGGTGTAGGCGGAGCCGTCCTTGTAGTTGAGGGTGTCGCCGACCCGCTCGGTGTCGTGGTTGTCGACGAAGACGGCGGACTGCCCACTCGCCATGTAGCCCCAGGCCTCGCCGAAGTTCTTCAGGTAGGCGAGGTTCTCGTTCTGGAACACCCGCTTCAGATCCCGGGCGTAACGGAACTCCTGCACGTCGCCGTTGCCGAGGTACTCGGAGGGCGAGACGGCCTCACCGGCCCCGTGGATCGCCTCCTGCTTCCAGTACACGCCCGGGTTGGCCAGCCGGGACTTGATGTTGGCCAGGTCGGCGGCGGGCATGTGCTTGGCGGCGTCGATCCGGAAGCCGTCGACGCCCAGCGACAGCAGGTCGTTCAGGTATCCGGCGATCCGCCCGCGTACGTAGTCCTCGCCCGTGTCCAGGTCGGCCAGCTGCACGAGCTCGCAGTTCTGGACGTTGGCCCGGTCCTGGTAGTTGGAGATGGTCGCGCGGCAGTCGTCCATGTCGGAGCCGGAGTAGACCCCGGGGTAGCCGTACTTCGTGTACGAAGATCCACCGGTCCCCACCCCGTCGCCGGCGGCCATGTGGTTGATCACGGAGTCGGCGACGACCTTCACCCCGGCGGCGTGGCAGGTGTCGACCATGGCCTTGAACGCGGCCCGGTCGCCGAGCCGCCCGGCGATCTTGTAACTGACGGGCTGGTACGAGGTCCACCATTGGGAGCCCTGGATGTGCTCCTGGGGCGGCGAGACCTGGACGTACCCGTAGCCGGCGGGCCCGAGCGAATCGGTGCAGGCCTTGGCGACGGACGCGAAGCGCCACTCGAACAGCACGGCCGTGACGTCCTTGTCGCCGGGCGCCGCGGCGACGGCCTGCGGTGCCGGGCCGGTGAGGGCGGCCGCGGCAAGTGCAGTCGTGGCGAAAAGAGTTGCAGCTCTGACGGCTCTGGCAGGCATGCGGGGGGCCTCCTGGCGGAAGAGGTGGGGATGCCAGCGACCGTAGGGGCCAGGTAAGAGCGCTGCAAGAGTTTGCGCAAGAGATTGCAGAATTGTTTCCGGGGCGTGTCCCACGGGACGAACTGTCCCCGCGCGGGACCGGCACCCTCACGGACTGGGCGTACGCCACGGCGGTCGGGCCCCACGGGTCCGACCCCCACTCGAACTGGAACCATGCGCGGGCACTGGCACGCGTGGTGCAGAGCATGGTGCGCACGCTGAACGCGTCCACCGCCGAAACAGCTCTCCGCGCAGGACGCGGAGTTGGGGAAGGCAATGTCCGGTAGGCGCGCGCGGGACACCGTGCGGCATATCGGCGCGGTGCACCACCGCCTATCTCCACCTGTTCGAGCCTGATGCCGTGCAGTCATGTCGGCGGTGTCGCCAGGCTGTGGAAGGCGCCCCCTGATCGCACGCGGCCCACGCAACCCCAGACGGCCGCCGGACGCCGAGCCGGGCGAAGCGCGAGGCGATCTGACGCGTCCGCGGCCCCACCGGAGCTTCCCGAGCACCCGAGCGCTGTCTCCTGCGGCTTGACCCCGCCCCGACCCCGGGCCGCTGGACCATGGGCCCTTCAGGGAGCCGGGCCCTCCCCCGCCCGCATCCGGGGAGGGGAGGGTGGTTCCGCTGGGCCGACTCCGGACGACAGGGGCTCCCGGGCGGCATCTCCGACGAGCTCTCATCGGAATCCGAACCCCCTGGCCATCCTTCGGGGGCTTCCCGGCAGTCTGTTGGCATTCCGGGGCGGGGCGGGCAGTCAAGGGTGGCCGAAGGCCATCGCGAAGCGACGCGAACGAAGAGAGCGCCCTTGACGGCCCGGCACGACACGGAAGGACAGCGGACTGCCGGGAAACCCCCGTACCCCCTCCCGACGCCGCCCGGCCGCGACCGCCCCCAAGCCCGGGGCGGGACAGGCATCAAGGAGCGGACAGGGCCCTCCTCCAGCCGCCTCCCGCCCCACCGTGCAGCCGCGAGGGCGGAGGCCGGGCCCCGTGCCCAGCCGCCTCCCGCCCCACCGTGGCAGCCGCGAGGGCGGAGGGTGGGCAACCACCGGCCGGGCCCTGTGCCGCTCGGGGGTAGAAGCGCGCCCGCGCGGGAAGCCGTACGCACCCGCTCCCGCCCCGCCCCCTACTCCCCCGGGCCCTGCCCCGTCGAGCCTCGGACCACCAGTTCCGGCTGGAACACGTACTCCGTGCGCTGCACCGGGGTGCCGCCCACCGCCTCCAGGAGGGCTCCGACCGCCGCCGTCGCCATCGCGCGCACCGGCTGGCGGATCGTCGTCAGCGGCGGGTCCGTGAAGGCGATCAGCGGCGAGTCGTCGAAGCCGACCACCGACACGTCCTCCGGTACCCGCAGCCCCCGCTCGCGCACCGCGCGGATCACGCCGAGCGCCATCGGGTCGCTGCCGCACACGATGCCGGTGCAGCCGCGGTCCAGCAGGGCTCCGCCCGCCGCGTGGCCGCCCTCCACCGTGAACAGCGTGCGCTGGATGAGCCCCTGCGACTCCGCATCCGGCACGGCTGCGACGAACCCCGCCTCCTTGCGGGCCGACGGGACATAGCGCGTCGGCCCTATCGCCAGGCCGATCCGCCGGTGCCCCAGGTCCTCCAGGTGACGTACGGCCATGTCCGCCGCCGCCCGGTCGTCCGGGGAGATGAACGGGGCGTTGACGTGTTCGTTGAAGCCGTTGATCAGGACGAAGGGGACACCCCTGGACGACAGCCGCTGGTAGCGGGACGGGTCCAGCGTCGAGTCCGCGTGCAGGCCGGACAGGAAGACGATCCCCGTGACCCCCCGCTCCTCGAGCTGCTCCACCAGCTCGTCCTCGGTGGCCCCGCCCGGCGTCTGCGTGCACAGCACCGGCGTGTACCCGTGGCCGGCCAGCGCCTGCTCTATGACCTGTGCGAACGCCGGAAAGATGGGGTTGGTGAGCTCCGGGATCAGGAGCCCCACCAGCCCGTTGCTCCGCCGCCGCAGCCGCACGGGCCGCTCGTAGCCGAGCAGGTCCATGGCGGCCAGCACCTTGTGCCGGGTGCCGGCCGCCACGCCCGCCTTGCCGTTGAGCACACGGCTGACCGTCGCCTCGCTGACCTGGGCCTGCGCGGCGATGTCCGTCAGCCGGAGCGGGGAGGTCACCCCTGCCACCACACCGCCGTGTCGGCCCCGAGGACTTCCACGTCGGTCACGTCGCCGCTGGCGAGCAGCACCGTCCCCGGCGCGGTCATCCGTACGGCCTCGCCCGTCGTGTTGACCGTGCAGACGAACCCCCCGCGCCGGAACGCCAGCACGCCCTCCGGGACCTCGGGCCCCTCCAGCCACTCCACCGCGTCGCCCGCGCCCAGGTCGGAACGCTCCCGGCGGATCCGCAGCGCCGCCCGGTACAGCTCCAGCGTCGAAGCCGGGTCGCCCGTCTGGGCCTCCACGCTCAGGCCCGCCCACTCGGCCGGCTGCGGCAGCCAGCTGCCGCCGTCGCCGAAGCCGTACGGGGCCTGGTCGCCCGACCACGGGATCGGCACGCGGCAGCCGTCGCGCAGCCCGTCCTGGCCGTTCTCCTTGAAGAAGGAGGGGTCCTGACGCACCTCGTCCGGGAGGTCGGTCACCTCCGGCAGGCCGAGCTCCTCGCCCTGGTAGACGTACGCCGACCCGGGCAGCGCCAGCATCAGCAGCGCGGCGGCCCGCGCCCGGGCCAGACCCTGCGCCCCGCCCCCGAACCGCGTCACGTGCCGTACGACGTCGTGGTTGGACAGCACCCACGTCGTCGGGGCGCCCACCGGACGCATCGCGTCGAGCGAGTCGTCGATGGCGCCGCGCAGCGCAGCCGCGTCCCACCCCGTGTTCAGGTAGTGGAAGTTGAACGCCTGGTGCAGCTCGTCGGGCCGCAGGTACAGGGCCGTACGGTCCGCGCTCGGGGTCCAGGCCTCGGCGACGCCGATGCGGTCGCCGGCGTACTCGTCGAGCACCTTCCGCCAGGAGCGGTAGATCTCGTGGACGCCGTCCTGGTCGAAGAAGGGCAGCACCTGGTTGCCGAGCAGCTTGAGCTGCTCGTCGCGGCCGAGGTCGGGCAGGCCGGGGGCCTTCACCAGCCCGTGGGCCACGTCGATGCGGAAGCCGTCCGCCCCCAGGTCGAGCCAGAAGCGCAGGATCGAGCGGAACTCGTCCTGGACGGCCGGGTGTTCCCAGTTGAAGTCGGGCTGCTCGGGGGCGAAGAGGTGCAGGTACCACTCCCCGTCCGGCACCCGGGTCCACGCCGGCCCGCCGAAGATGGACTCCCAGTCGTTGGGCGGCTCCACACCGCCCTCCCCCCGCCCCGGACGGAAGTGGAAGCGCTCGCGCAGCGGGGAGCCGGGGCCCTCCCGCAGTGCCTGCTTGAACCATTCGTGCTGGTCGGAGCAGTGGTTCGGGACGAGGTCCACGATGATCCGCAGGCCCAGCTCGTGCGCTTCGCGGATCACGGCGTCGGCGTCGTGCAGGGTGCCGAACATGGGGTCGATGGCCCGGTAGTCGGCGACGTCGTAGCCGGCGTCGGCCTGCGGGGAGGCGTAGAACGGGCTGAGCCAGACGGCGTCGACGCCCAGCTCCTTGAGGTAGGGCAGTCGGCTGCGGATGCCTTCGAGGTCCCCCATGCCGTCCCCGTTGGAGTCGGCGAAGCTGCGCGGATAGACCTGGTAGATCACCGCTTCTCTCCACCAGCCGGGCCGGGTGCCGGTGGTGGTGGGAAGGCCACTGTCCGAAGTCAGTGCGTCGGCGAGGTGCTGGGTCATGTCGTCCTTGGAGAGATCGGGCCGGGGGTGAGAGGGGGCAGGCAGGGGGGTCGGCCCTGGGTCGCGAGAGGGGCGTCAGCCCTTGGTCGCGCCTGCCGTCATCCCGGCGACGAGGTGACGCTGGGCGAAGAGGAAGAAGATGGCCGCGGGGATGGCGATGAGGACCGAAGCGGCGCTCATCGCACCCCAGTTGGAGGTGTACTGCGTGACGAAGGTCTGCAGGCCCCCGGCGAGCGTGAGGTGTTCGTCGCCGACCATGAAGGCGGAGGCGTACGCGACTTCGCCCCAGGCGGTGATGAACGAGTAGAAGCCGGTGACGGCGAGGCCGGGCTTGGCCAGCGGGAGGATGAGGCGCCAGAAGGTGCCGAAGGGGTTGAGCCCGTCGACGCGGCCGGATTCGTCGATCTCGACCGGGATGGTGTCGAAGAAGCCCTTCATCATCCAGGCGCAGAACGGCACCGCGATGGTCAGGTACGTGATGATCAGCCCGAGCGGCTGGTTGAGCAGCCCCAGGTCTCCCATCAGGTTGTAGAGCGGGACGATCAGGATGGCCATCGGGAACATCTGCGTGACGAGCAGGGTCCACATGAGCGGCTTCATGCCCGGGAACTTGAACCGGCTGACCGCGTAGCCCGTCGTGGCGGCGATGAACACGCCGAGGACGGTGGTGATGCCGGCGACGAGCACGGAGTTGCCGAACCAGGTGAAGAAGGAGGTCGACTCCACCAGGTAGCGGTAGTTGTCGAAGGTCGGTTCCTTCACGAAGTCCGTGGAGATGGCGTGCTTCGCGGGCTTGATCGAGGTCAGCAGGACCCACAGCACCGGGAAGACGGCGATCACGGACGCGACGATCAGGGTGGCGTGCAGTCCGGCGGACGCGAGCGGCGATCGCTCGCCCCGCTTGCGCACGGAGACCCCGGTCGTCACGGGGCCGGCCTTCACGGTGCCGGTCGCCGCGGTGTCGGTCGTGGCAGTGTCGGTCGTCATGGTCACCACACCTCTCCCTGCTTGCGCAGCGAGCGCCGGTAGACCAGCGCGAAGATCATGAGCAGGGCGAGGATGAGCACGCCCCAGGTCGCGGAGCCGGCGAAGTCGCGCGGGCTGGCCACGAAGGCCTCGCGGAAGGCCTGGGTCACCAGGATCTCGGTGGAGTCGCCCGGTCCGCCCCGCGTCAGCAGGAAGATCACCGGGAACATGTTGAAGGTCCAGATGGTGGAGAGCAGGATCACGGTCATGCTCACCGTGCGCAGCCCGGGCAGGGTGATGTGCCGGAACCGCTGCCAGGCCGTGGCGCCGTCCATCTCGGCGGCCTCGTACAGCTCGCCCGGGATCGACTGCAGCCCGCCGAGCAGGGCGACCATCATGAAGGGGACGCCGAGCCAGACGTTGACGGCGACGACGGAGAACTTCGCCCACGTCGGGTCGTCGAGCCACGGGATCGCGGAGATGCCGCCGCCGTCGAGGATCTTGTTGAGGATGCCGCTGTCGCGGTTGAAGAGGAACCGCCAGGCGAAGACGGAGACGAAGCCGGGGACCGCCCAGGGCAGGATGAGTGCCATCCGGTAGGCGGCGCGGCCCCGGAAGTCCCGGTTGAGCATGTTGGCCAGGGCCAGTCCGAGCATGAACGTGATCGACACGCACAGGACGGTCCACGTCACCGTCCACACCAGCCGCTGCAGGAACACCGGGTCGGCCAGGACGTCCGCGTAGTTGTCGAGGCCGACGAACTTGTACGTGGCCTCGATGTGGTTGGCGCCGATGGTACGGCCGACGTTGCGCTCGTTGGCGTCGGTCAGCGACAGGTAGATGCCGCGGACGAGCGGCCAGCCGATGATCACGCCGAGGACGAGCACCACCGGGGCGACCATGGCCCAGGCGTACCAGTGGGTGGCCAGGGCGCGCCCCAGTCCACCGCGCTTCCCGCTGTCAGTCCTGCGGCTCCGGCCGCGGGCGGCGACGGTGTCCTCCCCGTCGCTGCCCGCGGCCTTCGCCACCGACTGGCTGGTGTGAGCAGCCATTGTCTTTTCTACTTCCAGCCCTTGAGGATCTTGCGGAACTCGACGCCGGCCGCCTTGGCCGCGTCCTCCGGGCTCGAGGCCCCGGTGATCGCCTTGGTGTATTCGACCTTCAGCGGCTCGAAGAGGGAGCCGTTCTCCGGGATCCAGGCGCGCTCGACGGCCTTGTCCACCGCCGGCTTGAAGAACTGGACCATCTCGCTGGACTTGACGTCGGGCTGCTCGTAGGCGGCGGTCCGCGTCGGGAGCAGGCTGAGCTCCTTGGCCGACTGCACCTGCACGTCCTGCGAAGTCATGTACTCGATGAAGGCGTGCGCGGCGGCGCGGTTCTTGGAACCGGCGTAGACGGCGAGGTCGTGGCCGCCCTGCGGGGCGCCGGCCTTGGCGGAGCCGGCCGGGACGGCGGCGACGCCGAGGTTGGCCTTGTCCTTGAACTGGTCGCCGGCGTAGGTGTCGGCGACAGCCCACGGACCGTTGATCATCATCGCGGCTTCGCCCGACTTGAAGGCGGTCTGCATGTTGACCCAGCCGTCGGTGGCGTTGGTGATCGCCGCGCCGGAGGTGACCAGGTCGCGGGCGGTCTTGAACGCCTTGACGCCGGCCGCGTTGTCGACGGTGACCGTCTTGTTCTTCGCGTCGACCAGGTCGCCGCCCTCTCCGTAGATGAGGGGGAGGAACCAGTAGGAGTCGTCGCCGCGCAGGTAGAGGCCGGCCTTGCCGGTCTTCGCCTTGATGGCGGCGGCGGCGGTCTTCACCTCTTCCAGCGTCTTGGGGGGCTGGACGCCGGCGTCCGCGAGCATCTTCTTGTTGTAGAAGAGGCCGAGGGTGTCGATGACCTGCGGTACGGCGTAGGTCTTGCCCTCGTACTTGCCGCTGGCCGCGGCCTGCGGCAGGAACTCGGCGTCGACCTTCTTGGACGTCTCGGCGGGGACCTCGTCGAGGTAGCCGAGGGAGGCGAAGTCGGCGACCCAGCCGACGTCCGCGCGGATCACGTCAGGGGCTTCGGAACCGCTGCTGAAGGCGTTCTTGACCTTGTTCTGCGCGTCGCCGTACGGGACGTTGACGTACTTGACGGTGACCTTCGGGTGCTTCGCGGTGAACGCCTCGGCGATCTTCTGGAAGCTGGCCTTCTCGGCGTCGTTCGAGGTGTCCCACCACGTGACCGTGCCGGAAAGCTCGCCGCCTGCCTTGGCCTCGCCGGCTGCGTCCTTGTCGTCCCCACCGCAAGCCGTCGCCGCGAGCGCCAGGGTCGCGACCAGCGCGGTGGCCGCTATGCCACGCCGCATATGAACTCCTTCGATGATCCCGGCCGCTCCCTCGCGGTCCCGAGTTGCAGGGAACGTAACAAGCCTGAAAGCCGACCGAAAGAGCTTGCGGCAATTTTCTGCAAGCGAGGCCGATCGTTACATCCGTGTGTCCTGACGGTTGCCGCGGCTTGCTGGTTGTTCGAACTTCCTTCGGGTCATCAGGCCCGCAACCAGGGGGCATGTACCCGCGTTGACACCGGTATGACCCATGAGCTGACCGCATCCCGGCTTGCAAGCGCTTCCAGCAAGGCGACCGAAAGTGTCGGCTGGTGGCGCGATGCCGTCATCTATCAGGTGTACGTACGGTCCTTCGCGGACAGCGACGGCGACGGCGTCGGCGACCTCCGCGGGGTGCGCACGCGCCTGCCCCACCTGGCCCGGCTCGGGGTCGACGCCGTGTGGCTCACCCCCTTCTACGTCTCCCCGCAGGCCGACGGCGGCTACGACGTCGCCGACTACCGGGCCGTCGATCCGCTCTTCGGGGACCTCTCCGACGCCGACGAGCTCGTCCGGGCCGCCCACGCGCTGGGCCTGCGGGTCATCGTGGACGTGGTGCCCAACCACACCTCCGACCGGCACGTCTGGTTCCAGGAGGCCCTCGCCGCGGAGCCGGGGAGCCCGGCCGGGGCGCGGGCCCGGGCCCGGTACCACTTCCGTCCCGGACGCGGACCGCGCGGGGAGCGGCCGCCCAACGACTGGGAGTCCGTCTTCGGCGGGCCCGCCTGGACCCGGACCCCGGACGGCGCCTGGTACCTGCACCTCTTCGCCCCCGAGCAGCCCGACCTGAACTGGGAGCACCCCGAGGTCGCGGAGGAGTTCGCCTCCGTCCTGCGCTTCTGGCTCGACCTCGGCGTCGACGGCTTCCGCATCGACGTCGCCCACGGCATGGTCAAGGCCTCCGGCCTGCCCGACATCGGCCGCGGCGCCCAGGCCACCCTGATCGGCACCGAGCCGCTCCCCTTCTTCGACCAGGACGGCGTGCACGAGATCCACCGCTCCTGGCGGCGGCTGCTCGACTCCTACTCCTGCGATCTTCGGCCCGGAGGCGGCCCCGGTCCGCGCATCGGCGTGGCCGAGGCCTGGGCGCCGACCTCCGAGCGGCTCGCCCTGTACGTCCGGCCCGACGAGATGCACCAGGCCTTCAACTTCCGCTTCCTGAACTGCCCGTGGGACGCCCGGGCGATGCGGACGGTGATCGACGAGTCCCTGGCCGCCACCGCCTCCGTCGGCGCCCCCACCACCTGGGTGCTCTCCAACCACGACGTCGTACGCCATGTCACCCGCTACGGAGGCGGCGCACAGGGCCTGGCCCGGGCCCGGGCCGCCGCGCTGCTGATGCTCGCCCTGCCCGGGTCGGCGTACCTCTACCAGGGCGAGGAGCTCGGCCTGCCGGAGGTCGCGGACCTCCCCGACGCCGTACGCCAGGACCCCGCCTTCCTCCGCACCGCCGGGCAGGACGGACTGCGCGACGGCTGCCGGATCCCGATGCCCTGGTCCGGCGAGCGGCCCCCGTACGGTTTCGGCCCGGCCGGCAGCTGGCTCCCGCAGCCCGCGGACTGGGCCCCGCTGAGCGTCGCCGCCCAGACCGGCGACCCGCACTCCACCCTCGAGCTGTACCGCGCCGCCCTGGAGCTGCGCCGCGCACTGCCCGGCCTCGGCTCCCCCGATGCGGGCCCGCTGACCTGGCTGCCCGCCCCCGAGGGCGTCCTCCTCTTCACCCGGCCCGGCTTCGCGTGCACCTTCAACAGCCGGTCCGAGCCGCTCGAACTGCCCTCGCCGGGACGTCCCGTACTCTCCAGCGCGCCGGTGGAGACGGACGGCCGGACCGTGCTGCTGCCCGCGGATTCGTGCACGTGGTGGGCGTTGTGAGCCGGGGACCGGTACAGTCCAATCCCGTGACCGCACGGCTAGCCGACATCGCAGCCCAGGCGGGGGTCAGCGAAGCCACAGTCAGCCGCGTGCTCAACGGCAAGCCCGGTGTGGCCGCAGGCACCCGCGAGTCCGTGCTGGCCGCGCTCGACGTGCTCGGCTACGAGCGCCCCGTGAAACTGCGCCAGCGCAGCGCGGGGCTCGTCGGCCTGATAACCCCCGAGCTGGACAACCCGATCTTCCCGGCGCTCGCCCAGGTCATCGGCCAGGCCCTGACCCGGCAGGGGTACACCCCGGTGCTGGCCACGCAGACGCCCGGCGGGTCCACCGAGGACGAGCTGACCGAGATGCTGGTGGACCGCGGGGTCTCCGGCATCATCTTCGTCTCCGGACTGCACGCCGACACCACGGCCGACATGGGCCGCTACGACCAACTCCGCGGGCAGGGCGTTCCGTACGTCCTCATCAACGGGTTCTCCGACAAGGTGCAGGCCCCCTTCGTCTCTCCCGACGACCGCGCCGCGATGCAGCTCGCCGTGACCCACCTGACCGCGCTCGGGCACACCCGGATCGGGCTCGCGGTCGGACCCAAGCGGTTCGTGCCCGTCCTGCGCAAGATCGAGGGCTTCCGGCTCGGAATGAAGGAGCGGCTCGGCCTGGACGAAGCCGAGGTCGAGGAGCTCATCCAGCACTCCCTCTACACACTGGAGGGCGGGCAGGCCGCCGCGGCCGCGCTCATCGCGCGCGGCTGCACCGCCATCGTGTGCGCGAGCGACATGATGGCGCTCGGGGCGATCCGGGCGGCCCGGCAGCAGGGGCTGCGGGTGCCGCAGGACGTCTCGGTCGTCGGCTTCGACGACTCGCCTCTCATAGCGTTCACCGATCCGCCGCTCACCACCATCCGGCAGCCCGTGCTGGCCATGGGGCAGGCGGCGGTCCGCACGCTCCTGGAGGAGATCGGCGGTACGCCGGCCCCGCACAGCGAGTTCGTGTTCCTGCCCGAACTGGTGGTCCGCGGATCCACCGCCTCCGGTCCGCAGCAACGTAGGGGACCGTCTCGTCCCCAGGGGTGAGCAGCTGCGCCGGAGACCCTCCCGAGGGATGATCGAAGGCGAGAACGCATCTGGCAGACTCTTTCCCCATGGGTGAATCGAGCGTGAAGACACTGGAAACCCGGACGGAAGTCTCGTCACCCCACGTGACCGAGAGCGATGCTCGTCCGGGCGATCAGCGCACCCATTTGTCCCGGTTGCGGGCCCCGCGCCGGCCCCGGATCTGGTTCGAGATCCTGCTCATCGGGGTCAGTTACTGGACGTACTCGCTCATCCGCAACGCGGTTCCCGAGCAGAAGGCGGACGCCCTCGCGAACGCCGACTGGCTGTGGGACCTCGAGCGCACCCTCGGGATCGCCGTGGAGCAGTCGGTCAACCACGCCGTGAACTCGATGACGTGGCTGATCGTCGGCATGAACTACTACTACGCCACGCTCCACTTCATCGTGACCATCGGCGTTTTGGTCTGGATCTACCGCTTCCATCCGGGGCGCTACGCGGCGACGCGCCTGGTCCTGTTCGCCACCACGGGCGTCGCCCTGGTCGGCTACTACTTCTTCCCGCTCGCGCCGCCCCGGCTGATGAACGGGCAGAGTTTCGTCGACACCGTGCTGGTCCACCACACCTGGGGCTCCATGGCCTCCGGCAACCTCAAGCACATGTCGAACCAGTACGCGGCCATGCCCTCCATGCACATAGGGTGGTCGCTCTGGTGCGGGCTGACGATCTTCGCGGTCGCCTCCGCCCCCTGGGCCCGGATCCTGGGCCTGCTCTACCCGGCAACCACCCTCGTGGTGATCGTGGCCACCGCCAACCACTTCTGGCTCGACGCCGTGGGCGGCATGCTCTGCCTGGCCTTCGGCTACACGGTCTCGCGCAGCTGGTACGGCTCGCTGCCGCACCGGCTGCCGCGCGAGCCCGAGTACGCGGGACCGCACCCGGCGTCGGCCCTGCTGAACCGCTTCCGCTCCGGCCGCTGACCGGCCCGGCACGCCGGCCCGCACCGTAGCCGGGTCCACCACGTACGATCCGCAGCCCGCCCGCGCCCGCACCCTCCGGGGGGCGGTGTCAGTGGGCGTTGTTAGCGTGCGCGTCGCAAGGTGAAACGATCAAGGAGGCGGCGTGCAGGACGTGAAGCGGCACGAGGTCAGCGGGCACCGGATGTCCCAGGCACTGGAGGACGTCACCGGACGGACCTACGACCGCTGGCACGGGCTGCGGTACGGGGGGCTGCTGTCCCTGAAGGGGCTCCACGAGACCCGCGACGACCTCCTCGACCACGTCGGCGCGCAGACGCAGGCGGACCCCGAGCTGAGCGGAGCCGTCGTACGACGTGCGCTGCGGACGGCCGCCGAATGCGCGCTCGGGGAGCTCTCCCTCGGCTGCTTCCCCGACGGCGACTTCGAGGTGCCGTTCCCCCTCCTCGACGAGGAGCTCAGCAGCATGGACATCTCCTTCGGCGACGCGGTCGACCGGGCGCCCACCGCCCGGACCTGGCTGGACGCCTTCGCGTTGTGCATGGTCAGCGGGGCGGTGCGGGAGCGGGACCGCGTCATCGGGCTGCTGCTGCGGTCGGACTACGCGCCCGCCCTCCACGACGGCGTGCCCTACTCGCCGCTCGACGCGCACTCCGACCCGGCCGAGCTCGCCGAGATGGACGCGCTGTGCCTCTACCTCGCCCGGGCGGCCGGGCACCTGCCGCGGGACTGGCCGGACGCGACCCTGTGCAAGCCGGACGCCGCCGAGCGCGCGGAGGCGGCCCGCCGGCTGGACGGCCTCGGCGTGCTCACACCGGACCAGCGGCTGCTGCGCGTCCTGCTCGACGACGACCAGCCGGCCTTCGAACGCGCCCTGGCCGGGAACCTCACCGGCCTCCGCGAGGGCGCACGCCCCGACGCGGCCCCTCGCACCCTGTTCCCGGCCGGCACGATCGCCGTGGCCGCGCTCGCCGTCCAGGTCCACGGCTGGCGGCTCGGCGTCACCTCCGCGTACCTCCCGCAGAGCCTGCTGCACGCCTGACCCGCCCGGCGACCGTCCGGCCCCGGCCTTGCTGGACCCCGCCGTACGTGATCCGGCCGCCCGACATCGTGAGCCGGATCGGGGTCTCGGCCAGCTCGTCCGGGGCGGTGTCCACGGGGTCGAGCGCGAACGCCGTCAGGTCCGCCCGGAAGCCGGCCGCGATCCGGCCCGCCACCTGCTGCTCCCCGGCCGCGAGCGCGGCGTGCGAGGTCATGCCCTCCAGGGCCATCAGCCCGGTCAGCCCGGGCCCTGCGGCGGCCGCACCGAGCGGGCTGCGGGCGATGGCCAGGACCCGGCGGGCGTCGTGGTGGGCGATGGGCCAGTCCGAGCCCAGGGCGAGCACGGCCCCCGCGTCCCGCAGGTCCCGGCAGCGCCAGGCCCGGGCCGCGCGGGCCGCGCCCAGCCGCTTCGACCACTCGTCACTGTGGTCGGCCCGGGTGTACGCGGTGTGCGGCGGCTGCATCGAGGCGATCACCCCGAGCTCCGCGAACCGCTTCAGCTGCTCGTCGGGGACGGTCTCGATGTGCTCGATCCGGTGCCGCATCCGGGCCTGCCCTCCCAGGGCGGCCACCGTGTCCAGGACGTGCCGGACCGCCGCGTCGCCGATGGCGTGCGTCGCCGTACGCACCCCGGCCGCGTCGAGGGTCCGTACGGCCGCCGAGTAGGCCTCGGGGTCGGGCCAGAAGGCGTCGGTGCCGCGGCCGTGGCAGTCGGCGTGCTCGAGCCAGGCGGTGCCGCCCTCGACGGTGCCGTCCATGAAGAACTTCACGCCGCCGACGTGCCAGTGGCGCCCGCGCAGGCCCTGGAGTGCGATCAGTTCGGCCAGGTCCTGCGGTGTGGCGCCGGGCATGCACCAGGGCGAGAGGTTCAGCCGCAGCGGCAGGTCGCCCTCGTACTCGACGCCGGCGAGCAGGGCCGGTACGTCTCCGTCGCCGAGGTCCATGACGTGGGCCCCGGTGAGGCCGGTGGCGGCCATGTCGCCGAGCAGGGCCGTGAGGCGGCTGCGCCGCTCGGCGGGCGAGGGCTTCGGGGCGAGGGCGCCCACCAGGCCCATCGCGGCGTGCTCGACGAGGTGGCCGGTCGGGCGTCCTTCGGCGTCGCAGACGATCTCCGAGCGCTGGTCGAACGTACGCGGGCCGGTGATGCCCGCGGCGCACAAGGCCGCGCCGGAGGCGAGGGCGGAGTGGCCGTCGTAGAGGCGCAGGAAGGCGGGGGCGCCGGCCAGGGCCTCCTCGACCAGGGCCGCTTCGACGGGGCGGCCGCCGAAGGCGTTGTGGTCGAGGCCGTGTCCGAGGACCCAGCCCCCGGTGCGGGGGGCGCCGCGGAGGGCGGCGCGCAGCTGGTCGAGGTCCCGGACGGCGGAGAGGTCGGTTCCGCCGGCCATCTCGATACCCCAGACGGGGTGGCTGTGGGCGTCGGTCAGGCCGGGGGTGAGGGTGGCGCCGCCGAGGTCGACCACCTCGGTGGCGGGGCCGCGCCAGTCGCGTACGTCGGCCTCGTCGCCGACGGCGAGGATCTCGCCGCCGCGGACCGCTACCGCGCGGGCCTCGGGGCGGCCGGGGTCGAGGGTCCGGACGCGGGCTCCGGTGAGGACGGTGTCGGCAGCGGGCACGGCTGTTCTCCTACGGGGTCTGCGGGCTCGGCGGGCTCGGCGGCGAATCGGGCGTAGATCTCGGGGCGGCGTCGCTCCAGGCGCCGGGCGAGCCCGAGCCCGGCCAGGAAGACGGCGGGGACGAGGGCGACGAGGACGGCGTTGACGGCGGTGGAGGCCATGGTGAACAGGGCGACCTTGGAGACGACCAGCACGATCGCCACGGCGAGCAGCACGGCGGCGGCGACGGGCGCGACGACGGTCCGCCAGGGGCCCTCGGTGTGGCCGGTGCGCCGGAAGTAGACGGGTACGGCGATCGCGGCGAGCAGCATCAGCGCCATGAGCCCGATCATGCCGGGCGTGTTCACCCAGAGCAGCAGCTGCTGGTACGGGTCGGCCCCGGCCAGCGCGAAGGCGAGGACGATCACGGCGCCGAGGGCGGTCTGGGCGAGCCCTGCGAGGTACGGGGAGCGGTGGCGCGGGTGGATCCGGCCGAGGGCGGCGGGCAGCACGCCCTCCTCGGCGAGGGCGAGCACGTAGCGGTTGATGGCGTTGTGGAAGGCGAGGAGGGAGGCGATGACGCTGGTGACGATGAACAGGTGCATCAGGTCGGCCGCCCAGGGGCCGACGTACGTGGTGATCGCGGTGAAGAAGAGGCCGCCGGGGTCCGCTGCGGCGGCCGCGATCACCTCCTCGGCGCCGAAGGCCTGGATGACGGTCCAGACGATGAAGGCGTAGAAGAGGCCGAGGAAGGCGACGGCGATGTAGGTGGCGCGCGGGATGGTCCGGTCGGGGTCGCGGGCCTCGCGGCGGTAGATGACGGTGGACTCGAAACCGGTGAACGCGGCGAAGGCGAAGGCCAGGACGGCGGCGGTGCCGGGGACGAGGACCGCGCCGGGGGCGAAGGAGCCGGCGGAGAGCCCGTGGGCGCCGCCCTGGAGGAGGACTCCGGCGGCGAGCAGGACGAGTATCCCGGTCTCGGCGACGAGCAGGACGCCGAGCACCTTGGCGCCGAAGTCGATGGAGCGGAAGCCGCCGTACCAGATGAGGGCGAGGCCGGCGAGGGAGACGGGCAGCCAGGGGACGTCGAGGCCGCCGAGGGCGTGGGCGGTGTCGGCGGTGGTGGTGCCGAGGAGGCCGTAGACGCCGATCTCCATGCCGTTGTAGCCGACCAGGGCGAGCAGGGCGGCGCCGATGCCGACGCGCCGGCCGAGGCCGCGGGTGATGTACGCGTAGAAGGCGCCGCCGCTGCGGACGTGGCGGCTCATGGTGGTGAACCCGACGGCGAAGACGGCGAGGGTGAGGCCGGCGAGCAGGTACCCGGCGGGGGCGCCGATGCCGCCGAGCAGGATCGCGACGGGCGCTACGCCGGCCATGACGGTGAGCGGGGCGGCGGCGGAGACCACGAAGAAGGAGATGTCCGCGGTGCCGAGCGCTGCGCGGCGCAGGGCGGGGGCAGGGGGTGGTGGCTCTGGCGTTTCGGGCATGCGGGAAGGCACCCTTCGGGGAGACCAAAACCTAAAGGCTGTAGGTTGGCGGCAATGTAGCCTCCGGTTCTGGCGTACGGGAAGACCTCACGGCGGGAGAAACCGATGGCACGGCCGCGCACCCCCCTGCTCGACCGGGAGCGGATCGCCGCGACCGCTCTGCAACTGGTCGCGGAACAGGGCGAGTTCAGCGTCCCGCAGATCGCCCGGGCGCTCGGGGTCCAGACCGCGTCGGTGTACCACCACGTGGACGGCCGGGCCGGGGTGGTGGAGCTGGTGCGGGAGCGGGTGTGCGCGGGGATCGCCGACGAGACCCTCGAACTCGAGCCCTGGGACCGGGCCCTGGAGGCCTGGGCCCGCTCCTACCGGGCCTCGTTCGCCGTCTACCCGCGCGTCATCCCACTGCTGATGACCACGCCGGTGCGGGCCCCGCGGGTGCTGGCGCAGTACGAGCGGGCCGTCCGCATGCTGCTGGCGGCGGGTTTCACCCTCGGCCAGGTGATGCCGCTGTTGACGGCGCTGGAGAACCTGATCCTCGGCTCGGCCCTGGACCTGGCCGCCCCCGAGGCCATGTGGGAGCCCTCACCGGACACCCCGCTGCTCGCCGAGGCCCTGGCGGCCGTCGGCCCGGGCCGCGCGGAGGCCGCGTTCGACCTGGGCCTGGCGGCGTTCCTCACGTACGCGCGCACCCTGCTCGCGGACGGCTGAGCTGCCGCCGGCCGGCCCCCGGGCAGCGGAAGTCGCGTGGCCCGGCCGGAGTTCGGACCGTAGCCTCGGCGTCAGCGGGTGCGCGCGCTCCCGCAGGGGGCAGGGCCGTGGCAGAGCGGTCTCATGCGCCGGCGGCTCCGGGAGGTTCCCCGGGGCCGCCGTTCGGGGCGAGTGGACGGGCCTGTCCGCCGATGCCCCTCACGGGTTCGAATCCCGTCGGCCCTGCCCCCGGCCCCGGTCCGGGCCCGCGGAAGCAACGGCCTGAGGCCTGAGGAAGCGGTCAGCGGGGACGTGCGGCGCGCGGCCCGCGCCATCTGCGCAGCAGCCCCCGCCGGGTGGGGGGCACGGGCGCCGGTGCGGGGGCGGCGGCCACGCTCGGACCCATCCGCGCCAAGGCCTCGGCGAGGGTGCGGACATAGGCCTCGTCGGCCAGGATCCGCGTGCTCTCGTAGGGGTGGGGTGCCGCCGCAGCGGCCTGGGCGCCGATCCCGCCGAGACGGCGGGCGGCTTCCCGGGTCGGCATGGCGGGCAGGCCCGTCCACTCCGGGTCCACCTCGGCCAGCAGCACCGGTACGGCGGGTTCCGGGTCTCCGGTGATCCGCCGGTACGCGTGCGCTGCGGCGACCCGGGTCCACGCGCCGCGCGATTCCATCAGGCCGCGCACGGTGTCCGCGTGGGCGGCGGCCAGCGGGCCGAGATCGGCGAGGAAGGGCAGGCCGTGGCTGCCGGTCCCGGAGGCCACGGCCGCGCCGCACACGTCGAGGGCGAGCGTGGGGTCGCCGGTCACCCTCCAGTGCGCCCAGGCGGCCCGCCTCGGGTGGAGGCGGCGGGCCTGCGGGGCCCGCCCGGTGGCGTACGCGGCCAGCCGGTCCGCGGCGACGGCGGCCGGGGGGCCGATCCGGCCGAGGACGCGCAGGGCGTCGTCGGTGTACGGCGTCTCCAGGTACCGGACCACCTCGGGCACGGCGGGTGCGGCGTCCGGGCCCCAGGCTGCGAGGAGTTCGAGCGTGACGGTGCTCGCGTGGTACTGCTCCGGCTTCTGTCGCAGACCCGGCAGCACCATCGGGAGCAGCTTCGCGGCGGGCAGCGCGCTCAGGAGGCGGGCACCGGCGCGCCCGCTGGGAAGCCGGTTGCGCTTCGCGAGGTCCCGCAGGGCGGGCAGCGCCCGGACGTCGCCCATCCCGGCGAGGGCGAGCGCGAGCTCCTCGACCCGCCCGAGCCGCTTGTCGAGGGCCTCGGCGATCCGATCGGCGTGCGCGGCAACGGCGGGGCCGGCCTGGGCCACCGCCCGGGCGGCGTCCCAACTGTCGGGCACCTGGTCGCAGACGGCCGCGACGACGACCTCCCAGCACTTCGGATCCGGCCGCCGGTAGCGGTACACGGCCTTGACGGCCGAACCCAGTGTTCTCACGCGGTCGCGTACGCGACGAACCCGCCCCACGCCCCCGGAGCGACGGCCAGCCGACCGCCGTCGGGCCGCTTGGAGTCCCGGACGAGGACCGCGCCGGGGGTCTGGGCGACCTCGACGCAGGCGGGCCCGTCGTTGGTGCTGTAGCTGCTCTTGACCCAGGCGACTTCGATGCAGTTGGGTCCGTCGGCGGTGCTGTAGCTGCTCTTGACCCAGGTCAGAGCGGAGAGGCCCTCGGCCGACGGCTTGATGCTCATGTCTCCCCTAGTACCTTCTCGATGAACGTCAAAGATTCGCGAGGCGTCAGAGCCTGTGCCCGGATCATGCCATAGCGCATGTCCAGGATCTGGACCTCTTTTGGCTCGGTGATCAAGCGGCTGGCCAGCTGAACCTCGTTGTGTCCGACGGTCGATCCGTCTTTGAGCCGCATGACTGTGAACGATGAGCCGAGACCGGCGTGCTCCTCGACCGCGGTGGGCATGACCTGGATCTCCACAGTGCGCAACCGGCCGACCTCCAACAGGTGTTCCAGTTGGCGGCGCAACACCATCTTGCCCCCAATGGGCCGTCGCAGGACAGCCTCTTCCTGCACAACGGTCAGCAGCGGCGCCGGATGCCGCTGGATGAGCCTCTGACGCCCCAGCCTCGCCGTGGCCAGGCGTTCGACCTCGTCCTCCGAAAACCTGGGGCGCCTGAGCTCGAAGAGCGCCCGAGCGTACTCCTCGGTCTGGAGCAGGCCCGTCACCACGACATTGTCGTACGACCCGATCTCCACTGCCTCGGATTCCAACTTGGCCAGATCCCGCACCTTCTTGGGATAGCGGGCCTTTTCGACGTCCACCTTCATCGCGGCGATCTTCCCGCCCGCGCCGAGAACCTCGTCCGCCTTGTCCAGGAACTCCGGACGCGGAATGCGGGTACCACTTTCGATCTTGCGGGTCAGGTCCGCCCCGTAGCCCATCCGTTCAGCGAAAGTGGACCGGTCGAATCCGGCCGCCTCCCGCCACATTTTCAACTGGCGTCCCACCGCCGCGACGACCGCCCCGGATTCGCCCTCCGGGTCGAGTGCCCAGCTCGACTCGTCGGTGCCCTCTGCGCTCACTGCCACCTCCGTTGGCCTGCAACTCCCGTCAGGCTACGCACGGATGGCCGCGCCGAGGCGCGAGAACGGGAAAGTCCGATTTCACCTGATCGAGGTTTCCACGACCCGGTGGGCCAATTTCCGGGAACGCTCGACGCCTAAAGACAAACAACCGGGGGAAATGACCTCTCCCAACCTCCCCCCTCCCCCTCTCACCCGGTCGAGTGAATCACCCCAACCTGGCTGGCGCATATGACAATTCACCGGGCAGTCTGGCTCTCGACAACCCCATAAACGCGAACGGCCCCCGTGCGGGACTGCAATCCCGCCCGAGGGCCTCGCCGCTGAGGAAGACAGGACCCTTCCCGTGGCTGAACAGCAGCTTAGCGCGCCCTCGCGCGCTCCGTACCGCATTCCGAGGCCCGGCGTCATGCACGAGAAAGACCGGCAGCCCGAGCGCTACGTCAAGATCGGCAACCATCTCGCCCAGCACCGCGAGTTGAGCCTGACGGCGATCGGCCTGTCCACGTACATCCAATCCCTGCCCACCGGCGCCGACGTGTCGATCAAGGCCCTGGCGCAGCGGTTCGCCGAGGGCGAGACCCGCATCGCTTCGGCCCTGCGGGAACTGGAGGCCCACGGCTACCTCTCCCGCACCCGGGAGCGGCTTCCTTCGGGACAGATCGTCACCCGTACGGTGTCGTACAACAACCCGCCCGCCAGGCGGCTGAAAGCAGCAGCGGCGGAGCGCCCGGTGCAGCCCCCCACCACCGCACCCGCACCGGCCCGGACGCAGGCTCCCGAGCCCGAACCGGAGCCTGAACCAGCCCCCGACGCCGTCGCCGACGACGTCCCGGAAGCCGAGCTCCAGGCCCGCGAGTTGCTGGCCCGGCTGCGGCTGCGTGATCCCCGGCTGTTGCTGTCCGAGCGGGACACCGTACGGCTGGCGCCCGCCGCGGCGGCCTGGCTGGAGCGGGGCCTGACACCGAGCGCCGTGGCCGCCGCCCTGACAGGCAGCCTGCCGCTCACCCCGATCCACTCCCCGCACGGCCTGCTGGCCCACCGCCTGCGGGAGATGCTGCCGCCCCGGCTGCCGGACCCCGGCGCGGCGCGCCCTGTACCGCCCGACCGGGAGATCCATCCCCTCCGAACGTGCGACGGCTGCGACCGCGCCTTCCGCTCCCCCACCCCCGGCCGCTGCCGCGACTGCCCGCCTCCGGACGCGCGGGCGGCGTAACCCGGGGTGCGCTCCCCCGGCGGGGCCGTGAAGGTGGGTGCATGAGCACGCGCAGGGTGGTGGTGCAGGCGCCCGACGAGCGCGGCCTGCGTCAGGTCACCATCGACGGCGCACCGACGGGCAGCGCCTGGTCGCAGCGTGATCTGCGCAGGCAGCTGCGCCGCGCGGGGCTGCCTGCGGACATGGACCTGGAGGACCGGGCCTCCGTGTCCTGGCGCGGGGCGGACAGCGCCACCTGGCCCGACCGCGCGGGCCGCCGGCGCGCCATGATCGTGCTGATGGTCGCCGGGCTGATCGTCTCCGCGCTCCTCCTCGCCGACATCGGCATGGTGGACGCGCTGGGCGCACTGACCTTCGCGGGACGTCTGACCGGGTTCCTGTTCGTGCTCTCGGGAGCCGTGCAGGCGGTCGCGGCGGCCGCGGTGTTCGACTTCTGGGGGAAACGGACGCTGCGGTTCTCGGGCGCGATGGTGATGGTGGGCGTGATCATCGCGGTGGTGACGCAGGTCCTGCTGCTGGCGGTGTGGTTCGAAGAGCGGGAGTGGACTCCGTACCTGCCGGTGTTCGTCGCCCTCTCGCTCTGGTGTCCGTGGGCGGTGTGGGCGATCTGGCGGGAGCGGGCCTGGAAGGGGATCACCCACCCGAAGAGCTTCACCGCGGGTGTGGCGGCCACCGCTGTGCTGACCCTGGCCAACTTCTCCTACTCGGCCTTGTACCAGCCCCAAGCCGCACGCTTCCACTTCAAGGTGGAGGCGAAATTCGGGACGCCGACCCGGGATCCGGAACTCCCCCTCGTCTACTTGCCGGTCAAGCTCCGCGTGGTGAACGACGGGGCCGTTCCCGCCTACCTCCTCAACAGCGTCTACCGGGTGCAGGGACAGCAGTCCGCATTCGACGGGAAGAAGACCGAGCCGGACCAGAAGGATTGGCGGGCCGATGCGGAGTCGGGGATCAACACGGAGCTTCACGTGCGGCCCATCGGGTACCGGAATGTCGATTCCGGGCCGGTCGCCCCGCCAGGCGTCTGGATCGCGCCCGGGACCACCTTCACCTCAGAGCGAGTGGTCCACATCCCCACGGATGCACCGTACGACCTCGTCTCGACCTCCGCATCGGTCGCATTCCTGAGGGCGGACCGCGGAAAGATGGACGAGGCATTCAATCGTTCGATCTTTTCGTGGCAACAGAAGACGGACAGGTTCTTCGACTGCTCCGCCACCTTCTGCCCCGACTACGTCATGAACCACGCAAGGGTGCGCCACAACAACAACATCCTCAACGTGACACGCAGGCCGCGCTACATCAGTTCGGACCGATGGATCACCAAGGCGGACAGCGGCATCGCCATCACGATCTCCCCGCTCAACTCCAAAGGCCGCCTGTCGGCCGACGCCGAGTCCGCGGAGAGGTACGGCGTCGACACGTACTTCTCGGGGAGCACGGCGATCCCCTACGCCTCGCTGCTGGCTCTGAAGCGCTCCTAGACCGTGCCCTCGCCGGGGTCATCGCTCCGGGCAGTGGTCGACCAGCGGGCCGCCGGTGTGGGAGTCGACCGTGACGCCGCCGCCACAGGGAGAACGCCCGGTGGTACTCCGGTCAGGACTGCGGGTCTCGCCCGTCCCGCAGCCGCTCGGCGAAAGCACGCGCGGCGGCCAGGTCTGCGGCGTTCGGGCGCTGCTTGTTGATGCCACCGACGAACTTGAAGGGTGCCCAGGTGTCGAACGCCCGGCAGGAGAAGCACCCGTCCACCTCGAAGCCCTTGCCTTCGAGGAGCCGGACCAGGGGGCGGGTGAAAGGCGCCGGCGGTAACTCGGGGAGCCCGCTGGTGGCGAACACGAACGCCCTGCCCCGCCTGGCCGGAAGCGCCTTGACGAAGTCGGTCAGGCGGGGGTGGAGCCTGCCGTAGAAGACGCCCGAGCCGAATCCCAGGAGGTCGGCGTCGGCCAGCTCCGCCACGTCGGCCTCCTCGGGGGAGACGACCTTGGCGCCCAGGACCTGGGCCATGCTGTCGGCGACACGACGCGTATTGCCGTGCGACACGGAGGCGCACACGATGACTGCCTTCATCTTCACGATCCCTTCTCTGCTCTCGCTTCCGCAATGAGGACAGCGGAGCGGCGCCCGATGTGACAGCACGCGAGTGTGATGGCCACCACACCCGCAAGCGGCAAAGGGGCGTGAAGATCAGGATCTACAGCTCGAACGCTAGGCGCCGTAGAACAGGTCGTCCACGACCGCCCGCGCCCGGCGGGTGATGCGGCGGTAGTCGTCGAGCAGCTCGCCGACCGTGCCCTCCGCGTAGCCGAGGTAGCGGCCGACGGCCGCCAGTTCGCGGGCCTCCGACGGGAAGGTGTC
The DNA here is from genome assembly GCF_055570595.1 of Streptomyces sp. NPDC031132. Taxonomy (NCBI): domain Bacteria; kingdom Bacillati; phylum Actinomycetota; class Actinomycetes; order Kitasatosporales; family Streptomycetaceae; genus Streptomyces; species Streptomyces sp. NPDC031132. Next base: position 294,115 of record NZ_JBVIGX010000002.1, read on the forward strand.
CCCGGCGCGGCCGCGGACCAGCATCACCGCGTTGCGGACGCGGGTGGCGAGCACCCAGGCCTCGTCCAGGATCTGCGCCTCCTCGGCCGGGATCAGCCCGACCGCGTGGGCGGCGGCCAGGGCCTCGCGGGTCCGGGTGGTGCGCAGGCCGGGCTCCGACCAGGCGTGCCGCATCTGCATCAGCTGGACGGTCCACTCGACGTCGCTGAGGCCGCCGCGGCCCAGCTTGGTGTGGAGCGTGGGGTCGGCGCCGCGCGGGAGCCGCTCGGACTCCATGCGGGCCTTCAGGCGGCGGATCTCGCGGACCGCGTCCTCGCCGAGGCCCTCCGCCGGGTAGCGCAGCGGGTCGATCAGCTCGATGAAGCGGGCGCCGAGTTCGGCGTCGCCGGCGACCGTTTCGGCGCGCAGCAGGGCCTGGCTCTCCCAGGTCAGGGACCAGCGCCGGTAGTACGCGGCGTACGAGGACAGGGTGCGTACGAGCGGCCCGGAGCGGCCCTCGGGGCGCAGGTCGGCGTCGATGAGCAGCGGCGGGTCGGCGGTGGGGAGTTGGAGCAGCCTGCGCATTTCCGCGATGACGGCCTGGGCGGCCTTCGCGGCTTCCTGTTCGTCGACGCCCTGGCGGGGTTCGTGGACGAACAGGACGTCGGCGTCGGATCCGTAGCCGAGTTCGTGGCCGCCGAAGCGGCCCACGCCGATGATCGCGAAGCGGGTCGGCAGGGTCTCGCCCCAGTGGCCGCGGACGGCGGCGCGCAGGGCTCCGGCGATGGTGGCGGCGGTGAGGTCGGAGACGGCGTTGCCGACCCGGTCGACGAGGGCGCCGGGGTCCTCCTCGGCCGGGCTGTCCTCCGTACCGTACGAGCCGATGATGTCGGCGGCGGCGGTGCGGAACAGCTCGCGGCGGCGGACGCCGCGGGCGGCGGCGACGCCGGCTTCGGCGCTGCCGGCGCGGCCCACGGCGGCCAGCACCTCCTGTTCCAGGGCCTCGTGCGTACGGGGTTGCAGCCCTTCGGGGTCGCCGAGCAGGGCGACGGCCTCGGGGGCGCGCATCAGCAGGTCGGGGGCGAGCCGGCCGGCGGACAGGACGCGGGCCAGGTTCTCGGCGGCGGCGCCCTCGTCGCGGAGCAGGCGCAGGTACCAGGGGGTCTTGCCGAGGGCGTCGGAGACCTTGCGGAAGTTCAGCAGACCGGCGTCCGGGTCGGCGGAGTCGGCGAACCAGCCGAGCATGACGGGGAGCAGGGTGCGCTGGATGGCGGCCTTGCGGGTGACGCCGGAGGCGAGGGCCTCCAGGTGGCGCAGAGCGGAGGCCGGGTCGGCGTAGCCGAGGGCTTCGAGGCGCTGGCCGGCGGCGCGCGGGGAGAGCCGGGTCTCGCCGGGGGTGAGCTGGGCGACGGCGTCGAGCAGCGGCCGGTAGAAGAGCTTCTCGTGCAGGCGCCGGACCACGGAGGCGTGCCGGCGCCAGGCCTTGTTGAGCTCGGCGACGGGTTCGGTGCGCAGGCCCAGCGACCGGCCGAGGCGGCGCAGGTCGGCCTCGTCCTCGGGGACGAGGTGGGTGCGGCGCAGCCGGTAGAGCTGGATGCGGTGCTCCATGGCGCGCAGGAAGCGGTACGCGTCGTTCAGCTGGGCGGCGTCGGTGCGGCCGACGTAGCCGCCGGCGGCGAGGGCGTGCAGGGCGTCGAGGGTGGTGCCGGAGTGCAGGCCGGCGTCGCTGCGGCCGTGGACGAGCTGGAGCAGCTGGACGGCGAACTCGACGTCGCGCAGGCCGCCGGGGCCGAGCTTGAGCTCGCGGTCGACCTGGGAGGCGGGGATGTTGTCGACGACGCGGCGGCGCATCTTCTGGACGTCGGCGACGAAGTTCTCGCGTTCGGCGGCCTGCCAGACGAGGGGCGTTATGGCGTCGATGTACTGGGCGCCGAGGTCCCGGTCGCCGGCCACGGCGCGGGCCTTGAGCAGGGCCTGGAACTCCCAGGTCTTGGCCCAGCGCTGGTAGTAGGCGAGGTGGGAGGCGAGGGTGCGGACCAGGGGGCCGTTGCGGCCCTCGGGGCGCAGGTTGGCGTCGACGGGCCAGATGGTGCCCTCGATGGTGGTCTCCGAGCAGATGCGCATGAGGTGGGAGGCGAGACGGGTGGCGGCCTGGACGGCCTTGCCCTCGTCGGCGCCGCTCGGTGCCTCCCCCACGAAGATGACGTCGACGTCGGAGACGTAGTTCAGCTCGTTGCCGCCGCACTTGCCCATGGCGATGACGGCGAGCCGGCAGGCGGCGGCGTCGTCGGGGGCGGCCGCGGACGCGATCCGCAGGGCGGCGCGGAGGGTCGCGGTGGCGAGGTCGGCGAGCTCGGCGGCGGTCTGGGCGACGTCGATGGTGCCGCAGACGTCGCGGGCGGCGATGGAGAGCAGGCAGCGGCGGTAGGCGACGCGCAGGGCGATGGGGTCGTGGGCCTGGCTCAGCCCGTGCTCGAACTCGGCGAGGCCGGGATGCAGGTCGGCGGCTTCGTACGTGACGAGCGCGTGCCAGTCGCGGGGGTGGCGGGCGAGGTGGTCGGCGAGCGCCTCGGACGCGCCGAGTACGCCGAGGAGGCGGTCGCGCAGCGGCTTGGCGCTGACGAGGGTGTCGAGGAGTACGGGCCGTTCGTCCTCGCTCTGCGCCTCGGCGAGCCGGACGAGCCCGAGGAGGGCGAGATCCGGATCGGCGGTGGCCCCGAGGGCGTCGAGGAGCACCGGGTCGGTGCGTACGGCGGCCAGCGCGTCGGAGTCGAGCAGCCGGGCCGCGGCCGACGGGTCGGTGAACCCGCTGCGCAGCAGCCGGATGAAGGTGCTGCTCCTGCGTCCCGGGACTGTCATCCCGCCGCCTCCCGCGTACGTCGCCGCCACTGCCCAAGCGTGCCTGGAAGGAGCCTAGCCGGAGCAGGCGTTCGACTCACCGGCGTGGGTGGACACGTATCATGGGGCGGATTATCAGTTTATCTGAATACTTATGCGGAACGCCCATTCCGCTTATCTGCCCCTCCTTCGGGCCCGCTCCCCGCCCAACCGCCCCAAAGGACCCCCATGCCCGACGGACCCCCGGCCCCGGGCCCCTGGCACCCCAACGCCCCGGGACCTTCGCAGCACCCGGGGCAGGGCGGCGGATCGTGGGGCCCGGGGGGCGCGGCCCGGGACCTGCCGGCGGGACAGGCCTGGGACCCGACGGCGGGCCCGGCTCGAGGCCCGTCGGCGCAGCCCTGGTCGGGCGGACCGTCGTGGGACCCGTCGGCGCAACCGTCCGTGGACCCGTCGCGGCCCGCGTCGAACGGACCGGCCGGGGACCCCTCGTGGCACCCGGCGGCCGGACCGGCCGGAGGCCCGTATGCCGGAGTGGCCGGCGGTCCGGCCGGCCCACCGTACGCGGGCTCTTGGGGCTCCTCGCAGCCCCCGGCGGGAGGACCGTCGCAGGCATCCGCCGAGGACGGCTGGGACCCGTCACGCCCGCAGTCGGGCGGGCCGGGCTGGAACCCGGCGCAGCCGGACGCAGGCGGCCCGGCCTGGATCCCGGCGCAGCCGCATTCCGGCCGGCCGGGCTCGGACCCGTCGCAGCTCCTGTCCGGCGCAGCCGGACCTGACGTACCGTCCGCCCCGCCCGGCAACGGAGCCTGGCAGGGCGGCTCGCCGCTGCATGCCGACCGGCAGCCGACCCCCGGCCGGCACCCCGGCCCGGCGGGCTCGGCCGAGGCCTGGTCCGGCCGTCCCGGCCCGGCGGGCTCGGCCCAGGCCGACTGGCAGGGCCACCCTGCCGGGGACGGCGCGTCCGCGCAGCCCGGCCCCGGCGTTCCCTCCGCCGGTCGGGCCCGGACCTGGGACGGCCCGGTCCCGCACGCCGCACCCGGCGCCGCCGCGGCCGAGACCCCGTCCGCCCGGCGCTCCGACGACGCCGAGCCCCCCAGCGGCCGCCGAGCCGCCCGGCGTTCCCGTACCGCCGGCGCCCCGGGCGCAGGCACAGGCGGCGCCGGGGCCTCGGGGGAGCGAGCCCGGCGGCGTGCGAGGCGCTTCGTCAAGGGGGTGGGGCTCTGTGCCGCCGTCGTCGCCTGCGGCGTGTTCGTGCTCCGCGCCGGCGAGGCCCGCGGCGGCATCGCCGCGCCGAAGGCCGCCCCCGCGGCCGCCGCCGACGCGCCCGACCCCGGCCGCGTGCTGCAGATCGTCGCCCACCCCGACGACGACCTGTACTTCATGAACCCGGACCTGCGGTACTCCATAGCCGCCGGCCATCCCGTCACCACCGTCTACCTCACCGCCGGCGAGGCGGACGGCATCAACGCCACCGAAGGCAAGCAGGCCTCCACCCCGCCCAACAAGCCCGCCTACGCCGAGGCCCGCCAGAACGGCATCCGCGCCGCCTACGCCAAGATGGCCACCGGCGACCGCAGCAGCGCCTGGAAGCGCACCGCCGTCCCCACCAAGGGCGGTGGCCACGCCGAGGTCGACGTCCTCGTCGCCAAGCCCGAGGTCAACCTCGTCTGGCTGCAGCTGCGCGAGGCCGGCTCCGTCTACGACAGCGCCCCCGACAGCCTGCACGGCCTGTGGGACGGCAAGATATCCGCGCTCGGCGCCCAGCTCGCCTCCGGCACCCCCGTCAAGCAGCGGTTCTCGTACTCCAAGGAGCAGGTCGTCCAGACGATCGCCGGCTTCCTGGCGCAGTACGAGCCGACCACCGTCCGCGCCCAGGACCCCACGCCCGGCCGGTTCCCCGACAAGCGGTACACCGACCACCAGGACCACTTCTACGGGGCCCGTTTCGTACAGGCCGCCCTGGCCGCGTACGCGAAGGACGTCGGCGTCAAGGACCGCCCGCACTTCGCGGTGCAGAACTACCTCGGCTACTCCAACGGCTCCCTGCCCAGCGCCCTGGACCCGGACGAGGCCAAGGCGAAGCTGGACATCCTGGACACCTACGCCTGGCTGGACCGGCAGAACCACTGCGGCAGCGACGCCGGGTGCGGCGACCTCAAGGTGGCCGACCACCCCGCCGGCAACGGCTGGACCTCGACCGTCAACTACGCGCGTGGCACCGGCACTTCCTGGTTGACCTCGGACAAGGAGCACGGCCTGTGGGCCTTCAAGGTGCTCGACGGCCAGGTCGCCGTCTGGCACCGGTCCGGCCCGATCGGCGCCTGGAGCGGACCGCTCCTGCTGCCCGGCACCGGCATGGACCCGGGCGTCTCCACCGTCACCCTGCCGGACGGGCGGCTCGCCGCCTTCGGCACCCGTACCTCCTTCGGCGCGCGGCCGACGGACTACCGGCGCGAGGTCGCGTACGCCGTCCAGAAGGCCCCCGGCGCGGAGGCGTTCGGCGACTGGCAGTCGCTGGGCACGCCCGAGGCCGCCGACGAGAACTGGACCTCCGACATCAGCGCACCCGCCGTCTCGGTCGACGGCAGCGGCCAGTTGGCGGCGTACGTCCGCGACGGCGCATCCACCCTGCGCGGGCGGGTGCAGCTCGCGAACGGCACCTGGGGCCCCTGGGCCCAGTACGGCGGCGCCGACCTGCACGGCACGCCGGTCACCGCCACGGACGGCGCCGGGCGGCGCATGGTGTTCGCGGCCACCACCAAGTCGGTGCTGGGCTGGGCGCAGCCGAAGCCGGGCGCGCCGCTGGGCCCGGCCACGCCCACGGGGCTGCCGGACACGACGCTGCCGCTCACCGCGGAGGGGCGCGAGGGCGGGGTGCGGCTGTGGTTCCGCAAGCCGGGTTCGGGCAACGTGCGTACCGCCCTGGTGACGGGCGACGGCGGGCTGAAGGTGAACCACCTCACCGACCTCGGCGGGCTCCAGGGCTTCGGCTCGGTGGCGGCGAGCGGGCACGTGCTGGCGGGCCGTTCGGCGGGCGGCCAGCTGGGCTCGGACCTCGGGTCGGGGCGGCCGTGGGAGCGCTCGCCGCTGATGTTCGTCGGGGCGCCGTCGTCCACGACGACCGGCAGGAACACGGTCAGCCTGGCGGTGGTGGGGCTCGACGCGCGGCTGTACGTGACGTCCTCGGCGGACGACGCGAACGCGCACCTGGCGCCGTGGCTGCCGGTGGGGCCGCGGAACACGGGCCGCTGAGGACCCGCCGCCGGCGGACCAAGTACGTCCACATCCTGGGCACATGCGCGGATCAAGAGTGCGCACGCCACAATCGCATCCGGTCGTTTCCGGAAAGCAGGAGTCATCGAGCACATCGGTGAACCAAGTCCCCCGATTTGGCCTCTCACTGACTGAGCTGACTGAACTGACTGAACTGCCGTTCTCCCGCCCGGAACGACCCCAAGGCGTGACCGATGCCGATTGCCCGTCGCCGTTTCCTCCTCGCAGCCCTCCTTCCCGTACTCACCGTCGGTGCCACCGGCGTGCTCGCCGTCGCCACCGGCCAGCAGACGTCGGCCGAGGCCACCCAGGAACAGGGCCCCGGGTCCCGCGCCGCCGCGCTCCCGGCGAGCGTCACGTCCGGATCGGTCGTCCAGGTCGTCGCCCACCCCGACGACGACCTGTTCTTCATGAACCCGGACCTCAGCCGGTCGCTGACGGCCGGACTCCAACTCACCACCGTCTACCTGACCTCCGGCGAGGCCGACGGCCGCAACGAGGCCAACGGGGCCGGCGCCAAGGACCCGGAGCAGCCCGCCGACCGCGCCCACTACGCGGAGGCCCGGCAGAACGGCATCCGCTCCGCGTACGCCCAGATGGCCACCGGAGACCGCACCGGCGCATGGAAGCGCACGGTCATACCCACCGCGGGCGGCGGCCAGGCCGAGCTCGACGTGCTGATCGCCCGGCCCCAGGTCAACCTGGTCTGGCTGCAGTTGCGCGAGGCCCGCAACCCGACCGCGGAGAACCCGGACAGCCTGCGCGGCCTGTGGAACGGCAAGATACCCGCGCTCGGCGCCCAGCTGTCCTCCGGGAGCCCGGTCAAGCAGCCCTACACGTACACCAAGGACCAGGTGATACAGGCGATAGCCGGGCTGCTCGGGGTCTACAAGCCGACGACGATACGCATGCAGGACCCGACGCCGGGCCGGTACCACGACACCGGCAAGTACACCGACCACCAGGACCACATGTACGGCGCCCGCTTCGTGCAGGCCGCCACCGCCGCGTACGCCGCCCAGGTCGGCGACCGCCCGCGGTTCTCGGTGCAGAACTACCTCGGCTACCACAACGGCACCCTCCCGCACGCCCTGGACCCGCAGACGGCCGAGGCGAAGATCGGCTACCTGAAGACGTACGCCTGGCTCGACCACCAGAACTACTGCGGCAGCCCCTCCGGTTGCGGCGACCGCAAGGTCGCGAGCAGCCCCACCGGCCGCAACTGGGCCCAGTCGCTGCGCTACGCCCGCGCCGACACCACCTCCTGGCTGGTGGCGGGCGCCTCCGGCCGGCTCTACGCCTTCGCCGCCCTGGACGGCAAGATGGCCGTCTGGACCCGGAAGGACGGCCCGGCCGGCTGGACCGGCCCGGTCCTGCTCCCCGGCACCGGCATCGACCCGGGCGCGAGCACCGCCCGCCTCCCCGACGGCCGCATCGCGGTCCTCGCCACCCGTACGGGCTTCGGCCCGGGGCCCGCGGACTACCGGCGCGAGATCGTGTACGCCGTCCAGTCCGCGCCGGACGGCCCGTTCGGGCCGTGGCAGTCGCTCGGCACCCCCGAAGGGCCCGACGAGGAGGGCACCTCCGCCATCAGCGCGCCCTCGGCGGCCGTGGCCCCGGACGGCCGGCTGACCGTCTACGTCCGCGACTCCCGCCGCACGCTGCGCGCCCGCGAACAGCAGCCGGGCGGCGCCTTCGGCCCCTGGCAGCGCCTGGGCGGCGAGGACCTGCAGGGCGACCCGGTGACGGCGGTCGACGCCGCCGGCCGGCGCCAGGTGTACGCGACGACCACCAAGTCGGTCCTGGCCTGGACCCAGCCCGCCCCGGGGGCCCCGCTCGAGGGACCGTTCCCGACGGGCCTGCCGGCCACCACGGTCCCGCTGTCGGCGGCCCCGGAGGGTGCGGGCATCCGGCTCTACTTCCGCCGCCCCGACTCGGGAGTCGTCCGTACGGCCCTGGTCACGGCGGGCTCCGGCAAGCCGCAGGTCTCCAGCGTCTCGGAGGCCGGCGGCCGGGCGGGCTACGGCGCGGTCGGCGTCGCGGGCCGCCTGCTGTCGGGCCGCGCGGACACGGGCACGGTCGGCACGACGGGCCTCGGCGGCCCGCCCGCCTGGACGGAATCGAAGATGCTCTTCGCCGGCGCCCCGGCCGGCATCCTCGAACCGGCGGGCGCGACGACGACGGCGGTCCTGGGCCTGGACGCCGAACTCCACGTCACCACGACCCCGCCCGCCACCCCGGACCCCGCCCACCCCGCCCGCACCACCTGGCACCGAGCGGTCCCCCCGGCGTGACCCGCCGCCGGCCGGCCACCGGTGGAGGCCGGGCGTCAGCAACTCCCGGAAGTCAGCAACTCCCGGAAACCAGCAGCTCCCGCACCTGCTCGGGCGTCCAGTGTCCGGCGGCGCCCGGGCAGGCGGCCAGGTACTCGGCGATGTCCTGCTCCTCCCAGGGGCCGGACTCCAGGAGGCCGCCGGCGAGGTAGCGCAGGTACACGGCGGTGGGCGGGAGAACGTCGACGTCCCGCAGGGTCCACGGCGCGGTGAACGTCAGGACGGGGACGTCCTCGATCGTGCCGGGGCAGATCAGCGTCTCGTACCGCCCCGGCCCCAGTTCGTCGCGGCCGTGCCGCAGAGCCGTCGTGAGGTCCAGGTCCGTCCCGGGCGCGTTGCCCATCTCCTGGGCGGCGATGTCGGACACCTGGCCGACCGTCACCAGGTGCGCCCGCCCGCGCATCCGCCCCGGAGCCGTCGGGTCGTACAGCCCCCGGCCCCCTCCCCACACGGCGGACTCGGTGGCGAAGTACAGCCGGCCTTGCAGCTCGACCGCGACCGACCGCTCCGGCGCCCGCCGGTCCCGGCAGCCCGGATAGGTGTGCGCCGCGCCGAGGGGTGTCCCCCCGGCGATGTACGCGGCCAGACGGTCCATGTGCATGTTGGACCCGTAGGAGGCGTACCAGACCCGCTCGGGCGCAGGCAGCACCCCGTCGAGCGGCGTCACGGTGTGCACGGTCATCAGTGTGTCCTCGCACCTCAGGGCCGACGGATTCGCGCCGTCGGCCCTGAGTGATGTTCGGCCCGGAAAGGCTCTGACCTGCTCTTACAGCACCGGGAGGTTCTTGCGGAGTTCGAAGGCCGTGACCTCCGAGCGGTATTCCTCCCACTCCTGCTTCTTGTTGCGCAGGAAGTCATGACCCACTCTAGCCACCTGCCGCGTTGGCCGCTGACCCCACGACGACCAGCAAACGAGGGGCTGTCATCGGTCGTTGCCAGCGACCCCGGGCCGCCCTCCGACGGCCCAAAGACGGCTCAGATCCAGTGGCCCACAGACTCCCGGCGCTCTACGCTCCGCACCCGTGCTGCCCCTGCAACGGAGCCCGCACATCCTCTGCTCGCCGGTCTGTCATCCACGTCTCGTCCGCAGCTGGACGAGACGTTGTTTGGACGTCGCTTTCGTCGCCGCCCCCAAAGGGTCAGCTTCGCCGTTGCAGCCATCACTTGTGTAGCAGTTCAGCCGGGACTCCCTTCGCCTGGTCTAGGTTGACGCCAGTCAGGTCAGCGCCAGTTAGATTTGCGCCCCTTAGGTCAGCTAGCCGCAGGCTCGCGCCCCTCAGGTTCGCTCCCTCCAGGCTGGCGCCATTCAGGCTCGCACTCTCCAGGTTGGCGTTACGTAGGTCAGTTTGGTCCAGAAAAGCACCATCTGCGACAGCGGATGTCAGCTCTGCTTCACGTAGGTCCGCGTGGGTCAGTCTGGCGTGAGGCAGTTTGGCGTGGTCCAAGTTGGCTCGGCGCAACCCGGCCCCGCGCAGATTCGCTTCTCTCAGCTCCGCGTTCGACAGATCCGCCGCACCCATCTTTGCGTTCGTCAAGTTCACATCGGAGAGGTAGGCACCTCGCATGTTCGCGAGTATGAACCATGCACCGTGCAAGTCCACACCTATGAAGACAGACCGCCGCAGGTCGGCATCGGACAGGTCCGCAAAGCTGAAGGGAAGGTAGCGATGGGCCGGTAGATCGCTCTTGTTCACGGCATACCGTGACGCCAAGCGCAGGCTGCGCAGATCCGCCCTCTTCCAATCGATCCTCGTCCGCCCGTCCCTGCCCAGCGGACGGTCGGCGAGCACGTCTGTAGCGGCCGACACATCGGTGTCGGGTGGCCGAGGGATTTTCCAGAAGTCCATCTCCGCAAAGCCGCTAGCGGGGACGGGGGCATGAGTCCGGACGTAAGCAGACAGTACTGAGACCACTCTCGGCTGGTCGCGGGGGGAATCCTGCATGATGCGCTCCAGCGCATAGATGCCCCCAAGTCGCAGATCCAGTGACTTTGACCCCAGGTTCGATACCGCTGAATTGAACCGGGTGGTGATTTGGCCCTGCTCCGCGATCCGGAGCTCCGTCCCAGTCTGCCCAACCGACACCCACGTGAACACCAGCGCAACCAGCGCAACCAGACCGGGCAGGGATGCCGTCAGAGCCAGCCACCGTGTCCCGCTTGCCGCATCCGAACCACGCCGACCTGCGCGGATCCGACGCCGCCGCCCAGCCGCCTGCCGGCGTGCGATCCATCCCCTCAGCCGTGGCCGCCTAGCCCTCACCTTTCCATGGCACCCGAGAAATCCGAATCCCGCGCGGTAGGCGACTATCGGACTCCTCCCATCAGGCCGCCGGAAGGGCCTCTGACCTGCAGCGTAGAACTTCGGACACCCGTAGGTGGCATCGTCTACGCCTCACCCTGGCGTCTGCGTGGCGTCCGAAGCGACACCGGTGCGGCGCAGGGCGGGTGAGACGACTCCGGGCCGGCGGTCATCGACCGTCGGCCCGGAGTAATGCGTGTGGCACACGGTGGCGTGACCTGCCCTTAGAGAACCGGGAAGTTCTTGCAGTGAACTGGGGTGACTCCTCGGGGACCGAGGGCTGCAGCTGACAGCCCATGCCCATCGGCCCCGGCGCGGGCTTTCGTTGGTTGGAAGCCCGCCCTCGTCGCGGCCGGGGTACTCGAGGAACCGCAGCCCGGCGAGCGTCACCAGGCCGCGCGCGAGCACGGGATGCATGCCCTGCGGCACGTCTACGCGTCGGTGCTGCTGGACGTCGGCGAGAACATCAAGGCGCTTAGCACCTACCTGGGACACGGCGATCCCGGTTTCACGCTCCGGACCTACACACCTCATGCCGAGCAGCGAGGGGCGGACACGGAAGGCCGTGGACGGGGTGTACGAGGGCTCGGATTCTGCGGCCGACGGCCCACAGACGGCCCAGGGGGAATGAGACAACTCCGGGCCGGCGGTCGATGACCGTCGGCCCGGAGTGTCAGAAAATTCTGACAGTGGCTCTGACCTGCTCTTAGAGCACCGGGAGGTTCTTGCGGAGTTCGAAGGCCGTGACCTCCGAGCGGTATTCCTCCCACTCCTGCTTCTTGTTGCGCAGGAAGAAGTCGAAGACGTGCTCGCCGAGGGTTTCGGCGACCAGTTCGCTGCGCTCCATCAGGGCGATGGCCTCGCCGAGGTTCTGCGGGAGGGGTTCGATGCCCATCGCGCGGCGTTCCGCGTCGGAGAGGGCCCAGACGTCGTCGTCGGCGCCCGCCGGGAGTTCGTAGCCCTCCTCGATGCCCTTGAGGCCCGCCGCGAGGAGCACGGCGTACGTCAGGTAGGGGTTGGCGCCCGAGTCGATCGAGCGGACCTCGACCCGGGAGGAGCCCGTCTTGCCCGGCTTGTACATCGGGACGCGGATCAGGGCCGAGCGGTTGTTGTGCCCCCAGCAGATGTACGAGGGGGCCTCGCCGCCGGAGCCGGCCGTGCGGGAGGAGCCGCCCCAGATGCGCTTGTACGAGTTGACCCACTGGTTGGTGACCGCGGCCGTCTCCGCCGCGTGCTTCAGGAGGCCCGCGATGAAGGAGCGGCCCACCTTGGAGAGCTGGTACTCGGCGCCCGACTCGTAGAAGGCGTTGCGGTCCCCCTCGAAGAGGGAGAGGTGGGTGTGCATGCCCGAGCCGGGGTACTCGGAGAACGGCTTCGGCATGAAGGTGGCCTGGACGCCCTGCTCGAGCGCGACCTGCTTCATGACGAGGCGGAAGGTCATGATGTTGTCCGCCGTGGAGAGCGCGTCGGCGTAGCGGAGGTCGATCTCCTGCTGGCCCGGGGCGCCCTCGTGGTGGCTGAACTCGACCGAGATGCCCATGGATTCGAGCATGGTGATCGCCTGGCGGCGGAAGTCCATGCCGACGTTCTGCGGAGTGTGGTCGAAGTAGCCCGAGTTGTCCGCCGGCACCGGGCGGGTCCCGTCCAGCGGCTTGTCCTTCAGCAGGAAGAACTCGATCTCGGGGTGGGTGTAGAAGGTGAAGCCCAGGTCGGAGGTCTTGTTCAGGATGCGCTTGAGGACGTACCGCGGGTCCGCGAAGGACGGCGACCCGTCCGGCATCAGGATGTCGCAGAACATCCGGGCGGTCCCGGGGGCCTCGGCGCGCCACGGCAGTATCTGGAACGTGCTGGGGTCCGGCTTGGCGATCATGTCGGATTCGTAGACCCGCGCGAAGCCCTCGATGGCCGATCCGTCGAAGCCGATGCCCTCGTCGAAGGCCTGCTCCAGCTCGGCGGGGGCGACCGCGACGGACTTCAGGAAGCCCAGTACGTCGGTGAACCACAGGCGCACGAACCGGATGTCGCGCTCCTCGAGCGTCCGGAGGACGAATTCCTGCTGCTTGTCCATGCCTTCATCCTCGCAGTTCAGACGGCCTGTGCACCACCTCCCCCGAGGGCGGGGGCACAGTCGGGCGGGCCCAGTATCGCCAGCCGCGGTTTCCGCCACATTACGCACCTCTGAAACCTCGCGGCACCCCCGCACTGACCTCGGGCCCGTCATGAGCATTACCATCTGCGCCCATGGGGGGCTGGGAGCACATGCGGCGCGGGCGCGCAGGGCGTCGGACGCCTCGGCGTGCCGTCGTCGCGGTCGCCTTCTGCCTGCTGCTCGGAGCCCTGTTCCTGTGCGTACGGCCGGGTGAGCCGCACACCGTCGCCGCGGTCGCCGCCGTGCCCGGCGCGGCCTCCGCGACCGCTCCCGCCGGCGTGTCCGCCGTACGAGGGGCGGCCGGCGGGCACGACACGCGGGCCGTCTGCGTGTCCCCCGACGAGCCGCCCGGCTGCTCCCCCTTCTCCCACGTGACCCCCGGCGTACTGCCCGCCCCGCCGCCCGCCGTGACCGTGGCGGGCTGCGCCCCGGATCCCGTCGGGCGCGCCGCCGACGGCGGGCCGGCCCGGCCGCACGGGACGCTCGCCCGGGCCCCCGACCTCCATGCCCTCCAAGTGCTGCGGACCTGACGGGTCCGGGCGCCGTACCGCGCTCCACCGGATCCACCCTCCACCCCCCTCAGCAGAAGGATTCAGGGCACATGGCCAGCAGGACCCCGTACGACAGCAACTCCCCCCAGGCCCGCATAGCCGAGATGCGCCGCGCCGAGCGGGCCCGCGACCGGCGCAACGCGGCCATCGCGATCACGGTCTCGGTGGCCGTCGCCGCCGGGCTCGTCGGCTTCGGCGCGTGGGTGCTGATCGACAAGCAGGAGAAGAAGGACGCCGCGGCGGCGGCCCGCAAGGCCCCGGTGAGCGGCGAGCAGACCTGGGACGCGAAGGCGCTGGGCCGCAACCACGTCGACACCCCGGTGAAGTACCCGATGAACCCGCCGGTCGGCGGCGACCACAGCCCCCGCTGGATGAACTGCAACGGCGACGTCTACAAGAACCCCGTCCCCGAGGTGAACGCCGTCCACTCGCTGGAGCACGGCGCGGTCTGGGTGACGTACAACGAGAAGGCCGCCAAGGGCGACCTCGACGCGCTCGCCGGGACGGTGGCCAAGACCCCGTACACGCTGATGAGCCCGGTCAAGGAGCAGGCCGGCACGATCATGCTGAGCGCCTGGGGCAAGCAGCTGACGGTGGACAAGGCGGACGACCCCCGCGTCGCGCAGTTCTTCACCAAGTACGTGCAGGGCCCGCAGACCCCCGAGCCGGGCGCGGCGTGCACGAGCGGGCTGGCCGAGAAGTGACCCGTACGTACTGGGCGGCCGGGACCGCCGTCCTGCTCGCGCTGCTGTTCGCGGCGGCGGCCACGGTCACCGCCGCGAGCGACAGCGACGGCTCCGGTACGTCGGCCCGCGCGCCGGGCCTCTACTCGCCGGACGCCGGCTTCGCGCGGGACATGGCCGTGCACCACCAGCAGGCGGTGGAGATGTCGTTCGTCGTGCGGGACCGCACCCAGGACGAGCCGGTGCGCGGGCTCGCGTACGACATCGCGAACACGCAGGCCAACCAGCGGGGCATGCTGCTGGGCTGGCTGGACCTGTGGGGTCTGCCGAAGGTGGTGGCCGACGAGCCGCCGATGTCCTGGATGGGATCCGCGGACCAGCACGGCGGCCACGCCGGGCACGACACGGGCGGCCATGGCACGAGCGGCCATGACACGAGCGACCACGGCACGAGCGGCCACGGCACGAGCGGCCACGACACGGCCGGGCACGACAGGGGCGGCGTCGCCGCCAAGCCCGGCGCGCTGATGGCCGGCATGGCCACCAAGGAGGAGCTCGCGCAGCTCGGCGCCGCCGAGGGCCGCGACGCGGAGGTGCTCTACCTCCAGCTGATGACCGACCACCACAAGGGCGGCGTCGCGATGGCCCAGGGCTGCGCGACGCAGTGCAAGACCCCCGCCGAGCGGGACCTGGCCCGGGGGATGGTCGAGGCGCAGCAGTCGGAGCTCACCCTCATGGCGGACATGCTGAAACAGCGCGGGGCTGCGCCGCGCGGGTGACGGGCCACGCCCGTACGGTGGTGGGAGGGCGCCCTCATCAGGCCCTCCCACCACCGGCCTCCCGAGGGTGCCGAGGCGGGCGCATCCGCGCCCGGCCGCACCGGCATGCGCAGGAGGTAAGCAATGACCACCGCGGCAGACATCATGCACTCCGGGGCCCAGTGGATCCCCGCGACCGCGACTCTGGACAAGGCCGCTCAGCTGATGAGCCGGCTCAACGTGGGCGCCCTGCCCATCAGCGACGCCGCCGAGCGGCTGTGCGGCATCATCACCGACCGCGACATCGTCGTGAACTGTGTGGCCCAGGGGCTGAACCCGTCCGAGATGACCTGCGGTGACATGGCCCAGGGCACCCCCCGCTGGATCGACGCGGGCGCGGACGTCACCGACGTGCTGGACGAGATGGAGAGCCACCGGATCAAGCGGCTTCCGGTCATCAAGGACAAGAAGCTGGTCGGCATGATCAGCGAGGCCGACCTGGCCCAGCACCTCGACGAACACCAGCTGGCGGGCTTCGTGGAGAAGGTCTACGCGAGGCGCTGACCCGGCCGATCCGGCCGATCCGGCCGACCTGCCCACCCGGCCCGCTCGTAGCAGCGTCCAGGATCGCCCGTGCCACCAGGCCCGGGCGGTCCAGCATGACCAGGTGCCCCGCGGGTTCGGCGACCTCGAAGCGGGCGCCGAGCCGGTCGGCCAGCTCCGCCTGGCGCTCACACCAGCGCAGGGCCCCCGGCCGGGCCGAGCCGTCGTACCCCGTGAGGACGGTGACGGGCGCGGCCGGCGGGCGCCCGGTCCGCAGCGCGAGGACCTCGGCGGCGGTGTCGGCATAGCGGGAGTTCTCCAGCAGGGCTCCGCGCCAGACCCGGCCGGTGCGGTAGCAGCGGCGTACGAGGTCCCGCGCGGCGGGGTCGCAGCCCCCGGTGCGGGAGGTCCGTACGGCGGCGCGGCGGGCGAGGGGACCCAGCGCGGCGGGCAGCCCGGCGGCGGTCAGGGCCCGGCCGATCACGCGGGCGGCGGCGGTGCGCAGCCCGGCGGGCCAGACCGTGCGGGGGTCCTCCTCGATGCTGCTGTCGACCAGGACCAGGGCGGCGGTGCGCCCGGGGTACAGGCGGGCAAAGGCCTCGGCGTGGAACCCGGCGATCGAGTGCCCGGCGACGGTGACCGGGCCGGGCAGCCCGAGCGCGTCGAGCAACCCGGCGATGCGGCGGGCCTCCCCGGCGGCGGTCGCCGGAGCGGTGGCGGGGGCGCTCAGCCCGTGCCCGGGGCGGTCGAAGCGGACCACGGTGCGTCCGTGGGCGACGAGCAGCGCGGCGACGGGGTCCCAGTCGAACCAGGCCATGGCGAGCCCGGCGCTCAGCACCACGGGCGGCCCGCTCCCCTCCACGACGACGTGCAGCGGAATCCCGTCCACGCGTACGAAGCGACCGGCCGGGGCGGTGCCGGCGCCGTGCCCGGTCATGTGCGGCGCTCCTTGTGGACCGAGTACGCGAGCAGGCCCAGCCAGAGCGCCACGAACAGCACCTGCAGCCGCTGCCCGGCGCCGAGCGCCCAGGTCCCGCGCCCGGCGGTGAACAGCGCGATGGCGGACAGGGTCCACGCGGTGGCGAGCAGCTCCAGCCCGACCAGGACCGGCCCGTGGCGGGCGAGCGGGGCGAGCCGGCCGTAGCGGCGGGCGGCGACGGTGAGGGCGACGAGCCCGACGAGGGCGCCGGTCATCGCGAGGCTGCTGCTGACGGCGTGCGCCTGATGGGTGGCCGGGACCAGGCCGGCGGTCTCCCGGGCGGCGCAGACGGGGTCCGCGGTGGGCGTGCAGCTCAGCGGGAGCCAGGCGTCGGCGGCGGTGGCCGCGCCGAAGAGGGTGACGCCGGCCCAGCCCACGACCGACCAGGGGCGGCGGGATCCGTCGCTGCGCAGCAGCCCGGTCAGGGCCAACAGGCCGCCCGCGAAGGCGAGCACGCCGGCGGTGAAGTCGGTGGCCCGGAACAGGCCGCCGAGCGGCTGGTCCTGGGCTGCGAGCTCGCTGACGTACGTCTCGATCGGGTTCAGGCCGGTCGACAGGACGACCTCCAGCACCCACGCGGTGTACGCGGCGGCGCCCAGGCCGATCAGGAGGGCGACCGGCCACGGCCTGTTCGCGAAGAGCCCCTTTTCGGCTTTTGTGGACATACTGCGCATCATCCTCAACACGGCGAACCCAGTCCTACGATCAGATACCCACCCGGGGTAGGGTTCCGCCCATGACGCGCCCTGCCCTGCGCACCGACCGGCGAGCGGCCCGGTGGCCCCGGCTGCTGCTGCTCGCTGCGCTGCTCCTGGGCATCGTCACCATGCACACCCTGGGCCATCCGAGTCGGTCCCACACCCTGGAGGACGCGGCTCCGGCCGCCGCCGTTGCCTCGGCCGGCCGTGCCGCCGACCACCCGCCGGGCCACGCGCCCGCCGGCATGAAGGGCACGGGCGCGCGCACGGCCGTGGTCTCGCGCGCGATCACCGGCACGGCGCACGCTTCGCACGACCGGGGGCCCGCCGTCGAGGCCCCGCCCGGCTCCGGCATGGACCCCATGTCGGTGTGCCTGGCCGTACTCGGCGGACTCACCCTGCTGATCCTGGGCGCCGGACCGGCCGGCCTCCGCGACGCCGCGCCGCTCGGGGGCGCGGTCCGCGGGCCGGGCCGGTCCGGCGGACCGGACCCGCCCTCGCCCCGCGAACTCCTGACCCGGCTGGCGGTACTGCGCGTATAGGGACGGGCCCCGCTGCCGCCCCCGCATGCCCGCACGCGCCCCGCGTGCAGGGCCCGGGCGGCGACAGCAGACGGCGCCCATCTGCTCCGTACGACCACACCACGAGGTGCTTCCATGCGCTCTCTTCCCAGCCGTCCCACCCATCCCACCCGCCGCGCCGTGCTCGGCGCCTCCGCCGCCCTCGCCGGTTCTGCGCTGCTCGCCGCCTGCTCCGACGGCTCCGGCACGGCAGGCCCGGACCACGGCTCCATGAACCACGGCGGTTCCTCCGCCGCCGCGCCGGGCGGCTACGTCGACCCCGCCGGGCCCGAGGTCCAGGCCGCCGAGGCGGCCCGCAAGGCCACCGGGCCGGTCTCCGAGGTCAAAGTGACCGCCACCGCCACCCCGCTCGACCTGGGCGGCGGGCTCACCGTCCGCTCCTGGGCGTACGGGGACCGGCTGCCCGGCCAGGAGGTCCGGGTCACCGCGGGCGGCACGCTCGCCCTGACCCTGGCCAACAACCTCCCGCAGGCCACCTCCCTGCACTGGCACGGCCTCGCCCTGCGCAACGACATGGACGGGGTCCCGGGCCTGACCCAGCGGGACGTCGCGCCGGGCGGGTCCTTCACGTACAGGTTCGCCGTCCCGAACCCCGGGACGTACTGGTTCCACCCGCACTCGGGAGTCCAGCAGGACCGCGGCCTGTACGCCCCGCTCATCGTCGAGGATCCGAAGGAGCCCCTCGCGTACGACAAGGAGTGGGTGGTGGTCCTGGACGACTGGATCGACGGAGTCGACGGCTCCACCCCGGACGCGGTCCTGGCCGAGCTCCGCAAGGGCATGGACATGCGGTCGGGCGGCGGCGGGCACGCGGGGCACGGCGGCGCCGCCGCCTCGCAGCCCCCGGCCGGCGGCGGGCCCTCGCGCCTGCTCATGGGCGGGGAGAGCGACGTCCTCGGCAAGGACCCGGGCGATGTCGCGTACCCGCACTACCTGGTCAACGGCCGGACGGCGCAGGACCCGTCGGTCTTCACGGCCAGGCCCGGCGACCGGATCCGGCTGCGGATCGTCAACGCGGGCGGGGACACCGCCTTCCGGATCGCCCTCGGCGGCCACGAACTGACGGTCACCCACACCGACGGCTACCCGGTGGAGCACGCGAAGACCGGCTCGCTGCTGCTCGGCATGGGCGAGCGGTACGACGTACTCGTCACCGCGCAGGACGGGGTGTTCCCGCTCACCGCGCTGGCCGAGGGCAAGCAGGGCAAGGGCGGGCCGGCATCCGCGCTCGCCCTGCTGCGGACGGGGGCGGGGGCGGCGCCCACCGCCGCGACCCGGCCCGCCGAGCTGGCCGGGAAGCCGCTGACGGCGGACCGGCTGCGCGCCGCGGAGCCCGCCGTACTGGCGGCGCGCGAGCCGGACCGCACGATCGGGATCAAGCTGACCGGGGGGATGGAGAAGTACGACTGGGCCTTCGACGGCAAGCCGTACACGGCCGACCAGCGGCACCCGGTGAAGGCGGGCGAACGGATCCGGCTGGAGTTCGACAACTCGACAACGATGTGGCACCCGCTGCACCTGCACGGGCACACCTTCGCGCTCGGCGGCGGCCGGGGCGGTGCGCGCAAGGACACCGCGCTGGTCCTGCCGAACGGGACGCTGACGGTGGACCTCGACGCCGACAACCCCGGTCTGTGGATGGTGCATTGCCACAACGTGTACCACGCGGAGGCCGGGATGATGACGGTGCTCGGGTACCGGCGCTAGCCCTCCGCGGGGTGCGGTCCCCGGGCCTGCGGGCCGGGGGGCCAAACCCCCTTGGAGCGGTGCGGGGCGCATGGCAGGCTTGGTGATCACCGCGCACACCACCCCCCGTGAGGACTTCCGCCAGGTATGAGCACGCCCCCGAACCCGCCCAGCAGCAGCCCGTCAGGTCCGCCGACGGAGCCCGCGGGCACGCCCATACCGGAACCGGCCTCCGCACCCTCCTCGCCCGAGCCGGCGCAGCCGCTGTCGCTCCGGAAGTCCCCGGAGCCGGAGCCGGAGCCGACGCCGGTACCGGCCCCGGAGCCCGCGCAGACGCCGGAACCCGAAGCCCGGCCCGAGCCGGCAGCAGCGCCCGTGCCGGCCCCCGCACCCGAGCCGGCGCCCGAGCCGCAGCCCGAGCCCGTGCCGGCGTCCGTGCCCGCACCCGCGCCCTCCGACGCCTTCGCGCCGCCGACCGCGCCCCTGCACGCGGCTCCCCCGGCCCCCTCGTTCGGCGGACCCGGCGCGCCCGTGCCGCCCGCCCACCCCTGGGGCGCCCACGCCGGACCCGGCGCCGGCCCCGGCAACCCCTGGGGCACGCCCGCCCCCTCCCCCACCAACGGCCTGGCCGTCGCCGCCCTCGTCATCGGCATCGCCGCCGTGGTCGTCGGGCTCATCCCGTTCGTCTTCTGGCTGGGCTCCCTCCTCGCCGTGGTCGGCATCGGCATCGGCATCGGCGCCCTCGTGCGCGCCTCGGACGGCGCCGGCCGCAAGACGATGGCCGTCGTCGGCACCGTCCTCGCCGTACTCGGCCTCGGCGCCTCCGTCGGCGGCTTCCTCCTCACCGGCGTCGTCATCGAACGGGCCGGCGACCGGCTCGACGACGACTGGAACCCCCCGGCCGACCTCCGCCGCAGCATGCCGCCGATCCCGAAGGCCTCGCCCACGCCTTCGCCCTCGCAGGTCCCCGGCATGACGACCCCGCTGCCGTTCGGCGAGACGTACACGTACCCGAACGGCATCAAGGTGACCCTCTCGACGCCGAAGAAGTACGTCACGAAGAACAAGTACTCGCAGGTGGGCAACGCGGTGGAGATGACGCTCACCATCACCAACGGCTCGTCCGCCGCGCACAACGTCATCTACGCGATGCCCAACGTCCGCGACGAGAAGGGGATGACCGCCGAGCTCGTCTTCGACGGCGACGTCCCGAAGATGATCAGGGGCGACATCCTGCCGGGCGAGTCCGCCAGCGGGGTCGTGGCCTTCGAGGTGCCCGAGGGCACCGAGCGCATCAGCGCCGACATCTCGCCCGGAATCATGATGCCCAACGCGAAGTTCAGCGGCTCGATCGGCTGACCGAAGCGCACGAGAAGCGCGGGGCCCAGGACATCGCGTCAGAAAGACGATTAGACTGGGTCCCGTGCCTCAACTTCGCCTCGCTCTGAATCAGATCGACTCGCAGGTCGGCAACATCGCCGCCAACGCCGACTCGGTCGTGCACTGGACCCGCCACTCCGCCGAGCAGGGCGCCCACCTGGTGGCGTTCCCGGAGATGATGCTGACCGGGTACCCCGTCGAGGACCTCGCCCTGCGCGGCTCCTTCGTCGAGGCCTCCCGCACCGCGCTGCGCGAACTCGCGGAGCGGCTGGCCGCCGAGGGCTTCGGCGAACTGCCGGTCGTCGTCGGCTACCTCGACCGCTCCGGGAAGGCCGCCCCGCGGCTCGGCCGCCCCGCCGGTTCCCCGGAGAACGCGGCCGCCGTGCTGTACGGCGGGAAGGTCGCCCTCCGCTTCGCCAAGCACCATCTCCCCAACTACGGCGTCTTCGACGAGTTCCGGTACTTCGTGCCGGGCGACACCCAGCCGGTGATCCGGGTGCGCGGCGTCGACGTGGCCCTGGCGATCTGCGAGGACCTCTGGCAGGAGGGCGGCCGCGTCCCGGCCACCCGCTCCGCCGGGGCCGGCCTGCTGATCTCCGTCAACGCCTCCCCCTACGAGCGCAACAAGGACGACCTGCGCCTCGAACTGGTCCGGAAGCGCGCCCAGGAGGCCGGCTGCACCCTCGCCTACCTGGCGATGATCGGCGGCCAGGACGAGCTGGTCTTCGACGGCGACTCGATCGTCGTCGACGGCAGCGGCGAGGTCATCGCACGCGCCCCGCAGTTCTCCGAGGGCTGCGTCCTCGTCGACCTCGACCTGCCCGCGGCGCGGGCCGACGCACCCGAGGGCGTGGTCGACGACGGCCTGCGGATCGACCGCGTCATCCTCTCCGAGGAGCCCGTGGAGCCGTACGAGCCGGTGGTCACCGGCGGCTACGCCGACCGCCTCGACGACGACGAGGAGATCTACGACGCGCTGGTCGTGGGCCTGCGCGCGTACGTCAAGAAGAACGGATTCCGCTCCGTCCTGATCGGGCTCTCCGGCGGCATCGACTCCGCCCTGGTCGCCGCCGTCGCCTGCGACGCGATCGGCGCGCAGAACGTGTACGGCATCTCGATGCCCTCGAAGTACTCCTCGGAGCACTCCAAGGGCGATGCGGCCGATCTGGCCGACCGGACCGGCCTGAACTTCCGTACGGTGCCGATCGAGCCGATGTTCGACGCGTACATGGGCTCGCTGGGCCTGACCGGCCTGGCGGAGGAGAACCTGCAGTCCCGGCTGCGCGGCACGATGCTGATGGCGGTGTCCAACCAGGAGGGCCACATCGTGCTGGCCCCGGGCAACAAGTCGGAGCTGGCCGTCGGCTACTCCACCCTCTACGGCGACTCGGTGGGCGCGTACGGCCCGATCAAGGACGTCTACAAGTCGGACGTGTTCCGCCTCGCGCAGTACCGCAACCGGGCCGCGGCCGAGCGCGGCGAGACCCCGCCGATCCCGGAGAACTCCATCGTGAAGCCGCCGAGCGCCGAACTGCGCCCGGGCCAGGTGGACACGGACTCGCTGCCGGACTACCCGGTGCTGGACGCGATCCTGGCGCTGTACGTGGACCGCGACCAGGGCCTGGAGGCGATCGTCGCGGCCGGGTTCGACCGCGAGCTGGTCGCCAGGACGCTGCGGATGGTGGACACCGCGGAGTACAAGCGCCGCCAGTACCCGCCGGGCACGAAGATCTCCGCGAAGGGCTTCGGCAAGGACCGCCGGCTGCCCATCACGAACGGCTGGCGCGAACGGGCGTAGCCGCTGCGCTCGGCTCGAACGGGGAAGGGGGCTCGCCGCCGTACGCGGCGAGGGCCCCTCCCCCACCGGTTCTGGCGCCAATGTGCTTCTTTCCCGT
>NZ_JBVIGX010000002.1:316753-357243 GCF_055570595.1 Streptomyces sp. NPDC031132
AACAAAAAACGGGGCAGGAAAAGGGACAACCACGCCCCCGCGCCCCGCACAGCACGCCCCCCCCCCCCCCCCCCCCCCCCCCCCCCCCCCCCCCCCCCCCGACCGGTCCGGACGACCGGCTACTTCTTCACCGTCAGCCGCGCAGCGACGGGCAGGTGGTCGCTGCCGGTGCGCGGGAGGGTCCAGGAGGCCTCCGGCGTGATCCCGCGGACCATGATCTGGTCGATGCGGGCCATCGGGAACCGGGCCGGCCAGCTGAAGCCGAAGCCGTCCCCCGCCGCGCCCTGGGTGGAGCGCATCTGCGAGGTGACCTCGGACAGGGCCCGGTCGTTCATGGTGCCGTTGAGGTCGCCGAGCAGGATGACCTTCTTCAGCGGTTCGGCGGCGAGCGCGGCGCCCAGGGCGTCGGCGCTGTTGTCGCGCTGGTTGGCGGTGAAGCCGGCGTTGAGCTTGACCCGGACGGAGGGCAGGTGGGCGGCGAAGACGGCGATCCGGCCGTAGGGGCTGTCCACGGTGGCGCGCATGGCGCGGGTCCAGCCCATCTTGATGTCGACGGGCGAGCTGGCACTCAGCGGGTACTTGCTCCACACGCCGACCGTGCCCTCGACGGAGTGGTACTTGTACGTGCCCGCCAAGGCCTCCTCGTAGACGGGGACGACGCTGCCCTTGAGCTCGGTCAGGGCCAGGACGTCGGCCCCGGACTTCGCGACCCTGGCCGCCGTGCCGCGCGGGTCGGGGTTGTCGGCGTCGACGTTGTGGGTGGCGACCGTCAGGTTGCCGCCGGAGCCGGACTTGTCGAGGACGAGGCTGCCGAAGATGTTCACCCATACGACGGCCGTCAGCAGTATCGCGATCAGCGCGGTGGCCGACTTGCGGATCACGGCGGCGGCGAGCAGGAGCGGGACGGCCAGGCCCAGCCAGGGCAGGAAGGTCTCGGTGAGGCTGCCGAGGTTGCCGACGTCGTTCGGCAGCTCGGCGTGGAAGATCATGACCAGCGAGATCAGGGCGGCCAGGGCCGCGGTCACGATCCCGCGCCGCCAGATGCCCCTGTCTCTGCGCAGCCCGGCCAGTCGGCGCCGGAGGCGGGATCCGGAGGGCTCGGGCTCCGAGCCGCCGTTCCCCGTCTCCGTCATGTACGCCTGTGCCATGCCACTGCCCTCGCTGCCGTGCTTGCGCTCCGTCCCCGCTCCTTGACCCTAGGCGATGGACGCAGCCTTCCGTGCCGTTGTTCCGGCCGTACGTCCGGGAGGACGAACGGCCGTGTGGCCGGAGTTCCGCTTGTCACGAAACGCGTACATTGGCTCTCGCGCGCGTCGAACCGCCGCAGAGGGGACCATGAGGGGGCCAGGAGTGGTCCTGGTGTGAGCCAGGAGTGTGACGCACAGGTCTTCGCGCCACTTTCGCCACGGCCCGGGCAGGTGCCACCATGGTGGGTGAGTCCGGGGACGCCGTAAGGGCGCCTCGAGATGACATCAAGGAGCAGTTGCAATGACGCATGCCGTTTCGCCTGCCCGCGAATCCGCCTCCCCCACTCTGTACGGAGGCACGGGCACCCGGCGGATCACCGTCCGCGACCTCACCCTCGCCAAGGAGCGCGGCGAGAAGTGGCCCATGCTCACCGCCTATGACGCGATGACCGCGTCCGTCTTCGACGAGGCCGGCATCCCGGTCATCCTCGTCGGCGACTCCATGGGCAACTGTCACCTCGGCTACGAGACCACCGTCCCCGTGACGATGGACGAGATGACCCTGCTGTCGGCCGCCGTCGTACGGGGCACGAGCAGGGCCCTGGTCATCGGCGACCTGCCGTTCGGCTCGTACCAGGAAGGCGCCGTGCAGGCGCTGCGCAGCGCCACCCGCCTGGTGAAGGAGGCCGGCGTCGGGGCCGTGAAGCTCGAGGGCGGCGAGCGCTCGCTGCACCAGACCGAGCTGATCGTCCAGTCCGGCATCCCCGTCATGTCCCACCTGGGCCTGACCCCGCAGTCCGTGAACGCCATGGGCTACCGGGTGCAGGGCCGCGGCGACGAGGCCGCGCACCAGCTGCTGCGCGATGCCAAGGCGGCGCAGGACGCGGGCGCCTTCGCGGTGGTGCTGGAGCTGGTCCCGGCCGAGCTGGCCGCCGAGGTCACCCGGTCCCTGCACATCCCGACGGTCGGCATCGGCGCCGGCGCGGAGTGCGACGCGCAGGTGCTGGTGTGGACGGACATGATGGGCCTGACCGGCGGGAAGATGCCGAAGTTCGTGAAGCAGTACGCGAACCTCCGCGCGACCATGGGCGACGCGGCGAAGGCCTTCGCCGAGGACGTGGTCGGCGGAACGTTCCCGCAGGCCGAGCACAGCTTCCACTGATCGATCAGCGCCCCGTCCGACAGCCCGCCGACGCGTCGTCGGCGGGCTGTCGGCTTCCTGTCGGCGGCCTGTCGGTCCGCTGTCGGTGCGTTGTCGGTGGCGGATGGTCCCATGGTGCCCATGACGCGAAACGACAAGAATCCCCTGAACGGCTCGAACGCCGTCGAGGTACGGGGACTGGTCAAGCACTACGGCGAGACCAAAGCCCTGGACGGTGTCGACCTGGACGTCCGCGAGGGCACGGTCCTCGGGGTCCTCGGGCCCAACGGCGCCGGCAAGACCACCCTCGTGCGCTGCCTCTCCACCCTGATCGTCCCGGACGCCGGGACCGCGACCGTCGCGGGCTACGACGTGGTCCGCCAGCCGCGGCAGCTGCGCCGCACCATAGGCCTGACCGGCCAGTACGCCTCGGTCGACGAGAAGCTCTCCGGCTGGGAGAACCTCTACATGATCGGCCGGCTCCTCGACCTGTCCCGCAAGGACGCCCGGTCGCGCGCCGACGAGCTGCTCGAGCGGTTCTCGCTGACCGACGCCGCCAAGAAGGCCGCGATGAACTACTCCGGCGGCATGCGCCGCCGGCTCGACCTGGCCGCCTCCATGATCGGCCGCCCGGCCGTGCTGTACCTGGACGAGCCGACCACCGGCCTGGACCCCCGTACCCGCAACGAGGTGTGGGACGAGGTGCAGCGGATGGTCGCCGAGGGGGCCACCGTCCTGCTCACCACGCAGTACATGGAGGAGGCCGAGCAGCTCGCGAGCGAGCTGACGGTCATCGACAAGGGCAAGGTCATCGCCAACGGCAAGGTCGACGAGCTGAAGGCCCGGGTCGGCGGCCGGACCCTGAAGATCCGCCCCGTCGCCGCTTCCGACCTGCCGGGCATGGCCCGTGCGCTGGCGGAGGCCGGGCTCGACGGCGTGGCCGGTTCCCAGGCCGTGCCGGACGAGGGCGTGCTGCTGGTCCCGATCCTGAGCGACGAGCAGCTGACCGCCGTGGTCGGCCTGCTGGCCGCCCGCGGGTACGCGATCGCCGACCTCGGCACGTACCTGCCCAGCCTGGACGAGGTGTTCCTGGCCATCACCGGCCAGCGGCCCACCTCCTTCGAGGACTCCGTTCCCACCGAGAAGACCGAGGAGGTCGCGGCATGAGCACCGTAACCACGACGAAGCCCGCCCCCACCGCGCCCGCTCCGGCCCCGGTGGACGGCCGCTCCGGCGAGGGCCGCATCGGCCTGCGCGCCAACCTGCGGCACATCGGCGCCCTGGTGCGCCGCAACGCGCTGCAGATCAAGCAGGACCCCGAGTCGATGTTCGACGTCCTGTTCATGCCGATCATCTTCACGCTGCTGTTCGTGTTCGTCTTCGGCGGCGCGATCTCCGGCAAGGGCCAGCAGGAGGCGTACGTCAACTACGTCGTCCCGGGCCTGATGGCCATGATGGGCATGAACATCGCCATGGGCGTCGGCACCGGCGTCAACGACGACTTCAAGAAGGGCGTGATGGACCGCTTCCGGTCCATGCCGATCGCCCGGTCGTCCGTCCTGATCGCCAAGATCGTCGTCGAGCTCGGCCGGATGATGGTCGCCATCGCGATCCTGCTCACCGTGGGCTTCATGCTCGGCCTGTCGATCAAGACCTCGGTGTTCGACCTGTTCCTGTCGATCGGGCTGTCGGCGGTCTTCGGCGCCTCGCTGATGTGGATCTTCATCCTGCTCGGTCTGACCATGAAGACCGCGCAGGCCGTCCAGGGCATGGCGATGCTCGTCCTGATGCCCCTCCAGTTCGGCAGCTCGATCTTCGCCCCGCCGTCGACCATGCCCGGCTGGCTGCAGACCTTCACGGACTACAACCCGCTGTCCAACCTGGCCGACGCGGCCCGCGGCCTGATCAACGGCGGTGCGGTCGCCCACCCGGTGACGGTGACCCTGATCTGGTCGGTGGCCATCACGGCGGTCACCATGCCGCTCGCCGTCCGCAAGTTCCGCCAGAAGACCTGATCCGGGTCGTCGGTCCGTTCCGGATCGCGTCCCGGACGGACCCCGCACGGGGGGCCGGGTCAGACGAGGGCGGTGGCCTCCTCCAGGGTGAGGCCGCCGCCTTCGGCGTACGCGGACGCGTACGCGGCCTCGCCGAGCGCGGCCCGCGTCAGCTCCTCGGCCCGGGCGGCGTCCTCGCGTTCCGTGGTGATCGGGAAGTGCTGGTGCGGCAGCAGGGCCCGGTACGCGCCGAGCAGCCGGGCGGCGTCGTACGCGTGCTGCGGGCCGCCGAGGCCGGCGTGGGAGAGGGCCGCCGTGAGCAGGTACACGGCGGGCAGCTGCGGGGCGACCATCAGGGCGAGCGGGTCCTGGGCCGTCCCCATGGCCTGCCGGAGCAGGGCGAGGGCCTCCGTGTACTTGCCCTCCTGGTTCTCCAGCCAGGCCATCGTGCCGAGCAGGAACCCGTCGAAGATGGCGAACGCTCCGAACGCGAACTCGTCGCGCAGCACCTGGATCTGGGCACGGGCCTCGGGGATGCGGCCGGTGCGGCCGTAGATGCCGGCGAGGAACATCCGGGCGGCCGGCATGGCCTCGTTGCCGTAGCTCCGGGGGGTGCTCACGATCTCGTCGAGGAGCTCCTCGGCCTCGGCGACCGCGCCGGTCTCGACGAGGGTGCCGGCCATCCGCGCGCGCAGGACCGTGACCTGGGACGGGGCGCCGAGCCGCTCGGCGTGCTCGATCGCGGCTCGGAAGTCTTCGGCGGCCGCCGCGTACTCGCCCCGCTTCTCCCGGGATTCGGCGCGGGCGGAGAGGGCTTCGGCGCAGCCCCAGTCGTCGCCGAGCGACTCGAACAGGGCGTGGCTCTCGTCGGCGTCGCGGGCCGCGTCTCCGGACCAGGCGGCCCGGTTGGCCAGCACGTTGGCCCGTACCTGGAGGGCGGCGGCCAGCTCCCAGCGGTAGTCCAGCTCCCGGGCGGTGTCGACGGTGGCGTCGAGGACCTGCTGGAGCAGGCCGGAGTCGCCGGCGATCATGACGGCGTAGATCCACAGGCCCCCGGGGGTTCGGCAGGTCTGCGGCAGGCCGGGCCGGTAGGCTGCGACGATCCCCTCGATCTGGCCCCGGACCTCGGGCGCGCTCCAGCTCTCGTTGGTCTGGTCCCGCGAGGTGAGCTGGATCAGCCGGATGCCGCGCCAGGCCTCGGTGAGCAATTCCCCGGAGTACGGCGGGGGCGCGTCCACGAGCTGTGCGTACACCGGCTCGGCGGGGGTGACGGGCAGGGCGAAGGGGTCGGGGACGAGCGCGCCGGCGGCGGCGGACCAGTGCCGGGCCTCGGCGCGCAGGTCGTGCATCTGCCAGTACCAGGCGAGGGAGTGGACCAGGCAGAGCACCTCGTCGGTGTCGCGGGAGGCGAGGGCGCGGCGCAGTGCGGTACGGAGGTTCTCGTACTCGGCGGCGAACCGCTCCGTGGCCTCGCGCTGGTGGCGGCCGCGCAGCAACGGCTCGGTGGTGCGGGCGAGTTCGCGGTAGTACGTGAGGTGGCGCCGCTCGGTGTCGGCGCGGTCCCCGGCGGCCTCGGCCAGCCGCTCGGCGGCGTACTCGGCGACGGTCTCGAGGAGCCGGTAGCGCATGGCGCCGCTCTGGCCGGGGGCGGCGACGACGAGGGACTTGTCGACGAGGGAGCCGAGGACGTCGAGCGTGTCGGGCTCGGCGCACACGGCTTCGGCTGCGGCCACGTCGCAGCCGCCGGCGAAGACGGAGAGCCGGCGCAGGACGGTGCGCTCGGGCTCGTCGAGGAGGTCCCAGGACCAGTCGACGACGGCGCGCAGGGTCTGCTGGCGGGGCAGAACGGTACGGGCGCCGCTGGTCAGGAGCCGGAAGCGGTCGTCGAGGCGGTCGGCGATCTGGCGCGGGGTGAGCAGCCGCAGCCGGGCGGCGGCCAGCTCGATGGCGAGCGGCAGCCCGTCGAGGCGGCGGCAGATCTCGGCGGCGGCCTCGCGGTCGTCCTCGACGCTGAACCCGGGCCGGGCGGCGGCCCCCCGGTCGCCCAGGAGCCGGAGCGCGACGGGGTCGGGCAGCGGTTCCACCGGTCGCAGCAACTCTCCCGGCACGCCGAGGGGTTCGCGGCTGGTGGCCAGGATCCGGACGCCGGGGCAGCGCGCGAGGAGCTCTTCGGCCAGCTCGGCGGCGGCGCCGACGACGTGCTCGCAGTTGTCCAGGATCAGCAGCATCCGCCGCCGCACGCAGTGCTCCGCGAGCCGGTCGAGGGGCTGGTCCCCGGCGCGGTCGGTCAGCGCCCGCAGCTCCTCGGCGGCCGCGCCGCGCAGCTTGGTCTCCCGCGCGCCGAGCGCGGTGAGCGCGGCCTCGGCGACGTCCTCGGGATCGTCCACGGGAGCCAGCTCCACGAACCACACCCCGTCGGGCCAGGCCTCGGCGGCGCGCTCGGCGGCCTCCTGGGACAGCCGGGTCTTCCCGGCCCCGCCGGGCCCGAGCAGCGTCACGAGCCGGGCCCGCGCCAGATCCTCCCGGATGACCCGGATGTCCCCCTCCCGGCCCACGAAACTGGTCAGCCGCACCCGCAGATTCCCCTGCCCGGGCGGTACGAACGCACCGGCTGCCGCGCCGCCCGGGCCCTGGGCCGGGGCCGGTTGCCGCGGAGCGGAGGGGGCGGCCGGGGCGGCCCCGGCGGGGCTTTGCGCCGGGGTCGGGGCCGGGGGCTGCGCGGCGTGCGGGGCGGGGGGCGAAGCCGGGGACGGGGCCAGGAGGGAAGCGTGGAGGGCTTGGAGGGCCGGTCCCGGGTTGGTGCCCAGGCGGGCGGCGAGGGTGCGGCGGACGGTGTCGTAGGCGGCCAGTGCTTCGGCCGGGCGGCCCGTGCCCCGCAGCGCGCGGATCCGCAGGACCTGGAGCGGCTCGTCCAGCGGGCGCTGCTCGCACAGGGCGGTCAGCTCCGGGAGGGCGCGCTCGGCCTCGCCCAGGGCCAGGGCCGCCGCGAGCCGGCCCCGGCGCGCGTCCAGACGTACGGCCTCCCACCTGCCGGACTCGGCCGCCGGGTCCGGCAGATCCGCCAGTGCCGGGCCGCGCCACAGTGCCAGGGCCTCGTCGTACAGGCCGGCCGCCTCCGCCGGGTCCTGCGCCGCCGCTGCGGCCCGCGCGAGCCGCTCGAAGCGGTACAGGTCGACGTCCTCGCGCCCCGCGACCAGCAGGTATCCGCCCTCCGCCGACCGCACCGCCCCGTGCCCCAGTGCCCTCCGCAGCCGCGCCACCAGCGCCTGCAGCGCGGCCGGGGCATCCGCCGGCCGGTCCCCGTCCCACACCTCGGCCACGAGCAGGTGCACCGGCACCGCCCGCCCCGGGCGCAGCGCGAGCGCCGTCAGCAGCGCCCGCAGGCGCGCTCCGCCGACGGCGACGGGGGTCCCGTCGTCGCGGATGGCCTGGGCCGTACCGAGAATCGCGTAGCGCACCGGCCCATTGTCCCTGGCCCCACCCCCGACCCCGTACTCCTTTTGGCCGCATGCCCGGGGTAGGTTTCGCCGCATGGGTCATCAGGGCAGCCGCAGCGAGCGGCAGATCAGTTCCGTATTCCTCGGTATCGCCGCCGTCATGGCGGTCACCGGGTGGGCCGTGTGGACGGGGTACTCGACGAGCACCGGGCTCGCCGTGTTCCTCTTCGTGACCTCGGCCTGGATCGTCTCGCTCTGCCTGCACGAGTACGCGCACGCCCGCACCGCCCTGCACAGCGGCGACCTCAGTGTCGGGGCCAAGGGCTACTTGACGCTGAACCCGCTGAAGTACACGCACGCGCTGCTCAGCATCATCCTGCCGGTGATCTTCGTGATCATGGGCGGGCTGGGCCTGCCCGGCGGCGCCGTGTACATCGAGCGCGACCGGATCCAGGGCCGCTGGAAGCACAGCCTGATCTCGGCGGCGGGCCCGCTGACCAACGTGGCCTTCGCGATCGTCTGCACGGCGCCGTTCTGGCTGAACGCCCTCGACGGCGTCCCGCTGCCGTTCCGCTTCGCGCTCGCCTTCCTCGCGCTGCTCCAGGTCTCGGCGGCGATCCTGAACTTCCTGCCGGTCCCGGGTCTGGACGGCTACGGGATCATCGAGCCCTGGCTCTCGTACCGGATCCGCCGCGAGGTGGCGCCGCTGGCGCCGTTCGGGCTGATCGCCGTCTTCGCGCTGCTGTGGATCCCGGAGGTCAACGGGTTCTTCTTCGACGTGGTGCGCGATCTGCTGGCCTCGCTGGGCGTGTCGGACCTCGAGACCTACTGCGGCCGCGACCTCTACCGCTTCTGGCAGGACGCGAACGGCTTCTGCACGGCCCCGCAGTAGGCGGCTACCCCGCGGAGCGCGCGGCCTTCTCGGCCTTCGCCTTGCGCAGGTAGTACCAGGCCATGTTGGACGTGAGTCCGGCCAGCAGCACCCAGACGATCCCCAGGAAGCTGCCCTCCACGAAGGCGACCACGGCCGCGGCCACGGACAGCACGCAGACGACGATGGCGAACACGGCAAGGCGGGGCATGGGGAAACAGCTCCTCGGCGACACGGAACGGGTAGAGCCCCTCCAGTGTCCCCCATGCCCTGCAGTGCTCCCGTAAAGCCCCGCGCACTCCGCTTCCGCCCCCTGTTTCGCCGTTTCCCGATCTCCCGCCCACCACGCCGCGCCAACGACGTCGCCCTCGAGGGCACCGCCGTGGTGGACGTCAAGATCGACGGGCGGCGCAAGCACAAGGTCAGCCTCTGGCACCTGTCGTGGGCCGAGGTGGCCCACCAGGCCCAGATGCTGATCCGCCACGAGGGCGTGGGCAACGCCGCGCACGCCTGGCTGCTCCAGGAGCTGCTGGCGTACCTCCAGCACGAGCAGTCCGGCTGCCACGGATTCCAGAACATGGGAGCCGCCTGGGTGCCCGTACGCAAGGGCATCGAGGACGAAACCCTCGCCACCGACGATGCGCGCGCCGTCGAGGTGGTCGAGAGCCGGGAGCGGCTGATCCGCCAGGTCTGCCTGCGCCTGGGCGGCGAACTCGGCCAGAAGGCGCTCCCCGTACAGCGCGTCCGGCGCGGCAGCGATCCGCAGGCGCGCCGCAGCGCCGCCGCGGAGAAGCTGTGCCGGGACGGGCGGCTCTCCGCGGAGCTGCGCATCGACGGGACGAGCAGCGTCGTCGCCGTGACCGCCGATCTGCGGACGGGGAAGGTCCGCACCACGGTCGACGTGCCGGCGCCGGAGGGCTCGTATCCGCTGACCACCGTCAAGCGGCTGGTCCGGCTGCTGGCCGAGGCGCCCGCGGACCTGCACGTGGAGACCCTCGTCGAGGGCGGGAACGGGCCGCGCGGCACCCTGGAGCGGCTGCGCCCCGAGCCGGGCGACCTGCTGCCCAAGGGCGGCGCGCCGCTCAGCGGGTTCCGGCTGTCGCTGATCAAGGGCATGGGCAACACCCGCGGGAACACGGAGTCCGGGTTCATCCGCAGCGTCGACGAGGCCGTGGACCGCTTCTACCAGGGGGTGGTGGCGCATCTGGGTCCCGTCGAGGCGCGCGCCGGGAGCCGCCGGGGCTGAACCGCGGGGCCCCTGTGCCCGGCGGCCGCTCCGAAGGCGGCCGCCGGGCACAGGGGCGGGTGGCTCAGACGTCCGTGACGCGCAGGCCCGTGTGGGCCTTGTAGCGGCGGTTGGCGGAGATCAGGTTGGCGACGAGCGACTCCACCTGGTGGGCGTTGCGCAGGCGGCCCGCGAAGACCCCGCGCATCCCCGGGATACGCCCGGCCAGGGCCTGCACGACGTCCGTGTCGGCGCGGGATTCGCCGAGGACCATCACGTCGGTGTCGATCTCCTCGACGGACTCGTCCTGGAGCAGGACCGCCGAGAGGTGGTGGAAGGCCGCCGTCACCCGGGAGTCGGGGAGCAGGGCGGCGGCCTGCTGGGCCGCGCTGCCCTCGTCGACGTGGAGGGCGTACGCACCCTGCTTGTCGAAGCCGAGCGGGTTGACGCAGTCCACCACGAGCTTGCCCGCGAGGTCCTCGCGGAGGGCTTCGAGGGTCTTCGCGTGGCCCTCCCACGGCACCGCGATGATCACGATGTCGCTGCGGCGCGCGCACTCGGCGTTGTCCGCGCCCTCCACGCCGAGGCCCAGTTCGTCGGCGGCGCTCTGAGCGCGGTCGGCGGCGCGGGAGCCGATGATCACCTTCTGGCCGGCCCGGGCGAGCCGGTAGGCCAGGCCCCGGCCCTGGTCGCCGGTGCCGCCGAGGACGCCGACGACGAGGCCGGAGACGTCCGGCAGGTCCCACGGGTCCTTGGCCGGCGCCTTGGCCGGCGCCGTCGCGGGGGGAGTCTGAGTGCTGTCTGTGGAGGTCATGGGGGCGAGGGTAGTGCCGGGATCCGCAGAGTCGAACGGGAACGGGGCTGCGCCCGGCCGGGCGGAGCGGGGCGAAGCGCTCCCGCAGGTCCCTTCCATGCGGCAGGATGCCGACATGGACGCCGTGAGGGTCGCGCTGCTGCGCGAGGTGCTCGCCGGTACGCAGTGGCCCGGTGAAGCGCGCCGCTTCGCGGGATCGCTGCGGCGCTCCGTCTCGCCGGCCGGCGGGAACCTGCTGCTGGTCGGGACCGAGCAGTACGAGCCCTGGCACCTGGCGGCGCACCTGGTGGACGAGGCCGCCTGGTCGGGGCTGCCGGAGCTGGCGCCCACGCTCGTACGCCACCGCGTGCTGCCCGGGGAGCCGGCGCACCTGTCGGTGGGGCTGGGCCGGC
Organism: Streptomyces sp. NPDC031132; assembly: GCF_055570595.1. NCBI lineage: Bacteria > Bacillati > Actinomycetota > Actinomycetes > Kitasatosporales > Streptomycetaceae > Streptomyces > Streptomyces sp. NPDC031132. The sequence goes on from NZ_JBVIGX010000002.1 coordinate 327,815, forward strand.
TGGAGGCGGCCCGGCGCGGGCACACCCTGTTGGTGGTGGCGCCGGAGCAGCCCGGGGCGGGGCTGCTGGAGCGGGTGCACGACGCCCGGCGCGCGGGGGCGACCGTACTGTCCCTGGACGGTGGGGATCCGGATCTCGCCGCGCTCGCGCACGACGCCCTGTCCGTACGGGAAGGGGCCGGCGAGCTGGACCTGGACACCGTGCAGCACCTGGTCAGCGCGGCGGCCGGGGAGAACGGCCTGCCGGTCCAGCGCGGCGGGCCGCGGCGGCTGCGGGACCGGCTGGCGCGGCTGGCCGACCAGCTGACCGCGCCGCCGCTCAGCCGCTGGTAGAGGCCCCACGGGGCCCGGAGCCCTGGGGCCCTACGGCCCTACGGCGCCCTACGGCCCTACGGGGCGGCCGTGCCCTCGCCCTCGTCGCGGGACTTGTCGTTCCACTTGGGGTCGTTCTGCCATTCGAGATTGCGTTCCTCGGCGGTCTCCATGGCGTGCGCCGCCTCCTCCGGCGAGGTGTACGGGCCGAAACGGTCCTTCGCCGGGCACTCCGGACCTTCCTCGACCTTGCGGTGGACCAGGCAGTAGTACCACTCGCCGGGTTTGCCCACCTGACGCTTCTTGAACAGGGCCATCGTCCTCGGGCTCCTCTCGATACCTCTCGATACCGTTCTCTGCCGCCATGCTGCCCCATCCCCGCTGGATACACTCGCTTGCATGTCTGGCCAGTCGCTGCTCGTACCAGGCGAGCTCTCTCCCGCCCGTTCCGTTCCCGGAAACATCCGCCGGCCCGAGTACGTGGGCAGGCCCGCGCCCACTCCGTACACCGGACCGGAGGTGCAGTCCGCCGCGACCATCGAGGCCATGCGCATCGCCGGCCGGATCGCCGCCCAGGCGATGGAAGAGGCCGCCAAGCTGATCGCTCCGGGGGTGACCACCGACGAGCTGGACCGGGTCGCGCACGAGTACATGTGCGACCACGGCGCCTACCCGTCGACGCTGGGCTACCGGGGCTTCCCGAAGTCCCTGTGCTCCTCGGTCAACGAGGTCATCTGCCACGGCATCCCCGACTCCACCGTCCTGCGCGACGGCGACATCGTGAACCTCGACGTCACCGCGTTCATCGGCGGCGTGCACGGCGACAACAACGCCACGTACCTGTGCGGTGAGGTGGACGAGGAGTCGCGGCTGCTGGTGGAGCGCACCCGCGAGGCCCTGAACCGGGCGATCAAGTCCGTCAAGCCGGGCCGCCAGGTCAACGTGATCGGCCGGGTCATCGAGTCGTACGCGAAGCGCTTCGGCTACGGCGTGGTCCGGGACTTCACCGGGCACGGCATCAACTCGTCCTTCCACTCCGGCCTGATCATCCCGCACTACGACAGCCCGCACGCCACGACGGTCATCGAGCCCGGGATGACCTTCACGATCGAGCCGATGCTGACCCTGGGCACGCACGAGTACGACATGTGGGCCGACGGCTGGACCGTCGTGACGAAGGACCGCAAGCGCACCGCGCAGTTCGAGCACACACTGGTGGTGACGGACACGGGAGCCGAGATCCTCACCCTGCCGTAAGGGCCGGAGAGCCGGAAAACGGGAGGACCTGTCGGAGAATCTTCGCCGGAGGTGTTTTACCGACACCGCGTCGGGAAGACATTGACTTAGGTAAGCCTAAGCACGAGGATCGGGCGTGGCGGACGTGCCGTCACGCCCGGCGGGCCCGCCCGCCCCCCGTCCCGTCTCCGGAGGATTGTCTTGGACGCCTTCTCCACGGTCATCCGTGTCGCGTCGCACGAGCAGCACACCGAGGCAGAGACCTCGACCTTCATGAGCGACCTGCTCGGCGGCCGGCTCGGGGTGGACGCGTACACGCGGTACACCGAGCAGCTGTGGTTCGTGTACCGGGCCCTGGAGGACGCGGCCGAGTCCCTGAAGGACGACCCGGTGGCCGGCCCGTTCATACGGCCCGAGCTGATGCGCGTCGCCGAGATCGAGCGCGACCTGGCGCACCTGCGCGGGCCGTCCTGGCACGAGACGCTGATCGCGCTGCCCGCCACCGAGTCCTACGCGGCCCGCGTGGCGCAGTGCGCGGCCACCTGGCCGGGCGGCTACGTCGCCCACCACTACACCCGCTACCTGGGCGACCTCTCCGGCGGCCAGATCATCCGCGACAAGGCGGAGCGGACGTGGGGCTTCACGCGCAAGGGCGACGGCGTCCGGTTCTACGTCTTCGCGGAGATCGCCAACCCCGCGGCCTTCAAGCGGAGCTACCGCGAGCTGCTGGACGCGATCGCCGCGGACGACCTGGAGAAGCAGCGCATCATCGACGAGTGCAAGCGCGCCTTCGACTTCAACGGCGCGGTCTTCCGCGAGCTCGGCCGGGAGTTCCCGCTGAGCGCCTGACGCGCTCCGGCCTCCACCGCGGGGTCCGCACCGAGTCGGTGCGGACCCCGCGGTGCGTGCCTACTCGGTCCGCGCCTCGGGCAGCTTCGCGAAGCGGACGCGGCCGCCGATCTCGACGGTGCCGTCCGGGCCGGGCGCGGTGAGGATCTGGGAGCCCGCGCCCTGGGTGATGTTCAGGGCGCGGTTCAGCTCGGCGGTCAGCAGTATCGCGGCGGATCCGGTGGCCTCGTCCTCGGCGATGACCCCGTCGGGGCGGCGCGGGAAGCCGCGGGCCCGGATACGGCCCGCGGTCTCGTCCTCCCAGGCCCAGGCGTACAGCCAGCCCTCGCCGGGCGGCGGCGCGGGCAGCGCGTCGACCTCGGCGGGGCTCGCGTACTGCTCGGTGCGCTTGCCCTCGACCCACTCGGGGCGGGCCGTGATCCAGGTGAACTCCCCGTCGTCACGGGCCCATACGGAGCCGGCCGGCGGCTGGAGCTCCTCGATGTCGAGCAGCCAGGCGACCCCGACCAGCGGATGGCCGGCGAAGGTCATCCGCGTCCCGGGCGTGCGGATGTCGACGACCCCGCGTTCGGGGTCGTCGACGAACACCGTCTCGCTGTAGCCGAGTTCGGCGGCCAGCGCCTGCCGCGACGCATCGTCGGGGCAGGTCCGGCCGTCACGTACGACGCCGAGCAGGTTGCCGTGGCGCCCGTCGCCCGCGCAGAAGACCTTGAGCACATCTAGATCGTTCACGCGGAAATTGAAACACGGTTCAGATCTGGACGGCGCTCCGCCGGCGCGCGAGGAACACCGCGCCGGCACCCGCCGCGACGGCCGCGCCCGAGGCGGCGAGCAGGGCTCCGGCCGGGAGTTCGGCGCCGGTGCTGGCGAGGTTCCCGCCGACGCTGCCGCCGCCTACGGAGGCGCCCGGGCTGCCGGAGTTCGGGGTGGGGCCGCCGCCCGCCGGGAGGGCGGCGCCCTTGTCCACCGCCACGGAGAGGCCCAGCGGGTCGATCGCGTCTCCGGCCTTGTACGGGGACCCGGTGGTGTCGTTGGCGAAGGAGGCGGCGCCCTCGGCGGTGAAGACGGCCGGAACCGGGCTCAGCGCCAGTACGCCGTCCTTGGTCTTGTAGTCCGCCTTCGACAGGTCGAGCGTGGCGAACGGGACGTCCGTCTTGCTGCCGGAGGCGTTCTTGACGTCCACGTAGAGGGTGCCGGTCTTGCCGGCGGCGGCGACGCGGGGGTTGGCGAAGGTCACGTCGATGCCGTGGGCCGCGTACTGGAAGCGCAGGTTCCCCTCGAAGGAGGCGTTCAGCGTCTGCTTCTTCGCGTCCAGCTCGCCCTTGCCGAGGGCGAAGTCGAAGAGGTCGCCGTTCTTGGCGGCGCCGCCGGCCGGGGTGATCGAGCCCGCGCTCAGGACGTAGGTGCGGAAGGACTCCTTCACGCCCCACGTCAGCTTGGCACCGAGGATCTTTTGCGGGCCGTCGGCCGGAACCGTGGGCGTCGCGGAGGGGGTCGCCGACTTCGTCGGGGCCGGAGAGGGGGCCTCCGACGTCGTGGGGGTCGGGGAGGGGCTGGGCGGGGCGGGCTTCTCGAACTCCAGCTTCGCGGTGAGCGGGTCGCCCGCCTTGTTCTCGTACGAGGCCGAACCGAGCGCGTCCGCGGCCTCCTTGGTGAGGGTGGTCGCGAGGCCCTCCGTCGACCGGCCGGCGAAGGCCACCGTGGCCAGCGGCACGTCCTGGGTCGTGGCGCTGCCCTTGGTGACGTCCGCGGTGACCTTCTTGGTGCCGGTGTCGATGCGGAAGTCCGAGAGCTTGACCTCGAAGCCGTGGCCGGCCGGCGGGGCGGGCGAGGAGAAGGTGACGCTGCCCTTGAAGACGGCCTTCACGACGTGTCCGGCGGCAGGCTCGTACTGTCCGGTCGGCGCGCCGAAGCGCAGGCTGCCGTCCTCGTTCTGCTTGGCGCCGTCGGCCACGGTGATGGCGCCCTTGGCCATGCCGGTCACGTAGGCGCGGTAGCCGGCGAGCACACCCCAGTCGAGGGTGCCGCCGACGATCTTCACCGGGGCGGTCGGGGGACCGTCCGCGGCCGTGGCGGGCAGGACGAAGGCGGTGGCGCCGAGTGCGGCGGCGGTGGCGGTGGCGACGACGGCCGCGAGGGCGAGCGGACGGCGGGACGAGGACATTGCAGGGGCCTCCTGAGGGGCAACGGGGGTGGCTGACGGGGGTGAGGTGGAGGGCCGTCGGGGACGGGCGCGAGGGTCAGGGCTTGGGCTGCTGCGCGTCCGCGGCATCGGCGGGGCCGTCCGGGTCGCCGGGGCCGGACGGGGCGCCAGCGCCGGACGGGTCGCTGGGGCCGGACGGGTCGGCGGGGCCGGAGGGGTCGGCCGGCGTGACCGGGTCGTCCGGGCCCGCCGCGTCGCCCGCGGCGGCCTCCGTACGGCGGGTGCGGCGCAGCACGAGGTGGACCGCGCCGCCGGCCAGGACCAGGACGGCCACCCCGAGGGCGGCGTAGAGCCCGGCGTTCGAGGGCTCCGCCTCCTTCCGGGATCGGCGCGTACGGGATTCCCGTCGCGGACGTGCTCGGCTCCGTGCAGCACCGGCTGGGGCTCGGCGGAGCCGCGCTCGACCGGGTCGGCGAGAGCGTGCTGTGGAACGTACGGCTCCCCCGGGTCGTGCTCGCGCTGCTCGTCGGCGCGAGCCTGGGCTGCGCGGGGGCCCTGATGCAGGGGGTGTTCGGCAATCCGCTCGCCGAGCCCGGCGTCATCGGGATCTCCGCGGGCTCCGCCGTCGGCGCGGTCGCCGCCATCGGACTCGGGCTCAGCTTCTTCGGCAACTGGACCGTCACCGCCTGCGCGTTCGCCGCCGGGCTCGTGACCGTCGCCTCCGTCTACCTCCTCTCCCGCAACGGCGGCAAGACCGAGGTCGTCACCCTCATCCTCACGGGCATCGCCGTCAACGCCTTCGCCGGCGCCCTGATCGGCCTGTTCGTCTTCTTCGCGGACAGCGGCCAGGTCAACCAGATCACCTTCTGGCAGCTCGGCTCCCTCGCCCAGGCCACCTGGCCCAAGGTGCTCGCCGTCCTGCCCTGCGCGCTCGCCGGCCTGCTGGTCGCCCCCTTCCACGCCCGCGAGCTGGACCTGCTCTCGCTCGGCGAGCGGCCCGCCCGCCACCTCGGCGTGGACGTGGAGCGGCTGCGCCTCGCGCTCATCCTCGTCGTCGCGCTGCTCACCGCGGCGGCCGTCGCCGTGGCCGGCGTCATCACCTTCGTCGGGCTGCTCGTCCCGCACCTGCTGCGCATGGCGAACGGCCCCGGCCACCGCTTCCTGGTCCCGGGCAGCGCCCTCGCCGGCGCCGTGGTGCTGCTCGGGGGCGATCTGGCCGCCCGGACCATCGCCCGGCCCGCCGAGCTGCCGCTCGGTGTGCTGACCGCCCTGATCGGCAGCCCGTTCTTCTTCTGGCTGCTGCGTCGCACCCGCCGCAGGCAAGGAGGCTGGGCGTGAGCATCCCGTTCCTGCGGCGCAGCAGACGCAGCATCCCCGTCCGGCCGTCCCCCGGCGCCGCCTTCGCCGAGGCCGTCGGCCTCCACGTCCGGCTCGGCGAGCGCGCGGTGCTGGCCGGGATCGACCTGACCGCGCGGGCCGGCGAGGTGTTGGCCCTGGTCGGCCCGAACGGCGCCGGCAAGTCCACCCTGCTGGCCGCCCTCGCGGCGGATCTGCCCGCCGCCGAGGGCCTCGTACGGATCGACGGGCGCCCGGTGGACGACTGGGCCGCCCCGGATCTGGCCCTGCGCCGGTCCGTGCTCCCCCAGTCGGCGGAGATGTCCTTCCCGTTCCCCGTCGGGGACGTCGTACGGATGGGCCGCGCCCCCTGGGCCGGCACCCCGCTCGCCGACTGCGACGAGGAGGCGGTGGCCGCCGCCATGGCCGCGACGGAGGTGGCCGGCTTCGCCGCCCGCCCCTTCTCCGCGCTCTCCGGCGGCGAACGGGCCCGGGTCGCGCTGGCCCGCGTACTGGCCCAACAGGCCCCGCTGCTGCTGCTCGACGAGCCGACCGCGGCCCTGGACCTGCGCCACCAGGAGCTGGTGCTGCGGATCTGCCGGGAGCGGGCCGCGGCCGGGGACGCGGTGGTGCTCGTCCTGCACGACCTGGGCCTGGCCGCCGCGTACGCCGACCGGGCCGCCGTACTGCACGAGGGGCGGATCGTGGTGGACGGCCCGCCGGCCGAGGTGTTCGGGGACGAGTTGCTGAGCCGGGTCTACCGGCAGGCGGTCGAGGTCCTCCCGCATCCGCGGACCGGGGTCCCGCTCGTGGTCCCCGTACGGGACGAGGGCCGTTCCGCCGCGACGACCGCTGTTCCGCCGTACGGAAGAGTCATGTCGGCTTGACCTCGGCTTGACCTTTCCTTGGGTTGCTCCTGAAGGGGCCGTGACGGCCCCGTGTCCGGCAGCCGTTCGTGTGGCCTGAATCACTGGACGCGCGGGCATGGGTCAGGTAAGCCTCGGTTAAGTTAGGTCCGCCTCACCGGCCGCCCCTCTTGATCGGGGCGGCCGTCTGCCGAACGCCAGACAGCCAGGAGCCCCCATGCGTCCCGCCCGCCTCACCGTCCTCACCGCGGTCGCCGCCGTGTGCGCGCTCACCGCCGTCACCGGCTGCGCCGAGAAGAGTGGCGACGGCGACGGGGCCGTCAAGATCGCCGCCTCCGACAGCGCGTGCGAGGTCTCCAAGACGGAGTTCCCGGCCGGCAAGGTCACCCTCGAGGTCGAGAACAAGGGCTCCAAGGTCACCGAGGTCTACGTCCTCTTCCCGGACGACCGCATCGTCGCCGAGCGCGAGAACATCGGCCCCGGCACCAAGGCCTCCATCACCGCGGAGATCAAGGCCGGCGACTACGAGATCGCCTGCAAGCCCGGCATGAAGGGCGACGGCATCCGCCAGAAGGTCAAGGCCACGGGCAACGGCGCCGCCGAGAAGCGCAGCCCCGAGCTGGACGCCGCGGTCGCCGAGTACCGCAAGTACGTGCAGGAGCAGGCCGACCAGACCCTCCCGAAGGCGCAGGCCTTCGCGGACGCGGTCAAGGCCGGTGACGTCGAGGCCGCCAAGAAGGCGTACGCCGGGTCCCGCATCGGCTGGGAGCGCACCGAGCCGGTCGCCGAGTCCTTCGGCGACATCGACCCGAAGGTCGACGTCCGCGAGGACGGCCTGGAGGCCGGCCAGGACCCGGCGAAGGACTGGACCGGCTGGCACCGCCTGGAGAAGGCCCTGTGGGTCGACAACAAGATCGGCGACGACGAGAAGAAGCTCGCCGACACGCTGATCACCGACCTCACCGACTGGCAGAAGAAGGTCGGCCAGGCGGAGATCACCCCCACCTCGATGGCGAACGGTGCCAAGGAGCTGCTGGACGAGGTCGCCAGCGGCAAGGTCACCGGTGAGGAAGAGCGCTACAGCCACACCGACCTGGTCGACTTCAAGGCCAACGTCGAGGGCGCCCAGAAGGCGTACGAGCTGCTCAAGCCGGTCGCCGCGAAGAACGACCCGGCCCTGTCCGCGGAGCTGGACAAGCAGTTCGCCGCGATGAACACGCTGCTCGACAAGTACCGCGCCGACAAGAACACCTACGAGTTCACCTCGTACGAGACCGTCGGCCCGGACCAGCGCAAGGAGCTCTCGGACGCGGTCAGCGCCCTCGGGGAGCCGCTGTCCAAGCTTGCCGCCGCCGTCGCCAAGTAACGCGTATCAGGGGTACAGGGGTAACGGACATGTCTGACGAAACCAGCACCACCGGCGAGGCCACCGAGGCCGCCGCCGCGGACGCCGCCGGTGAGGCGACCGGCGGGCCGTCCCGCCGGGCCGTGCTCGGCTGGGGCGGTGCCGGGCTCGCGCTCGGCGCCGCAGCGGCGGGCGGTACGGTCGCCGCGCTCACCGACACCACGGACGCCGTTCCGGCTGCGCTCAGCGGTTCCGCCGTGCCCTTCCACGGCAGGCACCAGGCCGGTATCGCCTCCGCCGTCCAGGACCGGCTGCACTTCGCCGCGTTCGACGTGAAGACGAAGGACCGCGCGGAGCTCGTCCAGCTCCTCAAGGACTGGACGCGGGCCGCCGAGCGGATGACCGCCGGACTCCCCGTCGGCGAGGGCGCCGTCGGCGGCATGCCCGAGGCCCCGCCGGACGACACGGGCGAGGCCCTCGGCCTCAAGCCCTCCCGCCTCACCCTCACCATCGGTTTCGGCCCGGGCCTCTTCGCCAAGGACCGCTTCGGCCTGGAGGGCAGGCGCCCCGAAGCCCTGGTCGACCTCGAGGCGTTCCCCGGCGACAACCTCGACCCGGCCAAGAGCGGCGGCGACCTCTGCGTCCAGGCCTGCGCGGACGACCCCCAGGTCGCCGTGCACGCCATCCGCCAGCTCGCCCGCATCGGCTTCGGCAAGACCGCGGTGCGCTGGTCCCAGCTCGGCTTCGGCAAGACCTCCTCCACCACCCCGGACGAGCAGACCCCGCGCAACATGATGGGCTTCAAGGACGGCACCCGGAACATCGCCGGCACCGACACCGCCGCCCTCGACAAGCACGTGTGGGTCGCGGACGAGGCCAAGGGCGACTCGGCGTGGATGGCCGGCGGCTCCTACCTGGTCGCCCGCCGGATCCGCATGAACATCGAGATCTGGGACCGCACTCCGCTCCAGGAGCAGGAGGACATCTTCGGCCGCGACAAGGCCGAGGGCGCGCCGGTCGGCAAGTCGAAGGAGCGCGACGAGCCGTTCCTGAAGGCGATGAAGCCGGAAGCGCACGTCCGCCTCGCCCACCCGGACAGCAACAGCGGGGCCACCATCCTGCGCCGCGGCTACTCGTTCACCGACGGTTCGGACGGACTGGGCCGCCTCGACGCGGGCCTGTTCTTCCTCGCCTACCAGCGCGACGTCCGCAAGGGCTTCGTCCCGATCCAGCGCAACCTGGCCAAGAACGACGTGCTCAACGAGTACATCCAGCACGTCAGCTCGGCCGTCTTCGCCATCCCGCCGGGCGTCCGCGACAAGGACGACTGGTGGGGCCGGGCGCTGTTCGCGTAGTTCCGGCAGCACGGAAAGGAACCGACGTGTTCAGCAATTACCTGATCGGCCTGCGCGAGGGGCTCGAGGCCAGCCTGGTCGTCTGCATCCTCATCGCGTACCTGGTGAAGACCGGGAACAAGGACAAGCTGGGGCCGCTGTGGCTCGGCGTCGGCCTCGCGGCCGCGCTCAGCCTGGCCTTCGGCGCGGGGCTCGAGTTCGGCACCTCGGAGCTGACGTTCCAGGCGCAGGAGGCGATCGGCGGCAGCCTGTCGATCGTCTCGGTGGGCCTCGTGACGTGGATGGTCTTCTGGATGAAGCGCACCGCGCGGCACATGAAGGCCGAACTCCAGGACAAGCTCGACGCGGCCCTCGCGATGGGTACGGGCGCCCTGGTGACGACGGCGTTCCTGGCCGTCGGCCGGGAGGGCCTGGAGACCTCGCTGTTCGTGTGGCGGTCGGTCCACGCGGCCGGGAACGGCGCGGGTCCGCTGGTGGGCGTGCTGCTCGGGATCGGCTCGTCGATCCTGCTGGGCTGGCTGTTCTACCGCGGTGCGCTGAAGATCAACCTGTCCAAGTTCTTCACCTGGACCGGCGGGATGCTGGTCGTGGTCGCCGCGGGCGTGCTCGCGTACGGGGTCCACGACCTCCAGGAGGCCGAGTTCCTGCCCGGCCTCATGAACAGGGCCTTCGACGTCACCTCGGCGGTCCCGCCGGACAGCTGGTACGGGACGCTGCTGAAGGGCACGTTCAACTTCCAGCCGGACCCGACCTGGCTCCAGGTCGCGGTGTGGCTGCTGTACCTGGTCCCGACGCTGCTCCTGTTCCTCGGGGTGCCCGGCCGTACGACGGCTGCGGCGGCCCCGGCGAAGGCGGTCTCCGCGGAGGCCGAGACCAGCAGCTCGTAGGCATCGCCAGTCATGCGGAAGGGGCCCGGATCGGGATGATCCGGGCCCCTTCCGCATGCCCGGGCCGGTTCACCAGAGGCGGTCGACGAGCCCCGGGTACAGGGCGATCCGTGCTCCCGCGAAGGCGGCGGGATCGGTGTCCGGGCCGGGGAAGTCGGCCAGGACCTCCTTGGCGAAGCCGGGCGCGTCCGTGGCCAGCGGCTCCTCGGGCGTCCCGCCGACCAGTACGGTCCCGGGCAGCCGGGTGAAGCCGGCCGCCTCGTAGAAGGGGACGAGCGGCCGGTCGCAGCTGAACAGCACCAGGTCCACGCCCGGGTCGGCGGCCAGCGCCGCGCGGGCCGCGGCCACGAGCCGGCCGCCGTACCCGCGGCCCCGCGCGGTCTCCCGGGTCACCACCGCACTCAGCCCGGCGGCGCGGTACGTACGCCCCGCGTGCCGGACGGGCTTGTGCAGCAGCGCCAGCGAGGCGGCCACGGTGCCGTCCTCGTCCAGCAGCAGCATCACCCGGGGGGCCAGCGCGGGGTCGTGCCCGGCGCGGGCTCCGGGCCAGGCCTGCGCCTCCAGCGCCGCGACCTGCTCGGCGAGCCCGGCCGGCAGCTCCGCCTCGTCGTACGTCACCACCGCCGTCACGCGCGGGCCACCTCTCCACGGCCCGAGCTCCCGCGCGGGCGGCCCCGGCCGGACGGGCCGCAGAGGCAGCGCGGGCCGCAGAGGCCGGGCGGGCCGCCGGAGTCACCGGGCGCGGGTCGCGGGGTCATCCGATCCGGACCCCGCTGCCCCCCACCCGCACGCGGGGGTCGCCGGCGCGGAGTTCGACCGTCAGGACTCCGGGGCGGCCCATGTCCTCGCCCTGGCGGAGGGTGAGCACCGCGTCCGCCGGGGCCAGGCCGAGCTCGCGCGCGTACGCGCCGAAGGCGGCCGCGGCGGCTCCGGTCGCCGGGTCCTCGACGACGCCGCCGACCGGGAAGGGGTCCCGTACGTCGAACAGGGCCGGGCCCGCCCGGTGCACCAGCTGGACGGTGGTCAGGTCCAGGCGCCGCATCAGCGCCTCCAGCCGGGGGAAGTCGTACGCGAGGTCCGCGAGCCGGGCCCGGGTGGCGGCGCCGAGCACCAGGTGACGGGCTCCGGCGTAGGCGATCCGCGGCGGGACGGCCGGGTCCAGGTCGGCCTCCGGCCAGTCCAGCGCGGCCAGCGCCTCGGCGAGGTCGGCCGGGTCGACGTCCTCGACGTGCGGTTCGACGCTGGTCAGGACGGCCCGCAGGCCGCCCTGCCCGTCCCGGGTCACCGACACCGGCACCGTGCCCGCGGGGGTCGCGAAGACCAGCTCGCCCGGCCCGATCCGCTCGCCCAGCGCGACGGCGGTGGCCACGGTGGCGTGCCCGCAGAAGGGGACCTCCGCCTTCGGGCTGAAGTAGCGCACCGTGAAGGCCCGTCCCGCCTCCCCGCCGAGGCCCTCCGGCGGGGCGGTGAGGAAGGCCGTCTCGCTGTAGCCCAGCTCGGCGGCGATACCGAGCATGTCGGCCTCGTCGAGCCCGGTCGCATCGAGCACGACCCCGGCGGGGTTGCCGCCTGCCGGGTCGTCGGAGAAGGCGGTGTAACGCAGCACGTCAGTCATGATCACCCCAACTCCCGTACCGCTGCCCGCATTCCCGTGGCTCCGGCAGGCCGTCCGTCCGCCCCCGGCCAGGGGATCAGCCGCGCCCGATGTACGGCATCGCCGTCGCCATCACCGTCGCGAACTGCACGTTCGCCTCCAGCGGCAGCTCCGCCATGTGGAGCACCGTGCGCGCCACGTCGGCGGCGTCCATGACCGGCTCCACCGCCAGCTGCCCGTTCGCCTGGAGGATCCCGGTCTGCATCCGCTCGGTCATCTCGGTGGCCGCGTTGCCGATGTCGATCTGCCCGCAGGCGATCCGGTACGGCCGTCCGTCCAGCGAGAGGGACTTCGTCAGGCCCGTCATGGCGTGCTTGGTCGCGGTGTAGGCGACCGAGTTCGGCCGCGGCACGTGCGCGGAGATCGAGCCGTTGTTGATGATCCGGCCGCCCTGCGGGTCCTGCGCCTTCATCTGCCGGAAGGCCGCCTGCGCGCACAGGAAGGACCCGGTCAGGTTGACGTCGACCACCGAGCGCCAGGCCTCGTACGTGAGGTCCTCCAGCGGGACGCCGCCCGGGCCGAAGGTCCCGGCGTTGTTGAAGAGGAGGTCGAGGCGCCCGTGGTGCTCGCGGACCGCGGCGAACAGCGCGGCCACGTCGTCCGGATCGCTCACGTCCGCCCGTACGCACAGCACGTCCGCGTCGGCCCCGGCCGCCTTCGCCGTCTCCTCCAGCGGTTCGGTCCGGCGGCCGGCCACGGCCACCGACCAGCCGGCGGCGGCCAGGGTCAGGGCCACGGAGCGGCCGATGCCGGAGCCCGCTCCGGTGACCAGGGCGATCTTCTTCCCACTTGCGTTCATGGGGCCGCAGGGTACGTCACATGTCGCACCGCTCCACGGACGTTCCGACAGCTGAGAGCATGGGTCGGTCGGGGGTGTGAAAAGACGACGAAAAGACTGGAGTTCCGCATGCCGGAGAGAGGCCCCGCGACGGCCCCCTCGCACGAGCCGTCGCCCGAGACGCCCTCCGCACCGCAGACCGCTTCCGCACGGCAGACCGTTTCCGCGCCGCAGACCGTTTCCGCGCCGCAGACCGTTTCCGCACCGCTCACGTCCGCCCGCCGTACCGGACTGCTCGTCACTTTCATACTCGGCGGGCTCAGCGCCCTCCCCCCGCTGTCCATGGACATGTACCTGCCGGCCCTGCCGGAGGTCACGGACGCCCTGAACAGCCCGGCCGCCACCATCCAGGTCACCCTCACCGCCTGCCTCGCCGGCATGGCACTGGGCCAGCTCGTCATCGGCCCGATGAGCGACAAGTGGGGCCGCCGCCGGCCCCTGCTGATCGGCATGGTCGTCTACGTCCTCGCCACCGCGATCTGCGCCCTCGCCCCGACCGCCGAGCTGCTGATCGGCTTCCGGCTGCTCCAGGGCCTGGCCGGGTCGGCCGCGGTCGTCATCGCCCGGGCCGTCGTACGCGACCTGTACGACGGGGTCGAGATGGCCCGCTTCTTCTCCACGCTGATGCTCATATCCGGCGTGGCCCCGGTCGTCGCCCCGCTCATCGGCGGCCAGGTGCTCCGCTTCTCCGACTGGCGCGGGGTGTTCGTCGTCCTCACGGCCGTCGGCGCCCTGCTCACCCTCGTCGTCTGGCGCAGCCTCGGCGAGACCCTGCCGCCCGGGCAGCGGCAGACCGGCGGCGTGGGCTCCGCGCTGCGGACCATGCGCGGGCTGCTCGCCGACCGGGTCTTCGCCGGGTACACCCTGGCCGGCGGCTTCGCCTTCGCCACGCTCTTCTCCTACATCTCCGCCTCGCCCTTCGTGGTGCAGGAGATCTACGGGGCTTCGCCGCAGGCCTTCAGCCTGCTGTTCGGCCTCAACTCGGTCGGCCTGATCGCCGCCGGGCAGGTCAACGGGAAGCTGCTGGTCGGCCGGGTCCGCCTGGACAAGGTGCTGGCGGGCGGGATCGCCGTCATCACCGCCGCCTCGGTGGCGCTGCTGCTGATGGCGGCCGGGGTGTTCGGGGAGGTCGGGCTGGTCCCGATCGCCGCCGCGCTGTTCGTGCTGATGTCGGCGATGGGCGTGGTGCTGCCGAACACCAACGCGCTGGCGCTGATGCGCACCCCGCACGCGGCCGGGTCGGCCTCGGCCCTGCTGGGCACGTCCTCCTTCCTGGTCGGGGCGATCGCCTCGCCGCTGGTCGGCATCGCGGGCGAGGGCACGGCGGTGCCGATGGCGGTGGTCCAGCTGGTGTGCTCGCTGCTGGCGGCCGCCTGCTTCGCCGGCATGTGCCGCCCGTGGCAGAACCGGGAGTCCGCGGTCTGAGCCGGACGCCCGGGTCCCGGCCGGACGGCACGGGCGGGGGCGGGGGCACAGGCGGGGGCGGCCGCACAGGCGGGGGCACGGGCGGGGGCGGGGGCACGGCGTCCGGGGTGTCCCCGGCGCCGTAAACTTCCCAGGTGAACGCCTCCGCTTCCGCCTCCGTCCCCACCACCGCCGAAACCCTGCGGTCCGCGCTGGGCGGGCTGCTCGACGGGCTTCCGCCGAAGCAGGCCACCTCCGCCGTCGAGCGGCTGATCGCCAACTACCGCGGCCGGACCCCGACCGACGCGCCCGTCCTGCGTGACCGCTCCGACGTGGCGGCGTACGCGGCGTACCGGATGCCGGCCACCTTCGAGGCCGTACGGTCCGCCCTGGACGCGCTCGCCGAGGCCGCGCCGCAGTGGTCCCCGGCCTCCCACGTCGACGTGGGCGGCGGCACGGGCGCGGCGACCTGGGCGGTGGACGCCGTCTGGGACGGCCCGCGCGGCACCACCGTCCTGGACTGGGCGGAGCCGGCGCTGGCCCTCGGCAAGGAGCTCGCGGCGTCCTCCGGCTCGGAGGTGCTGCGCGCCGCCGAGTGGCGGCGGGCCGTCATCGGATCGGGGCTGGCCCTCCCCGAGGCGGACCTCGTGACGGTGTCGTACGTACTGGGCGAGCTCACGCCGGAGGCCCGCCGGGCCGTGGTCGCCGAGGCGGCCCGCGCCGGGCAGGCCGTGGTGCTGATCGAGCCGGGCACGCCCGAGGGGTACCTGCGCATCCGCGAGGCCCGCGACCAGCTGATCGGTGCGGGGCTGAAGGTCGCCGCCCCGTGCCCGCACGACGGCACCTGCCCGATCGAGGTCGGGAAGGACTGGTGCCACTTCTCGGCGCGGGTCAGCCGGTCCTCCCTGCACCGGCAGGTCAAGGGCGGGTCCCTCCCGTACGAGGACGAGAAGTTCAGCTACGTGGCCGCGACCCGCTTCCCGGTGGAACCGGGCCCCTCCCGGATCACGCGGAGGCCGCAGATCCGGAAGGGGCTCGTCCAGCTGGAGCTGTGCGGTCAGGAAGGCGAGGGCCTGACCCGGGTCAACGTGACCAAGCGCCACGGTGACCTGTACAAGGCGGCGCGGGACGCCGACTGGGGCCAGGGGTGGCCGCCGGCGGCCACTTCGTAGCCCCGCGGCGCTACATCCGCAGCTCCTGGGTGCAGCACTTCACGCTGCCGCCGCCCTTGAGCAGCTCGCCCAGGTCCATCGGGACCGGCTCGAAGCCCCGGTCCCGCAGGGGTGCGAACAGCCCGGCCGCCGCCTGCGGGAGCAGGACGTGCCGGCCGTCGGAGACGGCGTTCAGGCCGAGGGCCGCGGCGTCCTCGGCGCCGGCGATCAGCGCGTCCGGGAACAGCCGCTCGAGCACCGCCCGGCTGCCGGGCGAGAAGGCCGGCGGGTAGTACATGACCTCGTCGCCGTCGAGCACGCACAGCGCCGTGTCCAGGTGGTAGTACCGCGGGTCCACCAGGTCGAGGCCGATGACCGGCCGTCCGAAGAACTCCTGCGCCTCGTCGTGCGAGAGCGGGCTGGAGCGGAAGCCCCGGCCGGCCAGGATGTAGCTGGCGGTGACGGCGAAATCGCCCTCGCCCTCGTTGACATGGGACGGCTCGTGGACGTCCTGGAAGCCGTGGGTCCGGAACCAGTCGAGGTGGATCTCCGCCTCGGCGGCGCGCTCCGGGTAGGCGAACCGGGCGCCGAGCACCCGGCCGTCGACGACGAGGGCGCCGTTCGCGGCGAAGACCATGTCGGGCAGCTCGGGGTCCGGTACGAGCGTCTCGACGGTGTGGCCGAGGGAGCGGTAGCGGTCCCGGAGGTCTTCCCACTGGGCGTGTGCGAGGGGCAGGTCCACCGGTTTCGTGGGATCCATCCACGGGTTGATGGAGTACGTGACCTTGAAGTGTGCGGGTGGGCACATCAAGTAGCGCCGGGGTGTGGCGTCTCTGCGCAAAGAAGGCTCCTCACGACTCACGGGAGATGTGAAGAGAATCGTCTCCCCTCCGCGCAAACCGCGCAGTGAACTGATGGGGTGATTTACGGAATGACACAAAGACGAGACGTCTCGCGTTGATAATTTGTCCGAATGAGCAACAGAACGTCCGACGGCAGACCCCCTGACCCCGCCCGCCGCAGCGACCGCTCGCGGCGGGCCATCCTCGACGCGGCGCTCGCCTTGGTCGGGGAGGTCGGCTACAACAAGCTGACCATCGAGGCCATCGCCGCCCGCGCGGGCGTCGGCAAGCAGACGATCTACCGCTGGTGGCCGTCGAAGGCGGCGGTCCTGCTGGACGCCTCGCTCGCGCTCTTCGGGGACGCGGAGACCGAGGCCGGCTGGACGGGCTTCCCGGACACCGGGGACCTCGCGGCGGACCTCAAGCTGGTGCTGCGGGTGACGGTGGACCAGTTCAACGACGAGAAGTACGACGCGCCCACCCGCGCCCTGACCGCCGCCGGGGCGACCGACCCCGAGCTGAGCGCCCGCTTCACCGAGCAGCTGCTGGAGCCGCAGCTCGCCCTGTACGAGGCACGGTTGCGGGCGGCCCGGGAGGCCGGGCAGCTCGCGGCGGACGTGGACCTGCGCGTGACGGTGGAGATGCTGGTCGGGCCCCTGACGTACCGCTGGCTGCTGCGGACGGCCCCGCTGACGCACGCTTATGCCGACGCCCTGGTGGACCGGGTGCTGGGCGGGGTGGCGAAGGTCACCGAGGACTGACGGGCGGGTGGCCGGCCGGGGACAATTGGCCGAATTTCACGGGTATGTGACGGTATTCCGCGTACCTGTCCGCCCTCGGCCGGCGCCCAACCCCCACCCCCCGGTTGGGGAGAGCGGTCACCCGGACCGCAGGATGGTGGGACCATGTGAGGGTCTGCCGGGGAAACGGTGAGGTGAGGGGATAGATGGGGTCTGAGTCCGGCCGCGTCAAACGCGGCGAGCAGAGCAGGATTTCCCAATGGCTGCGCCGGCGGCCCAAACCCTCCCCCGAAGATCCCGAGCGCGTACGCGAGGCCCTTCTGCTGGCCGTGGCCGCCGCAGGCCTGCCGCTCGCCCCCGCCGCCCACCCCGCCGGCTACCGGTGTTCGTGCGAGCGGATCGGCTGTCCCACGCCCGCGCGGCACCCCCTCTCCTTCGCCTGGCAGACGCAGTCGACGACCGACCGTGCGCAGATCGAACGCTGGGCACGCAACCAGCCGCAGGCGAACTTCATCACCGCGACGGGCATGGTCCACGACGTACTGGACGTCCCGCTCGAGGCCGGGGCGAGCGCACTGGCCCGCCTGCTGGCGGCAGGCATCGAGGTCGGCCCGGTCGCGGAATCGGGCGGTACGGGCGACCAGGCCCGGATGCTCTTCTTCACGGCGACGCGCGGGACCCCCGAGGACGAGGACGAGTGGTGGCCGTGCGAGCTGGACTGCCATCCGGAGACGATGGACGAGCATCCGGGGTTGCGGTGGCACTGCCGCGGGAGCTACGTCCTGGTTCCGCCGGCCGCCCTCCCCGGTGACCTGGCGGTGACCTGGATCCGCGGTATGGAGCACGCGCTCCCGGATCCCCTCACGCTGCTGGAAACGCTGACGGACGCCTGCGCCACGTACGCGGTGGCGTCCGACCGGACCCCTTCGGCGGCCTGGCCCCTGAGCCGCTGACCCCGGCCCTGCGGGCCGGGCCCCGCCGCCGCCTGCGCTTCGCGGCGCGCAGCGGCAACGGCTGCCGCTGCGCGGGGCCCGTCCCCGCCCCGCCCTTTCTCCGTTTCCGGGGGCGCTGCCCCCGCACCCCCGCGCCCCAAACGCCGGCGGGGCTGGATCTTCCAGCCCCGCCGGCGGGGGTGGGGAAAGGCCCCGCGCAGCGGACCCGGACCGGACCGGCGGTCAGTGGATCTGGGTGACCACGACGTCCAGGGACCACGCCTTGGCCGGCTTCGTGGGGGCCTCGGCCTCGACGACGTAGCCCAGGTCGCGCAGCGCCGTGACCAGGTCCGCCGGGGTCGCGGGGACGGCCCCGGCCACGAGCAGCTCCCGCACCAGCCGGCCCTTCGTCGCCTTGTTGAAGTGGCTCACCACCGACCGCTTCTCCACCCCGTCCACGACCTGCGAGTGCAGCACCCGCACCGTCGCCGTCCGCCCCGCCACCTCGCCCTTGGGCTTCCACGCCGACCCGTACGCCGAAGACCGCAGGTCCAGCACCAGCCCGTCCCCCGCAGCAGCCGGCATCACCGCCGCCATCGGCTCCCGCCAGTACGCCCCCAGCGCACCCAGCGCCGGCAGCTTCACGCCCATCGAGCAGCGGTACGAGGGGATCCGGTCCGTCACCCGGACCGCGCCCCACAGCCCCGAGAACACCAGCAGCGACCGCTCCGCCCGAGCCCGCGCGCCTGCCGGCAGGTCCGCGAGGCCCAGCGCGTCGTACAGCACGCCGGTGTAGATCTCCCCCGCGGGCCGGGCCACCGCGGACCGCAGCCCCGCGTTCTTCGCCACCTCGCCGCGCAGCCCCTCGCTCAGCCCGAGCACTTCGCGGGCCTTCAGCTCGTCCCCCGCACACAGCTCGACCAGTTCCGCCAGCACGGCCGCCCGCGCCTCGGCCAGTCCGGGCAGCGACAGCGTCTCCGGCGACAGGGGCGCGCCGGAGCCGCCGGCGGCCTTTCCCTCGGACGGCGGCAGCAGCACGAGCACGGTGGTTCTCCTTCAGTACGACACGGCGCAGGGGGTGCGGCCCCCGAGCCAGGGTAAGGCTCTCGCCGCGCCCCCCGACGCCACCCGCCCCAGGGCCTGTCTTTCGGATCAGGCCGGGCCCGCGGCGCTGATCCGGCCTGATCCGAAAGACAGGCCCTACGCTCGACCCATGCCACGCCGTCATATGCACATGACCGGCGCAGACGGGGCTGCCCTGCGGGCCGCGCTGCGTGAACTGCGGACGAAGCTGGACGTACCCGGGGAGTTCCCGGCCGGGGTGCTCGCCGAGGCCGAGCAGGCGGTCCGCAGTCCGCGGCTCCCGGACCTCGACGCCACCGACGTCCCCCTCTTCACCATCGACCCGCCGACCTCCCGCGACCTGGACCAGGCCATGCACCTGGCGAAGCGCCCGAACGGCGGCGGCTACCGCGTGCACTACGCCATCGCCGACGTCGCCGCCTTCGTCACCCCCGGCGGCGCCCTCGACGCCGAGGCCCACCGCCGCGTCACCACCCTCTACTTCCCCGACGGCAAGACCCCCCTGCATCCGGCCGTGCTCTCGGAGGGCGCGGCCAGCCTGCTGCCCGGCCAGACCTGCCCGGCGCTGCTGTGGCGGTTCGACCTGGACTCCGCCGGCCGCGTGGAGACCACCGAGGTCCGCCGCGCCCTGGTCCGCAGCCGGGCCAAGCTCGACTACGACGGCGTCCAGCAGGCCATCGACTCCGGGACCGCCGAGGAGCCCGTCGCACTGCTCAAGGACGTCGGCCGGCTCCGCGAGACCCTCGAGCAGGAGCGCGGCGGCGTCTCGCTGAACGTGCCCGAGCAGGAGATCGTCGCGCAGGACGGCTCGTACAGCCTCGCCTACCGGGCCCCGCTCCCGGCGGACGGCTGGAACGCGCAGATCTCCCTGATGACCGGCATGGCCGCCGCCGACCTGATGCTCGCCGCAGGCGCCGGCATCCTGCGCACCCTCCCCAGCGCCCCCGACGGGGCGGTCGGCCGGCTCCGGCGCACCGCCACCGCCCTGCGGATCGACTGGCCGCACCACATGCCGTACGCCGAACTCGTCCGCACCCTCGACCCGCACCTCCCCGCCCACGCCGCCTTCCTCCAGGAGTGCACGGCGCTGCTGCGCGGCGCGGGCTACACGGTCTTCACCGGCGGCGCGACCCCGGACCCCGTCCTGCACGCCGCGGTCGCGGCCCCGTACGCGCACTGCACCGCCCCGCTGCGCCGGCTCGTCGACCGGTACGCCGGCGAGCTGTGCGTGGCGGCAGTGGCGGGGGCCGAGCCCCCGCAGTGGGCGCTGTCCGCACTGGACGCCCTCCCGCAGCGGATGGCCGACGGGAGCAAGCTGGCCAACACGGCAGAGCGGGAGTGCGTCGACCTCGTCGAGGCGGCCCTGCTGAAGGACCACGTCGGCGAGACCTTCGAGGCGACCGTGATCGACGTCAAGGACCACGAGCCGCAGGTGGGCACGGTCCACCTGGAGGAGCCGGCGGTGGTCGGCCGCGTCGAATCGCGGTCCGCGCAGCTGCCGCTGGGCGACCGCATCCGGGTCCGGCTGACGGAGGCCGACCCGGGCCGGGCGAAGGTGCTGTTCGCCCCGGCGTGACGGGACGGGCGACCTGCCCGGCTCCGCCGGACACCGCGGGTCGCCCGCCGGCCATGGTCCGGCCGCCCGCCGCCTGTCATCATCTGCGCACCAGGTGGGGAGGGCCGGCGATGGGTTCCGTCGACAGGTCCGTACAGCCGGCCGCACCGGGCTCGCGCCCGGACGCGCCCCCGAGTGCGCCCCAGAGTGCGCCCCCGAGTTCACCTTCGGGCGCGTGCCGCCGCAGGCCCGCCGCCGCGCTGCGCCCGCACATCGTCAACTACACCGGGTTCCGTACGGAGTTCAGCGCGCCCCGGCGCAGGCTCGAGCTCCCCACCGGACATGTGACGCTCGTCTTCCCCTTCGGCGAGGGCCTCTGGGTCGGCCGGGGCGGGCAGGAGCCGCCGGCGCGTCTGCGGCCCGCCTCCGGGGCCCTGGTCAGCGGCCCGCGCACCGGCTGGGCGGTCGGCGTGCACGAGGGCGCGGTGCACGGGCTGGAGGTCAACATGAGCCCGCTGGGCGCCTACCGGCTGTTCGGCATCCCGATGGCGCACTTCGGGGAGACGCGGGTGGACCCGGCCGAGGTGCTCGGGCCCGCCGGCCGGCACCTCGGCGAGCGGCTCCGGGCGCTGGGGTCCTGGCCCGAGCGCTTCGACCTGCTCGACGCGGTGTTCACCGCCCGCCTGGAGCGGGGTCCGCTCGTCGCGCCCGAGGTGCGCGGGGCGCTGTCCCGGCTGTGGGCCGACAGCGGCTCGCTGGCCCGGGCGGCCGCCGAGACCGGCTGGAGCGCCCGTACGCTGCGTGCCCGCTTCCGCGAGCAGGTCGGCCTGTCCCCCAAGGGCGTCGCCCGGGTGTTCCGGCTCCAGCACGCGCTGCGGCTGCTGGCGGCGGGGGTGGCGCCGGCCGCGGTCGCGGTGGCCTGCGGGTACCACGACCAGGCCCACTTCGGCCGGGACGTGAAGGCCATGACCGGGCTGGCTCCCGCTCGTCTCGCGGCCCTGCGGGGCGGGCTGCCGCCGGGCTCGGCCCTGGACCGGCTGCCGGGCCGGATCACCAGCGTGCTGCTCACCGAAGGAGCCGGCCCGCCGTGACGGCCGCCGCTGCGGGCTCCTGTGAACTGCCGGTGCGTGCCGTTTTTGACAAGACAGGGCCGCCGCGGCCCGCCACGCTCGGTCTACGGCTCCTCGTCCCCCGGAGAGTCCCGACGCAGTGCGGCAGCCCGTCACGGGGGTGCGGGTTGCCGCAGTGCGGCCACCAACGTGCGCGGGTCGTCGGCGTGGAAGCGGATGGTGCGGGCCTCGGCCCGGGAGCCGAGCGGCCGGGTGAACGGGAGCAGACGGTTCAGCTCCAGGGTCACCGTGGCCTGGCTGCCCACGATCAGGTCGAGCACCCCGTCCCCGGAGAGGGCGACGAGCCGGCCCTGCGGGTAGCGCCGGTCCACCCGGACGCAGGCCACCGCGTCCGGCGGGACGGTGAGGTCGAACAGCGCCCCGTAGCGGATCCGCAGGGAGCCGTCCCGGCGGACCACGTGCGGCCGGGTCACGCAGGCCGCGTGCATCGCCAGCACCAGCAGCACCCCGTACACGTCGAGGACCAGCACCGCCCGGTGCACGGCGGGCCACGGGATCAGGACGGCCAGCGCGACGGTCTCGATGACCGACACGAACAGGAAGCCGTACGTCATGGCGGTCTGCGGCCCCGTGTACCGCGCGGCGAGCTCGCCCGCACCCACCCCGTGCGGCGGCCGGCGCAGTGCCCACCGCATCAGCGAGGCCATGGCGCGCAGCTCGTGCAGCAGCAGTTTCCGTACGGGCACGGGTACGACGGCCCGCACGGCCTCCCGCCGGGCCGTCCCGGGGTCGTCGCCGCGGCCGCGCCGGTCGGCGTACAGCCTGCCCAGCACCACGGCTTCGAGCAGCAGCACGCCGAGCACCAGCGTCTCGGCCACGGCCGAAGCCCAGCCGGGCAGCCGCACCCCGGCGACCACGCACACCACCAGAACCAGTTCCCCCGGTATGACGGCCCCGGCCGCCCACCGCGCCACCCGTACGCCGCTCATCCCGGCCCCTCTCCGTGAACGCCCCCATCACCCGGCGTACGACCTCCGCCTGCGCGGGGGCGTACTCGGCGAGCAGCGCCTGCGTGAACCCCTCGCCGGCAGGCCGCCCGCCGACCGGGATCGCCGCGAACGCCTCGTCGGGGACGGCCGCCACCAGTTCGGCGGCGAGCGCCGGGATCCGCGGGTCGTCGACCGGGGCGTCGGCCAGCTCGTCCAGCCGCTCGTACAGGGCGAGGACGGACGGATCGGCGGCCAGCGGGGCAAGTGCGGCGTAGAGCTCCTCGCCGGCGGCGCCGGTCACGTCGAGCAGCGTCAGGTGCTCGCGGTCCATCGCGGCGCTCGGCGAGGCCGTCTTCGGCGCCTCGGCGAGCAGCGCGGCGAGGGCGGGCGAGACGGGCTCGGTCTCCCCGGGCGGCGCGGCCGGCAGCACGGCGAGCCGGCGCCTGCGCTCGGCCGGCTCGGCTTCCTGCCGGGCCAGGTCGGCGTCGAGCTCCTCGAGTACGTCGGCCAGCTCGCGCCCGGCGTCGTCCGCGACGACGTCGCGCACCTCGTCGAGGCTGAGCCCGAGCTCGGTGAGCCGGCGTACGCGCGCCAGCAGGACGGCGTCGCGCACGCTGTACGCGCGATAGCCGTTGGACCTGCGCTCCGGCTCCGGGAGCAGGCCGACGTGGTGGTAGTGCCGGATGGCCCGGGTGGTGACCCCGACCAGCGCGGCGATCTCTCCGATCCGCATGCCCTCCAGTAGAAACCCTGCCGCTGCGTCAAGGTCAAGCGCGGCGCCGTGCGCGGGTAGCATGGTCACTCGCAGAACAACCGGAGCGGGCGGCCGCGTCGGGGTCCCCGGATCCCGCCGAGGAACGTCCGGGCTCCACAGGGCAGGGTGGTGGCTAACGGCCACCCGGGGTGACCCGCGGGACAGTGCCACAGAAAACAGACCGCCGGGGGCTTCGGCCCTCGGTAAGGGTGAAACGGTGGTGTAAGAGACCACCAGCGCCTGGGGTGACCCAGGCGGCTAGGTAAACCCCACCCGGAGCAAGGTCAAGAGGAGTCGTCTTCGGACGGCTCTGCGCGAACGTTCGAGGGCGGCCCGCCCGAGTTCGCGGGTAGACCGCACGAGGCCGGTGGCAACGCCGGTCCTAGATGGATGGCCGTCACCCCGGCGACCGCGAGGTCGCCGGGCGACAGAACCCGGCGTACAGCTCCGGTTGTTCTGCACTCGACGTGGCCGAAGGGCCCGTCCCCGTCAGGGGGCGGGCCCTTCGCCGTACCTCACGGCTAGCGCAGGTGGGACGTCTCGTTCAGGAGGCGGACCGAGGCGTTGCCGTCGGCGTAGTAGGCCACCGCCGAGAGGGAGGCCGCGGAGAGCTCCATCCGGAACAGGGACTCCGGCGGGGCGCCCAGGGCCAGGCGGACCAGGATCTTGACCGGGGTCACGTGCGTGACCAGCAGTACCGTGCGGCCGGCGTGCGCGGCGAGCAGCCGGTCCCGGGTCGCCGAGATCCGGCGGGTGGCGGCCGTGAAGCTCTCGCCGCCGCCCGTCGGGGCCGCCTTCGAGGAGTCCAGCCAGGCCTGGAGGTCGTCCGGGAAGCGCTCCTGCACCTCGGCGAAGGTCAGGCCCTCCCAGGCGCCGAAGTCCACCTCGCGCAGGCCCTCCTCGACGGTGACCTCCAGCCCGAGGCGGTCCGCGACGGCCTGCGCGGTCTCCCGGCAGCGTCGCAGCGGGGAGCTGACGACCGTCTGGACGGTGCCCCGCGCGGCCAGCGCCTCGGCCACCGCCGAAGCCTGGCGGCGGCCCGCCGGCGACAGCTCCGGGTCGGCGCCGCCGCTGCCGGAGAAGCGCTTCTGCGGGGTGAGGGCCGTCTCGCCGTGACGCAGCAGGACGAAGGTCGCCGGGGTCCCCATGTCGGGGCCCCAGCCCGGCGTGGTGGTCGGGGCCTGGGCCGGGGCCGCCGCCGGGGCGGGGACGTGTCCCGGGGCCGTGGGGCCGGGCTCCGCGAACAGGGCGTCGGCTCCGGCCTCCTCGCGTGCCGGCGCGGCGGCCGGCGTACGGGACGTCGAGGCGAGGGCGGCCCGTACGGCCGCGGCCCCCTTCGCCGCATCCCCCGGAGGGCCCGCCGGCTGGGCGGCCAGGGCCGCCGAGGAAGCCGACGGCTCCCACTGCCTGCCGCGCTTGCCCGCGTCCATCGCCTCGTTGGCGAGCCGGTCCGCGTGCTTGTTCCGCTCGCGCGGGATCCACTCGTACGTGACCTGCGCGCGCGGCAGGATCGTCGCCGCCTCCGCCGCGAGGGGCTTCATGTCCGGGTGCTTGATCTTCCAGCGGCCCGACATCTGCTCGACGACCAGCTTGGAGTCCATGCGGACCTGGACCACGGCGTCCGGGGCCAGTTCGCGGGCCGCCTTGAGGCCGGCGATCAGCCCCTTGTACTCCGCCACGTTGTTCGTCGCGACGCCGATGTACTCGGCGCGCTCGGCCAGCGTCTCGCCCGTCGCCGGATCGAGGACGACCGCGCCGTAGCCGGCGGGCCCCGGGTTGCCCCGGGAGCCGCCGTCCGCCTCCACGACAAACCGCGGCACCGGCGGCATCAGATGCCCGAGTCGGCCGTACGGACCAGGATGCGGCCGCAGTTCTCGTGGCGTACGACCTGGTCGCGGGGCGCGGCCTTGATCTCGTTGACCTCGGCCATGTCGAGCTCCAGGCGGCAGCCCTCGCAGCGGCGCTGGTACAGGCGGGCGGCGCCGACGCCGCCCTGCTTGACGCGGATCTTCTCGTACAGGGCCATCAGGTCGGCCGGCATCGAGGCGACGATGACCTCGCGGTCCTTGGCGATCTTCGCGGCCTCGGCGTCGAGCTCGCCGGTCGCCGCGTCACGGCGGGCGGTGGCGTCCGTCAGCTTGGCCTCGAGGGCGGAGACCCGCTCGGTGAGCCCGGTGACCCGCTCCTGCGCGCCCTCCAGGCGCTCCATCACCTCGAGGACGACGTCCTCCAGGTCGGACTGGCGCTTGGCGAGGGAGACGACCTCGCTCTGCAGGTTCGCCAGGTCGCGGGCCGAGATGCCGGCGCCGGAGTCGAGCCGCTGCTGGTCGCGGGCCGCGCGCTGGCGCACCTGGTCGACGTCCTGCTCCGCCTTGGTCTGCTCGCGGGCGGCGTCGCTCGCCTGCGTCTGGGCCGCCACGAGCAGGTCGCGCTGCTGCGTCAGGTCCTTGGTCAGGGACTCGACCTCGGTGTGCTCCGGCAGCGACTTGCGCTTGTGGGCGAGCTGAGACAGCCGGACGTCCAGGGCCTGGACGTCGAGGAGTCGGATCTGGTCGGCGGGCTCGGCGTTCAGTTGGGGGCTCCAGAGATAGAAGGGGGTGTGACGGACGGCGCGTGGGCCGTCCACGGGTCGGTGACCGTGCGCGAGACGTGGGTGCGCAGACCCCAGCCGTGGCGCTCGGAGATCGCGTCGAGCTGCGCGGCGGCCTGCTCGCACCAGGGCCACTCGGTGGCCCAGTGCGCGGCGTCGACGAGGGCGAGCGGGCTCTGCTCGCGGGCCTCGGACACGGGGTGGTGGCGCAGGTCGGCGGTGAGGTAGACGTCCACGCCGGCGGCGCGGACGGCCGCGAAGTTGCCGTCGCCGGAGCCGCCGCTGACGGCGACGGTGCGGACGAGCATGTCGGGGTCGCCGGCGACGCGGATGCCCTGTGCGGTCTGCGGCAGCCGGGCGGCGGCGCGGGCGGCGAACGCCCGCAGGGTCTCGGGGTGGTCCAGCTCGCAGATCCGGCCGAGGCCGCGGCGGCCGTCGGGGTCGCTCGGATCGGGGATCAGCGGGCCGGTGATCCGCAGGTCGAGGGCGCCGGCGAGGGCGTCGGAGACGCCGGGGTCGGCGGTGTCCGCGTTGGTGTGGGCGACGTGCAGCGCGATGTCGTTCTTGATCAGCGTGTGCACGACGCGGCCCTTGAAGGTGCCGGCCTCGACGCTGGTGGTGCCGCGCAGGTAGAGGGGGTGGTGGGTGACGACCAGGTCGGCGCCCAGCTTCACGGCCTCGTCGACGATCTCCTGCACGGGGTCCACGGCGAACAGGACCCGGGAGACCTCGGCGTCGGGATCGCCGCAGACGGTTCCGACGGCGTCCCACTGCTCGGCCCGCGAGGGGGGCCAGAGAGCGTCCAGCGCGGCGATGACTTCAGAGAGACGTGGCACAGGCCAAGGCTACCGTCCGTACGGGAGCGGCAGAGTCCGTACGGGGCCCCGGTCGCCCGGGACCCCGTACGCCCGCTCCCCGCCTCAGCACAATCGCCCCCGCCGCCACAGCCGAACCGCCGGGCGGCCACCCGTATGTGTGAAGCCGGGAAGGTCGTGCTGTTCGGGCCGAAGTGCGAAAACTAGCTTCCTCCCCGGAGGTGACGCACGGATGACTGTCTGTGCCATCGAGATCACGACGACGGCCCCGTTCACCATCGCCGCGGACGGGTCGTACGCGGCCCGGCTGGCCGGGGACGGTGAGGCCCGCTACCCGGAGCGCTGGACGCTGGCCGGGCCCGAGCCGTACGCGGTGCCGCTGCCGCTCGCGCAGCCCGAGGAGGCCGACAGCGAGGTGCTGGCGCTGGCCGACGGGCGGGTGCTGATCCACCGTCGGGTCGCGCAGCGCCACGCCTTCGCGCTGCTCTACCCGACGGGCGGTGCCGCGGCCGGACCGCGCACCGGGGAGCTCCCGCTGGGCTCGGTGCAGCCCGGGGACGACGGCGTACGGGTGTCCCTGCTGCCCCCGTCCCCGGACGGATACGGCGCCTTCGCCCTGGCCGCCTCGGACGCCGGGACCACGGTCTGGCAGGTGGCCGGCGGCGTCTTCGGGCAGGTCGCCCGGATCCCGGGGCGGTGCTCCGGCGGCGTCTGGCTCGACCGGGGCGGTCGGATGCTGGCGCTGGACCGCGAGCTGGACGGCACCACCAAGGCCGTCGCGGTGGACCTGGGCCGCGGCGGCGAGGTGTCCCCGCTGCTCCAGATCACGGAGGGCAGCGACGACCGGCTGCTGCTGGCCGACCCCGACAGCGGGCTGCTGCTGATCCGCTCGGACGCCCCGGGCGCACCGCGCCTGGGCTGGGGGGTGCTGGGCAGCTCCCTCCCGGTGCGCTTCCCGGAGTGCCTGCGCGGGGAGGCGGGGACCCCGTTCGCGGTCCAGCCGGGCCAGGCCCTGATGCCGGAGACCTGCGGGGTCGCGCTCCGGCTGGAGGACGGCGGTATCGGCCTGTGGCGGCCCGCCGACCGGCACGTCTTCCGCCTCGGCGCGCCCGACGGCTGGCTCGGCACCGGGCTGTGGAGCCGGGAGGGCCGTCTGCACCTCCCGTACGCCACCCCCGAGGTCCCGTGCGGGATCACGAGCCTGACCCTGCCGGTGTCCCCGCCGCCCCCGGTCCGGCTGGACCCGCCGGCGGCGGCGCCGCGGCCCGTACCGCTGCAGCAGGCTCCGCTGCGCTGACGCGGGGTCGGGCGGTCAGGGGATCAGCGGCCCTCGAAGGCCAGGTCGCGGGCCGCGTCGAGCGCCGTGGCCACCGCGCCCAGCAGGACCGCGTCCTCCCCCAGGCTGCTGGGCGCCACCTTCGGCCGCAGCGGTGTGAGGGTGCGCAGCGTCTGCCGGACCGTGTGCAGCAGCAGGTCGGCGTTGTGGCCGATGCCGCCGCCGAGGACGACGAGGTCCGGGTCGAGGACGGCGGAGACCGCCGCGACGGTGTGGGCGAGGCGTTCGCCCTCGAGTTCCACGGCCCGGGCGGCGGCCGCGTCTCCCGCCCGGGCGGCGTCGAAGACGTCCTTGGCGGTGAGGGGTCCGGTCATGCCGTGGGCGCGGGCCGTCTGCACCACGGCCTCGGCCGAGACGGCGTCCTCCATGCGGTCGGCCGTGCCGTCGGCCGCTCCGTCGGCTTCGGGCTCCGGCTCCCGGCGGCCCGCCCACGGCAGGAAGCCGATCTCGCCGGCCCCGCCGTGCGCCCCGGTGAACAGCCGGCCCTCGTTGACGATGCCCATGCCGAGGCCGGTCCCGATCATGACGTAGACGAAGAGCCGGCTGCCCGCGCCGACGCCGTACGTGTACTCGCCGAGCGCCGCGAGGTTGGCGTCGTTCTGGACGGCGACGGGCAGGCCGAGCCCGTCGCGGATCCGGTCGAGCAGCCCCGGGCGGCCCCAGCCGGGCAGTTGCCGGGCGTACCGGACCCGGCGCTCGTCCTCGTCGTACACGCCCGGCGTGCCGACGACGGCCTGGGTGACCTTGCCCGGGTCCAGCCCGGAGTCGGCGACGAGCCCGCGGGCGGCGGACACGGCGAGGTCGGCCATGCTGTTCGCGGTGCGGGCCTGGTTGCGGACGTCGGAGCGGGCGACGACGGTGCCGTCGAGGTCGGCGAGCGCCACGCGCAGCCGGCTCCGGCCGATGTCGAGCCCGAGGGCGTAACCGGCCGTCGGATCGGGGGCGTACAGCACGGCGATCCGGCCCCGCTCGGGCGCGTGCGTACCGGCCTCCCGGACCAGGCCGGCCTGTTCGAGGGCGGCGAGCGCGCTGGAGACGGTGGGCTTGGACAGCCCCGTCTCGCGCGCGAGCTGCGCCCGCGAGGCCGCCCCGCCGGAGCGCAGCCGGTCCCACAGCAGCCGCTCGTTGGCGCTGCGCTGCCGTCGGGGGTTCCAGGGCTGCTCGGCACCCTCGTCGCTGCTGGTCATCAGGCCATTCTCGCGCAGCAGCGGGGGCACGGACCGGTGGCGGAACGGCAACGGGGGGGGGGGGGGGGGGGGGGGGGGGGGGGGGGGGGGGGGGGGGGGGGGGGGGAGGGGGTGGGGGTGGGGGGGGGGGGGCGGCCCCACAGCAACAACTTTTTTTTTTGT
>NZ_JBVIGX010000002.1:357253-570616 GCF_055570595.1 Streptomyces sp. NPDC031132
ACGGGATCCGTACATCTTCACCGCGACCTCTGA
Source organism: Streptomyces sp. NPDC031132 (assembly GCF_055570595.1). Taxonomy (NCBI): domain Bacteria; kingdom Bacillati; phylum Actinomycetota; class Actinomycetes; order Kitasatosporales; family Streptomycetaceae; genus Streptomyces; species Streptomyces sp. NPDC031132. The sequence goes on from NZ_JBVIGX010000002.1 coordinate 357,287, forward strand.
CGGCACGGAGATCCCCGTCCCCTGGACCCCCACCCCCCCCCCCCCCCTCCCCCCCCCCCCCCTCCCCCCCCCCACCCCCCCCCCCCCCCCCCCCCCCCCCGCGCAGCGGAATCGATACCCCTAGTCGTGCTTGAGGCTCAGGACCTCCACCGCGGCGAACGTCTCGTTGGCCGGGCGGGAGGCGTAGTGCGGGGTGAGCAGCTCGTCCAGCTCCTCGTAGGAGAAGGCCTCCTTGCCCGTGTCGAACTTGGCGGCCACCTTCGGGCGTTCCATCACGACCACGATCCCGCCGTGCACGACGAACAGCTGCCCGTTGGCCCTCGCCGAGGCCGGCGAGGCCAGGTAGCCGACCAGTGGCGCGACGTGCTCGGGGGCCAGCGGGTCGAGCTTGCCCTCCTCCGGGACCTGGAAGCCCGCGAACACGTCCTCCGTCATCCGGGTCCGGGCGCGCGGGCAGATGGCGTTGGCCGTCACCCCGTACTTGGCGAGGGCCAGGGCGGTCGAGGTCGTCAGGCCCACGATGCCGCCCTTGGCCGCCGCGTAGTTCGGCTGGCCGGCCGAGCCGCCGAGGAAGGCCTCGGAGGAGGTGTTGACGATCCGGCCGTAGACCGGGCCGCCCACCGCCTTCGAGCGTTCGCGCCAGTGCACGGAGGCGAAGTGCGTGGTGTTGAAGTGGCCCTTGAGGTGCACCCGGATGACCGAGTCCCACTCCTCCTCCGACATGGAGAAGACCATCCGGTCGCGCAGGATGCCCGCGTTGTTGACCAGGATGTCCAGCTTCCCGAAGCTGGACACCGCCAGGTCGACCAGTTCGCGCGCCTGCTCGAAGTCGGCCACGTCGCCGAGGTGCGCCACCGCCCGCCCGCCCGCGGCGCGGATCTCGGCGGCCACCTCCTCCGCCGGGGCGGCCGAGGCCTCCCCGGAGCCGTCCCGACCGGGCTGCCCGAAGTCGTTGACGACCACGCTCGCGCCGAGCCGCGCGAGCTCGATCGCCTCGGCCCGGCCGAGCCCGCGGCCGGCGCCGGTGACGACGGCGCACAGCCCCTCAAGTGGCAGTGACATGTACCGGATTCCTCTCAGAGTTCGATGCAGGTGCGCAGGGCGACACCCGTACGCATCTGGTCGAGGGCGTCGTTGATCTCGGCGAGGTGCACCCGGTGGGTGATCAGGCCCGCCAGGTCCACCCGGCCGGCCCGCCACAGCGCGATGGTGCGCTCGTACGAGCGGAGCACGTCCCCGCCCCCGTACATGGACGGCAGGATCTTCTTCTCGTCGAAGAACAGCGAGAACATGTTGATCGAGTAGTTGTCGTCGAGCGCGCCCGCGCCGACCACGACGACGGAGCCGCCGCGCCGGGTCATCTCGTAGGCGGTCTGCGTGGTCGCGGACTTGCCGACGACCTCGAAGACGTAGTCGAAGCCCTCGCCGCCCGTGATCCGGTTCTTGGCGTCGGCGAAGGCCTCCGGCGCGACCCCCTCGGTCGCACCGAAGCGCAGTGCCGCCTCGCGCCGCGAGGCCACCGGGTCCACGGCGACGATCTGCGCCGCGCCCTGCACCTTGGCGCCCTGGATGACGGAGATGCCGACGCCGCCGCAGCCGATGACGGCGACCGAGGACCCGGCCTTCACCTCGGCCGTGTTGATGGCCGCGCCGAGGCCGGTGGTCACCCCGCAGCCGATCAGCGCGGCGATGTCGTACGGCAGGTCGTCGGGGATCGGTACGGCGCACGCGGCGGGCACCACCATCTCCTCGGCGAAGGTGCCGGTGCCGGCGAAGCCGAAGATGTCCCCGCCGCCCGTGCGGCGGAAGTTGGGCGTGGCCACGTTCGCGAAGGACTCCAGGCACAGGTGACCCTGGCCGCGCTTGCACGCGGGACAGTGCCCGCACGGCGGCAGCCAGCAGACGAGGACCCGGTCGCCGACGGCGTGGGTGGTGACCCCGTCGCCGACGTCGACGATCTCGCCCGAGCCCTCGTGGCCGGGTATGAAGGGGGCGGGCTGCGGCAGTACTCCGCTCATGGCGGAGAGGTCCGAGTGGCACAGGCCGGTGGCCTTGATGCGGATCTTGACCTTGCCGGGGCCGAAGCCCGCGGTCTCCATGTCGTCGACGACTTCGAGCTTGTCCTGGCCTATCTCGCTCTGCAGTGCTGCGCGCACGGTGCGGCTCCTTGTGTGTCGCGAAGGTCGGGCGTTACGCGTGTTCGACGACGGTGTCGGCGAGGACCGGCGCGTCGTCCCGTTCGACGGCGGTCACCGAGACCCGGACCCGGCCCGGCTCCTCCCACATCCGGATCCGCAGGGTCTCGCCCGGGAAGACGATCCCGGCGAAGCGCGTGCGGTAGGCGCGGACCCGCGAGACGTCCCCGCCCAGCGCCGTGTCGACCACGGCCTTGAGGGTCATCCCGTACGAACACAGGCCGTGCAGGATGGGCCGGTCGAAGCCGGCCATCTTGGCGAACTCGGGGTCGGCGTGCAGGGGGTTCCAGTCGCCGGACAGCCGGTACAGGAGCGCCTGCTCCTCGCGGATGTGCCGCTCCTCGACGCGGTCGGGCGCCCGCTCGGGCAGCTCGGACTTGACGGAGGGCCCGCGGTCGCCGCCGAACCCGCCCTCTCCCCGTACGAAGATCTGCGCGTCGCTCGTCCACAGCGGCCCGTCGGCGTCCACGACTTCGGTGCGCAGCACGATCACGGCGGCCTTGCCCTTGTCGTAGAGGGCCGCGACCTTGGCGGAGGAGGTGGCGCTGCCCTTGACGGGGATGGGCCGGTGCAGCTCGATGGACTGGCCGCCGTGCAGGACGTGGGCGAGGTTGACCTCGATCCCGGGGGCGGCGAGGCCGCCCATCATGGCCATGCCGGCGCCGGCGACGGTCGCGAAGCTGGGGAGTACGTGGAGTTTGGACTCCAGCGTGTAGCGCAGCTCGTCGGGGTCGGTGGCAGGGATGCCTGCTCCGAGACCGAGGTGGTAGAGCTGGATGTCCTTGTGGTCCCAGGCGATGGTCCCCTGGCGGGGGTCTGCGGCGAGGGCCCTGGCGGCATCGATCGGCATTGAGGATGCTGCTCCTTGTTTCGGTTCCCGTTTGCTTCTGCTTGGAAGACCTCGGTGCGGTCGTCCGCACCGTCGGCCGCACCGAGGTCGTTTGCGGGACCGGCCGCCTTCTAGAACGCGTTCTAGGTCGGACCGGTGAAGGAATGTATAACGCACGCCCCATCACTTGGGAAGACTCCTGACTCCACGTCAGGATGACGTTCGGCGGGGCGTGTTGCCGGGCGCTCGGGCGGCGTGGGACGTGCCCCCACACCCTCGGGGCCGCTTAGGGTGGCGGGGTGAGCGAGATGCCTCGGAATTTCCGTACGGCGAGGTCGTTGCGGGTCCTGCTGGCGGAGGGTCCGGGCACGTCGGCCGGCGCGCTGGCGGTTCTGCTCGAGCTGGAGCCGGACCTCGACGTGGTCGCCCGGGTCGCGCCCGGTGCGGACGTGGGCGCTGCGGCGCTGACGGCCCGTCCGGCCGTGGCGCTGGTGGACGCGGACCGGCCGCAGGTGCTCGCGGAGGTGGCGGCGGTGTGCTGCGAGGCCCCGGAGTGCCGGGTGCTGCTGCTGGCCGGGTCGGCCCGGCCGGGCCTGGTCGAAGGAGCGCTCGCCGCGGGAGCGGCGGGGGTGGTGCTGCGGGACGACCCGCCCGGGGCGCTGGCGGACGCCGTCCGCCGCGCCGTGACGGGCGAGGCGGTCACGGACCCGACGCTGGAACCGTAGAGCCGTCGCCTGCGCGGGAGCGGGCGAGGGCGGCGAGGAGGTCGCTCTCGCCCGGGTCGGTGAACAGCCGCTTCGGCAGCGCCACGAGACACGTCCGGCGGCGCGAGCGGCCCACGAACACGTGCAGCCGGGGCGTCTCGTGGTACCGGCGCACCTCGTCCCACACGATCCGCTGCGACTCCCCGCCGCGGAACACCTCGATGCCCGCACCGTCCACCACGGCCCGCTTCTGCTCGGCGGCCCGGCCGGAGCGGAAGCCCAGGGCCACCGCCAGCCGCGGCAGGACGAGCAGCACGACGAGGCCGTACGCCACCGCCATGCCGAGGGAGACGGGGTGCACGGTCAGGCCGCCCGGGGTCGGCGACACGCTCGCCGCGCCCAGGAAGACCGTGCCGAGAGCGGCCACCGCCCGCCCCCTGCGCAGCAGCCCGGCCGCCTTGGCCGCCTCGGTGTACTCGTCCCGGGTCACGTTGCCGGTGACGCTGAAGGAGGTCTCGCGCATGTCGCTCACGGGGCCGGAGCCTATCCCCGAGCCCCCGGAGCCGCGGAACGGGTCAGCCCCGCCGCAGCAGCGTCACGACGGCCGCGCCGCCCAGGCCTATGTTGTGGGCCAGGCCGATGCGGGCTCCCGGGACCTGCCGGGGGCCCGCTTCGGCGCGGAGCTGCCAGACCAGTTCCGCCGCCTGCGCGAGCCCGGTGGCGCCCAGGGGGTGGCCCTTCGAGATCAGGCCGCCCGAGGGGTTCACCACCCACCGCCCGCCGTACGTCGTCGCGCCCGACTCCACCAGTTTCCCGGCGGCGCCCTCCTCGCACATGCCGAGCGCCTCGTACGTCAGCAGCTCGTTGATCGAGAAGCAGTCGTGCAGCTCGATCACGTCCACGTCGTCGATGCCGAGTCCGCAGGACGAGAACACCGCCCGCCCGGCCGCCGCCGTCATCGGCTTGCCGACCACGTCGATGCACGAGCCGGAGGCGAACGACTCCTCCGTGTCCGTCGTCATCGCCTGCGCGACGATCTCGACCGCCTTGTCGTGCAGGCCGTGCCGGACGACGAACCGCTCCGAGACGACCACCGCGGCCGCAGCCCCGTCCGAGGTCGGCGAGCACTGCAGCTTCGTCAGCGGCTCGTGGATCGGCTTCGCCGCCAGGATCTCCTCCACCGTGTACACGTCCTGGAACTGCGCGTTCGGATTGTTCGCCGAGTGCCGGTGGTTCTTCGCCCCCACCGCCGCCAGCTGCGCGGCCGTGGTCCCGTAGCGCTCCATGTGCTCGCGCGCCGCGTTCCCGAAGATCTGCGCGGTGGGCGGGGACATCTCGAAGCCGTGGCCCGCGGCCATGATCCCGTAGTGCCGGGCCACCGGCGAGGTCTTGAAGTCGCCGCCGTCCGCCCCGCCGCCCAGCGCCCCGCGCTTCATCTTCTCGAAGCCGAGCGCCAGCACGCAGTCGCTGATCCCGCCCTCCACGAACTGCCGCGCCATCATCAGCGCCGTCGAGCCCGTCGCGCAGTTGTTGTTCACGTTGTAGACCGGGACCCCGCTCAGCCCCAGCTCGTACGCGGCCCGCTGCCCCGCCGTGGAGGCCTGGAAGCAGTACCCCACCGGCACCTGCTCGACGTCCTCGTACGAGATCCCCGCGTCCGCCAGCGCCGCGGTCCCGGCCTCCTTCGCCATGTCCCAGTACTGCCAGTCCTTCGACTCCGGCTTCTCGAACTTCGTCATGCCGACGCCCACGATGTACGACTTCATGCCCGACAACTCCTAGTCCCTGGGGAGGCCGAGGATCCGCTCGGCGACTACGTTGAGCTGGACCTGCGTGGTGCCCCCGGCGATGGTCAGGCAGCGGGACATGAGCATCCCGTGCACCGCCCGCTCCCCCGCCCCCTCCCGTACCGCGCCCGCCGGGCCCAGCAGTTCGAGCGCGAGCTCGGCGGTCCGCTGCTGGTGCGGGGTCTGGACGAGCTTGCGTACGGACGCACCCGCGCCCGGCTCCAGCCCCGACACCTGCTGGAGCGTGGTGCGCAGCCCGATGCAGGCCAGGGCGTGCGCCTCGGCGGTGAGGGCCCCGATCCGCGCCCGGTACGCACCGTCGAGTTCCGCCGAGCGGGCGATCAGCGCCTCGAGCGCGGTGTCGAAGGTCATCTGGTCGGCCATGTGGACCCGCTCGTTGCCGAGCGTGTTGCGGGCGACCTTCCACCCGTCGTCGGCGGCGCCGACGAGGGCGTCCGCCGGCAGCAGGACGTCGTCGAACCAGACCTCGTTGAAGAGGGCCTCGCCGGTGATCTCCTTGAGCGGGCGCACGTCGATCCCCGGGGTGTTCTTCATGTCGACCACGAAGTAGCCGAGCCCCTTGTGCTTGGGGGCGGCCGGGTCGGTCCGGGCCAGCAGGATCCCGAAGTCGGCGCTGTGCGCGGAACTCGTCCACACCTTCTGTCCGTTGACCTTCCAGGAGCCGTCCGCCGTCCGCTCCGCCCTGGTCCGCAGCGAGGCCAGGTCCGAGCCCGCCCCCGGCTCGGAGAAGAGCTGGCACCAGGCGACGTCCCCGCGCAGGGTCGCCGGCAGGTACCGCTCCCGCTGCGCGTCGGTCCCGTAGGCGAGCAGCGAGGGCACGACCCAGGTGGCGATCCCGAGGTCGGCGAGCCTGACCCCGGCCGCGCGCAGTTCCTGCTGGACGACGAGCTGCTGGGCGGGCCCGGCGCCGAGCCCGTAGGGCGGCGGCAGGTACGGGGCCGCGTACCCGGTGGGGGCCAGGATCCGCCGGGCGGCCGCCGGGTCGAGCCCGCGCACGTCCTCGATGGCGGTACGGGCCTTCGCGCGGTGGGTCTCCGCGTCCGCGGGCAGTTCCAGGCGCAGCTCGCGCCGGGCTCCGGCCGCCGCCAGCCGGACGGCCCGCAGGCGGTGCCCGTCGCCGGGCCCCAGGAGCTGGCGGGCGACGACGGCCCGGCGCAGGTACACGTGCGCGTCGTGCTCCCAGGTGAAGCCGATCCCGCCGAGGACCTGGATGCAGTCCTTGGCGCAGGAGTAGGCGGCGTCGAGCGCGCTCCCGGCGGCCAGCGCGGCCACGAGCGAGCGCACCGGCGCCGGCTCGTCCCTCACCTGGGCGGCGTCCCAGGCCAGGGCGCGGGCCTGTTCGAGGCGCACCAGCATGTCGGCGCACAGGTGCTTGACGCCCTGGAACTGCCCGATGGGCCGGCCGAACTGCTCGCGCACCTTGGCGTACTCGGCGGCGGTGTGCAGCGCCCAGGCGGCGGTGCCGCAGGCGTCGGCGGCGAACAGCGTGCAGGCCAGGTCCCGGACCAGGGCCGCGTCCAGGCCGAGCAGGCGCCCGGGCGGCACGCTGACGGCGCGGGCCCGCACCTCGGCGGTGGGCCGGGTCGGGTCGGCGCTCTCGTGCGTACGGATGTCCAGTGCGGCGGCGTCCACGGCGAACCAGCACGTGCCGTGCGCGGCCTCGGCGGCGAGCAGCACGAGGTCGGCCTCCCCGGCGCCGAGCACCGGGGGTGCTTCGCCGTCGAGGAGGTACCCGCCGCCCTCGACGGCGACGGCGTTCAGGGTCCCCGGGCCGAGGGCGACCGCGCCGACCCGCCCGTCGAGGGGCTGCGCCCCGGCCCGCTCCAGCAGTACGGAGGCCAGCGCGCTCGGCAGGAACGCCCCGGGCAGCGCGGCCCGGGCGGCCTCCTCGACGACGACGGCCAGGTCGAGCAGGGTGCCGCCCTCCAGGTGCGGCTCGAGCAGCCCCTGCGCGGCCATCGCGTCCCAGTAGGCGGGGCGCACCCCGGTCTGCGGCGGGGTGTCGAGCAGCTTGCGCACCTCCTCGGGCGGCACGGCCCGCGCCACCCAGCCACGTACGGCTCCGGCCAACTCCCGCTGTTCCCCAGTGATTCCGATGCCCATGCGCGGCAGATTAGAACACGTTCCATTCTGACGGAAGGTCAGACAACCGTGTTCTTCGGCCGGGGTGCCGGATCAGCGAGTGGCGGCCTTCAGCGCGGCCCGGGCCACCTCCTTCGCCTTCGTCTCGCAGTCGCCCTTGGTGTACGGCTTCGCCTGGAGGCCCACCCAGACGGAGAGATTGCCCTCGCGGACGGAGAGGACACAGCTCCAGTCCGAACCGGGGGAGCCCCAATAGGCCTCGGTACCGAACCCGAGGCGGGGCGCCTCGCGCCGGCCGGTCGCCTCCCCTTGGAAACGCCGCCTCTGCGCCGCCGCGTTGGTGTCCGCGTTCCCGCCGAGACTCAGGTCCCACCGGACCAGTCCGGCCGGCGAAGCGGCGGTGCGGAGCCCGTCCCAGTTGCAGGCCGCCTGCACGCGCTCGGCCGTCTCGGAGCGGGTGTCACCTGCCGGCGACGCGAACGCCAGGGGCACTTTCCCGTACGCCGTCCGGCAGGTCGGGACGGCTGTGTACGCAAGAGGGGTCGTGACCCGGTCCCGTACGTACAGCGCGACCCCTGTACCGGCCACGAGGAGGACACCGACCGCCGCCAGGGCCGCGACCCGGCGCGGAGCGCGCCACGGGCTGCGGGAGCGGGGGGTGTCCGGGGGGACGGCCGGGGTGGGCGGGACGGACGGGATCAGCGGGACGCTCGGCGGGGTCTCCTTCGTGTCCGCAATGGCCGGACCCTTCTGCGGCTCGAGCGCGGGTCGGGGTACGGGGGCCGGGACGGGCGGCGCCGAGGGCTCGGCGGGGCCGTCGCCGTCGGGGTGGCCGTGGCCGTGGCCGTCGACCAGCCGGTCGATCTCCGCCCGCTGCGCGGCGATCATCCCGTACACGGCGGAGGGCCACTGCCGACCCGCCGGCGCCACCGGACCGATCAGCTCGCGCAACCGCGCCGGGCACGGCCGGGCGGCCGGGTCCTTGGCCAGGCAGCTCGCGACGACCTCGCGCAGCCCCGGCGGAACGGCGCTCAGGTCGGGCTCGGCGTGCACCACGTCGTAGAGCGTCTTGAGGGCGGAGGGTCCGGCGAACGGACTGCGGCCGGTCACCGCCATGGCCAGCACCGAGCCGAGCGAGAACACGTCGCTGGCAGGGGTGAGCGGCTTGCCCTCGGCCTGCTCGGGCGACATGTACGAGGGCGAGCCGACGACCCAGCCGGTCCGCGTCAGCTCGGTGTCGCCCTCGGCGTCGGGCTCCGTCGCCCGCGCGATGCCCAGGTCGATGACCCGTACGCCGTCCTCGGCGAGCAGCACGTTGTCGGGCTTGAGGTCCCGGTGCACCAGCCCGGCCCGATGGATTTCCGCCAGGGCGGACGCCAACCCGGCCGCGAGGCGCCGTACGACGTCCTCCGGCAGCACCCCGACCTCCCCGACGACGGCGCCCATGGACGGCCCGGCCACGAACACCGAGGCGAGCCAGGGCGTCGGGGCGTCCGCGTCGGCGTCGATCACCGCCGCCGTGTAGGCGCCGGACACCTTCCGCGAGGCCGTGACCTCACGCCGGAACCGGGCCCGGAAGCCCTCGTCGTCGGCGTAGTGCGCGAGCACCTGCTTGACGGCGACGAGCCGCCCGTCCGGCCCGGCGGCCAGCAGCACCCGCCCCATCCCGCCCTGCCCGAGCACGCCGAGCACGTCGAACGGCCCCACGTGCTTCGGTCCCGACGGCCCCAGGTCTTCCATACCGCCCTGTTCCCCCTCTCCACTCGGCCCCCGCTCAGCGGGGCATCGCCTCCAGCGCGGCCTTGGCGATCTCCTTCGCCTCGCTCTCGCAGGTCGCGGCGGGATGCTGCGGACCGCCGAGGGCCACCCGCACCAGGAGGTTGCCGTCGCTCACACCCAGCGCACAGGTCTGCCCGGTCATCGGAGTCGACCACTGCGCGCCGTCCCCCACCCCGAGACCGGTCTCGGGCCGCCCGCTGCCCAGGTTGAACCGCGTGCGCTCCGTCCCGCTGCCCGGGACGCGGCCGCTGCGCTCCACGGACCAGCTGACGGACGCGTGCGGCTTCGGCTCCTCCTCGCCGCCGACCACGTCGAAGGCCGCCCGCCAGCTGCAGCCCACGGACGACTTCACGGGCGAATCGTTGTCGCCGGACGGCCGCATCTCCTGCTGCGGCAGCGGGAGCTTCCCGGTCGCCTCCGTGCAGAGCGGCACGCTCAGGTACCGGTCCGCCTCCGCCGGCGGCGGCTCCTCCAGCGCGCGCAACCCGTACGTCACCCCGGCCCCGGCCGCCGCGAGGACGCCCGCGGCCAGCAGCAGGTTCCGCGGGCGCAGCCGCCGGCCGCGTGGCGCGTGGGCCCGCTCCGGGCGGACCGCCACCGCGGTCGCGGTCGCCGCGTCCGGGTCCGCGTCCGGGCCCCCGAGCGGGCGAGCCGTACCGTCCGGGGCCCAGAGCAGCCCGTCGATCTCCTCGCGCTGGGCGGCGGCCATCCGCTCGACCGCGGGCGGCCACTGCGTACCGTCGGCCGCGCCGGTCAGGCCCAGGATCTCCGCCGGGGACGGCCGGGCCGCCGGGTCCTTGGCCAGGCAGCGGGTGACGAGCTCGCGCAGACCCGGCGGGAGGCCGAGGAGGTCGGGTTCGCAGTGCACGACGTTGTACAGGGTCAGCACCACCGTCGCCGCCACGAAGGGGCTGTGGCCCGTCGCGGCCAGCACCAGGACCGACCCGAGGGAGAACACGTCGCTCGCCGGGGTCAGTTCACCGCCCTCGGCCTGCTCGGGCGACATGAACGCGGGCGAGCCGATCACGGTGCCGGCCTGCGTCAGCTCGGTGACCTCGCCGGGCCGGGCCACCCGCGCGATTCCGAAGTCGATCACCCGCACCCCGTCCCGGGCGAGCAGTACGTTGTCCGGCTTGAGGTCCCGGTGCACCAGCCCCGCCCGGTGGATCTCGGCGAGGGCCGTCGCCAGCCCGGCGGCGAGCCTTCGTACGGTCTCCTCGGGCAGCGCCCCGGCGCGCTCCACCACGGCCCCCAGCGAAGGCCCGGCCACGAACACCGAGGCCAGCCACGGCGCCTCCGCGTCCGCGTCGGCATCCAGGACCGCGGCCGTGAAGGCGCCGGACACCCTCCGCGAGGCGGCGACCTCCCGCCGGAACCGGACGCGGAAACCGTCGTCGTCGGCGAACCGGGCGTGCACCTGCTTGACGGCGACGAGCCGCCCGTCCGGTGCGGCGCCGAGCAGCACGCGACCCATGCCGCCCCGGCCGAGCTCGGCGAGCAGCCGGTACGGTCCCGCCGTGGCCGGATCGGACTCCTTGAGCGGCCTCATCACTTCCCCACCCGTTCCACGACCGAGGCGGCGACCTCCCGCGTGACGGCCTCACACGTGCCGGTCGGGTAGCGGGGGCCCGTCACCGAGACGTGGAGCACCATGTTGACGTCCCGTACGTACAGACGGCAGTTCGGAAACCTGTCGTCCTTGGGCGGCGGCTGCCACATACCCTCGTCGGCGAACCCGAGGTCGATGTCACGCCGGGTCTTGCCGGGCTCGTAGAAGATCTCGAGGCGCTTCCTCGCCCGCTCGGCCCCGCTGCCCGCGCCCTTCTCGGTCGAGAAGAACGTCCACTCCGCTTCGATCTCGTCACCGGTCCGGTTGGTCCAGGTGCAGCGGGCATAGGCCGAGCCGGACTGCTCGACCGGCCCGAACCCGGCCGGCTGGTCGAAACCGGACGGCACGCTCAACTCGCCCCGGACCTGTTCACAGGACGGGGGCTTCGCCGGGTACTTGTCCTTCTTCTGCCCCAGCCCTACCGACCGGACATCCAATATGAAGTCGCGGTACGTCTCCCCGAGGTACGACCGCCCCACGGTCAGCCCGGCCGCGGCCACGACGCCCACCAGGGCAATCGCCACGACCAGCGGCCGCGGCCAGCGGCGACGCCACCAGGGGACTGTTTCCGGAGCCGTTGCGGGAGCCGTTTCGGGACCCGTGGCCTGGCGCAGCAGCGCGCCCATCACGACCAGCTGGTCGTGGATCAGCGTGTTCACCGCCTCCGGCCACGGCCGCGCCGCCGGCGTCAGCCCGCCGACCCTGCTCAGCAGCTCGCGCGTGGTCGGCCGGCCGGCCGGGTCCTTGGCCAGGCACCACGCGATGACCTCGCGCAGGCGGGGCGGTACCCCGCTCAGGTCCGGTTCGGCGTGCACGACCTCGTGCAGGATGCGGGGCACCGAGCTCCCGGCGAACGGCGCCTTGCCCGTACAGGCCATGACGAGGGTCGCTCCGAGCGAGAACACGTCGCTGGCCGGGGTGAGTTCCTGCCCCAGCACCTGCTCGGGCGACATGAACGCGGGCGATCCCATGAGCGAGCCGTCGTGCGTGATCCGCGTCTGGTCGCCGACCGCCCGCACGATGCCGAAGTCGATGACCCGTACGCCGTCCTCCGCGAGCAGCACGTTGGACGGCTTGAGGTCCCGGTGGATCAGCCCCGCCCGGTGTACGTCGGCCAGGGCGTGCGCGAGCCCGGCGGCCAGCCGGCGCACGGCTTCCTCGGGCAGCGGCCCGGCGGTCTCCACGGCCCGGCTCAGCGAGGGCCCCGGCACGAACTGCGAGGCCAGCCACGGAATCTCCGCCTCGGGATCGGCGTCGACCACCGCGGCGGTGTAGCCGCCGGCCACCCGCCGCGAGGCGTCCACCTCGCGGCGGAACCGCGCCCGGAACCCCTCGTCCCCGGCCAGCTCGGCATGCACCTGCTTGACCGCGACGTACCGCCCGTCCGGCCCCACCCCCAGCACCACCCGGCCCATCCCCCCCTGGCCGAGCACAGCGACCGTCCGGAACGGCCCTATGTGCTGCTCCACTCCTAGAGGGCGCCGACGAACGCAGCGAAGGCGGCGGGACTCACGGTGAAGGCGGGGCCTTCGGGGTTCTTGGAGTCCCGGACGGCGATCCGGCAGGGCTGGGCGGCGACCTCGACACAATCACCGCCGGTGGTGCCGCTGTACGAAGCCTTGCGCCAGGCGGCGGCGCCGAGGGGGGCGCACTCCACGCACTCGCCGCCCGTGTCGCCGCTGTACGAGGACTTACGCCACCTTGCGCCCGTCAGGTTCTGGTTGGTGCCCATAACGCTCCTCCATTACACGGGCGATCCGCGCCGCCGAGTCCTCCACGGAGAGCGCGGCGGCCTGCAAATGATCGTAACGGAGCGAACCCTCCCTGAGAGCCTGTGGATTGGCCGTCATATGGCCCTGGACAAAGTCCTCGGTATAGACGAGGTCCGGGTCGTCCTCGAAGCGCAGGAGGGTAAACGAGCCCATCAGCCCCGCATGGGCGCCCGCCTCGAAGGGCAGGATCTGCACCCGCACCCACTCCCGGCTCTGCAGAGCCAACAGGTGGTCGAGTTGGTTCCGCATGACCGCCCGGCCACCGATCTCCTGGTACAGCACGGCCTCGCTCATCACCACCCACATCAGTGGCGGGTTCTCGCGGTCCAGGATGCGCTGCCGATCCATCCGGGCCGCCACCTTCACGTCGAGCCCGTTCGTTCCCCGCACGCCAAGCACTGCCTGCGCGTACTCCACGGTCTGCAGCAGGCCGTAGACCAACTGCGGCTGGAAGGTGGAGATGTACGAGGCCTGGGCCTCCATCTCCGCGTACTCCTGGAACCACGACGGCAGCTGACTCCTCAGTACCAACCCAACCAGCCGCGAGAACAGCCCGTCGGTGTCCAGCGAGGCGTCGAGCCGCTCCGAGAACTCCCGGGTCGGGACCTTCCTCGCCGTTTCGATCTGGCCGATCAGCGAGGCCGTGCAGAAGATCAGGTCCCCGAGCTGCCCTTGTTTCAGCCGGGCGGCCTCCCGCAGCCGGCGCAGTTCCGCGCCGTAGTAGTCCAGCGGGGACGCGCTGGGATCGAGGTCGCGGATGTTGACCATGAGGCGGTCACCCCCAAGTACACGCCTTGCGGCGTTCGTTTCGGTCCGTAGCCGAGCGTAACCACCTCGCCCCACTCTGGTGACGTGAATCACGTAACTGAGCATTCAGCAACCGGACTTGGCGAGAGCTACCGCATGGGCTTCACCGTGAGTGAGCATTCGGCCCGGCACATGCGGCGCATCCTGCGGATCTACCTGGCCAGTTGGGGCCTGGCCGGGCTGACCCACGCCGCCGAGCTGGCGCTGACCGAGCTCGTCTCCAACGTCGTCCGGCACGTACCCGGCCGGGCCTGCTCGGTGCTCATCCTGTGCGGGCCGGGCGGGCTGCGTGTCGAGGTGGCGGACGACTGCCCGAGCCCGGTGCGCGTGGTGCACCCCGACGGCGGGGAGCTCGCCGAGGGCGGGCGCGGGCTGCGTCTGGTCGAGGCCGTCACCGACCGCTGGGGCATCGAGCCGACGGACACCGGGAAAACGGTGTGGTTCGAATGCGACGGACCCCGCACCGAACCGGCGCGGGCCAATACCGGCCAAGTCCGAAAATCGCTCTAGATCCCCTCAGTACCAAATGATCCAATCTGGGGCGTTAACGCCGACCCCATTTCACTTCAGGAAGGAAATCGCCTGTGAATTGCGTAACGTACGCGGACCTGCACCGGCAAGTCTCCTTGGACATAGACGCGGAATTGGCGACCGCCCTCTTACGCCTCGCCCCGGCCCCGGGTACGGGCGCCGCGAAGAGCGCGGTGAGCAGACTCCTCCGGCATCAAAAACTGAAGCATCCCCTGTCGGTGCTCCCGATGATGGTGCACGCCGTCGAGACGGGGGATCCCGGGCCGGCCGTCCCGCTGGCCGCGGTGCACGTGCTGTGGTGGACCTCGGCCTGCTACCTCGACGACCTGGCCGACGGGCACGGCACGTCCGCTTCGGACAGCCTGACCCAGAACGAGGCCCTGCTGGCCTCGGTGCTCAGCGGCGCGGTGGTCCCGATCCAGATCATCCGGTCCCTCCCGGTGTCGGCGGAGGTCCAGGGCGCCCTGACGGCCGAGATCGCGACCGGCTGGGTGGTGGGCACCGAGGGGCAGCTGAGCGACATCGACGGAGATGCCGACGGCGCCACCCGGAACTCGGTGATCGAGGCCTACCGCGGGAAATCCGGCGGACCGTTCTCGATGATCACGGCGATGGGGGCGATATTGTCGGGCGCGAGTGACGAAAGAGTGGAACTGTGGCGGGAGTTCGGCTACATATTCGGCATCCTGTGGCAGTTGTTCAACGATCAGGAAGACATCCTGTCCGGCCGCAATGAGGACCTCCTCAACGGGACGGTCACTTATCTGCTCACCTGCGTCCTCGATGACGCCGCCACGCCTCGGGCCCGGCAGGAAGTCCTCGGCTGGTGCGCCGCCGCGCGGAATTCGGAGGAGGCGCGCGAGGAGCTGACCCGCCTCCTCCTCGCGCCGGCCGTGCTCGACCGGTACGCCGCGGACCTCGACGCGTTCCGCGGCGAGGCGCACCGCCTGCTCACCACGCTGGACGGCGACGAGCAACACGTACCGGGCATGCGGCATCTCGTGGACCACGCGGCGCAGATGCTCCTGCGGACGCACCTCGTCCCTGCCGCCGTATAGGCGCCGCGGTCCCGGCTGGGTCAGCGCGGCACGGCCGCCGGCGCGGTACGGGCGAGTTCCTTGGCGTCCTGCTCACACGACGACCCGGGGTGCCGTTCACGGGTGAGGGTCGCGTCGACGGTGAGGTTGCCGTCGCGGACGGCGAGGGCGCAAACGGTCTTGGATCCTTTGTCCGTCCGGCAGGCCTCGTCACCGACGCCCAGACCGGTCTCCTGGTCGCCGTCGCCCCATGCCGTGTTGAAGCGACGCTGCTGTTCGTCGGCTGCGAGCCCGGGTCCGAAGCCGCTCAGCATCAGGTCCCGCTGGACCGCCTCGCCCGGCGGCTCGGACGGGCCGGAGGCATAACAGGCGCAGCTGGTCTGCGCCGTGTCGGCCTGCTCGGCATGGCGGTCCTCGGCCACGGTCCGCCCCTTGGGCAAGTGCCCCGCCCTCTCCCCACAGGTGGGGATCTTCGCGTACGTGCCGAGGCCGACGGCGATGGCCGCGGAGGCGGGCGAGGAGGCGGGCGCTTCCCCCTTCCCCGTCGGGGATCCGCCCCCGCCCTCGGGCCACCACGACGCGGGCGGGGCGACGACGCCGGCCGGGGCGACCGGACCGAGCAGGTCGGCAGCCCGGCGGCGGTCGGCCGGTGGATCAGCCCGGCCCGGCGGGCCTCCGCCGCGCCGAGGCGAGCCCCGCCGCCAGGCGGCGCGGGAGCTCCTCGGACAGCACCCCGGCGGACTCGACCGCGGCCCCGAGCGAAGGCCCGGCGACGACACCGCCGGCGCTCGAGGCGCAGGGGCTCGGGGCACCGCCCCCGCAACGGCGCCGCACCCGACCCGATCCAGCCCCGCCGGCGCTCGAAGCGCAGGGGCTCGGGGCACCGCCCCCACAACGGCGCCGCACCCGACCCGATCCAGCCCCGCCGGCGCTCGAGGCGCGGGGGCTCGGGGGCAGCGCCCCCCGCAACGGCGCCGCACCCGACCGGAGTCCGGGCGGAGCCCGGGGAAACGGTGAAAGGGCGGGACGGGGAGACGGCCCCGCGCAGCGGCACCCCCACCCCGAAGGCCCCCGACATGGTGCGCTACCAGCCGGTAAGGCACCATGGGCCGCCCAGCCCACCGCAACACGCCCCACCCCCTCGGAGGAACACATGGCCACCCCCAAGCCGGAGACCCTCGCCGCCTTCGAGGCCGCCAAGGGGTTCATGCCCGTACGAGAGGGCCTGGCCCTGTACGAGGCCGCCACCGCGGCAGCGGCACTGGGGCTCCCCCTCCTCGAGGTCGGCACGTACTGCGGCCGCTCCACCATCCTGCTGGCCGACGCCGCCCGCGAGGCCGGGGTGGCCGCCATGACGGTCGACCACCACCGCGGCAGCGAGGAGCAGCAGCCCGGCTGGGAGTACCACGACCCGACCGTGGTGGACCCGGAGGTCGGACTGATGGACACCCTCCCGACCTTCCGCCGCACCCTGCACCGGGCGGGCCTCGAGGACCACGTCATCGCAATCGTGGGCCGCTCCCCGCAGGTCGCCGCGGCCTGGGGCGGCAAGCTCGGCCTGGTCTTCATCGACGGCGGCCACACCGACGAGCACGCCACGGGCGACTACGAAGGCTGGGCCCCGCACGTCGCCGAGGGCGGCACGCTCGTCATCCACGACGTGTTCCCGGACCCGGCCGACGGCGGCCAGGCCCCGTACCGGATCTACCTGCGCGCCCTCGCCTCCGGCGCCTTCGAGGAGATCTCGGTGACCGACTCCCTCCGCGTCCTGCGCCGCACGGCCCCCGGCATCTGACGGCGCCGCGGCCGGGACCCGGCCCGTCGGCATCCCACGCCCCCGGGCCCCCGGCGGACCCGGCACCGAGGCAGCCCCGCAGCCCCGGCCCGGCAGCCCCGGAAGCCGGAGGCCGGTCGCACGCCTCCGGCGGCCCGGCACCCCCGGGGGCCGCAGCCCCAGGCGGCCGCGCGGCCCCGCAGCCCCGCAGCCCCGGGATCCGAAGGCCCGGCCCCCGCTCCAGTGGCGCGGGTCCGGTGCTCAGGACCCCGAAGGGGCAGGTCGGCGGCCCGTCAGGGCCATTCGGAACATCCAGGCATATAACGGTATAAGCGCACCACGCCCCCGTATGGCCCACGGTCCGCGCCGCCGGCCGGTGGCCGGTCTAGCATCGCGACGTGCCCTACGACGACAGTCCCCCATCCCCCGAGTCCTCCTCCTCGGTCAGCCCGGAGCCGCGGTCGTTCGCACGCCGCTCCGGCCTCGCCGTCGGGGCCGCCGTGCTCGCCCCGACCGCCCTGGCGGGGTGGGTCCTCGTACAGGTGACGACCGGTGCGGGGGCGGACGACGCCCGCCCGCCCCGGATCGTGATGCCGGCCGCCTCCCCCACGGACGGCACGGCCGCGACCCCGAGCTCCGCCCCCACCGGGAGCCCCGCGGAAGGCCCCGCCAACAGCCAGAGCCCCGCCAAGGGCCCGCTCGCCGGCAAGACCGTGGTCATCGACCCCGGCCACAACACCGGCAACTTCAAGCACACCGCCGAGATCGACAAGAAGGTCGACATCGGCACCAACCGCAAGGAGTGCGACACCACCGGCACCACCACCAACTCCGGCTACATGGAAGCGGAGTTCACCCTCGACGTGTCCCGCCGGCTGCGGGCCGCCCTGGAGGCCAAGGGCCTCAAGGTGGTCCTCACCCACCAGGCCGACCGCCCCTTCGGCCCCTGCATCGACGAGCGCGCCCGCATCGGCAACGAGGCCACCGCCGACGCCGTGGTCTCGGTCCACGCGGACGGCGTCTCCGAGGGCAACCGCGGCTACCACATCATCCTCCCGGCCAAGGTCAAGGGCGGTGCCGCGGACACCGCCAAGATCGTCGCCCCCTCGCGGGACCTCGGCGAGCGGATCGCCTCGAACTTCGCCCGGACCACCGGCTCCGCCCCCGCCAACTACCTCGGCAGCGGCACCGGTTTGGTCGTCCGCGACGATCTCGGCGGACTCAATCTCTCGACGCGGCCCAAGGTGTTCATCGAATGCGGCAACATGCGTGACGCCAAGGACGCGGCGCTGCTGACGAGTCCGGAGTGGCGGCAGAAGGCGGCCCAGGGCATCGCGGACGGCATCGTCGGCTTCTTGGGCGGGTAGTCCCACCGGGACAGCCTGCCGCCCCGATCCTCTCGGCCGCGGGGAACCTCCGTACCATGGTCCCGCCCGCCCCGCTCCTGCACGTGCGACCGCGGCACCACGAGACGACCGAGACCGAGAAGGACACCTAAGACGTGAACATCCGCTCCCTCACTCGAGGCGACGGCGTGGTGATCGGAGCAGCGGTGCTGCTGTTCATCGCCTCGTTCCTCGATTTCTACTCCGCGACCGGCCTCGACCTGCCGAGCGTGTGGGACACCGACGTGTACCGTCTGGCGCTTCCCACCATCTTCCTGCTCGGCTTCATCGCGGCCGGCCTGATCATCGCGGCCCGCTTCCAGCCGGAGACCCGGAAGCTCGCGGGCCTGCCCCTGGCCGCGTGGGGGACGGTACTCGCGGTTGCGGCCGCCTGGTCCTCCCTCTGGTCCCTGATCACCAGCCCGAGCGGCGCCGACCTCGGCGCGGGCTGCATCATCGCCTTCCTGGCCACCCTCGCGCTGGCCGGTGTGGCCGTCGCGGGCGCCAAGATCCCGGCGCTCGCCGGCCCGCTGATGCCGGAGGCCAAGCCCGTCGCCCCCGCGCCGTACGGGGCGCAGCCCCAGCCCGGCGCCGGGTACGGCTACCCGGGCGGCCAGCAGCCGCAGCCGTACGGCTCCACCCCGCAGCCGGCCCCGCCGTACGGCGGCACCCCGACCCCGACCCCGGCTCCGGCGCCGCAGGACCAGACGCCCGCCCCGGCGGGGGACTTCACCCCGTTCTGGTTCGCGGTCCCGGTGGCCCGCCCCCTCTTCCCCGAGGACGGCTCCCCCAGCCCGATCGCCGAACTCGCGCCGGGCACCTGGTACCTGGCGGTCGACCAGCGCGGCCCCGCCACGCTGATCGCCCAGACCCAGGACGGCCGCCGCGGCGTCCTGAACGACACCTCGGGCATCCAGCGCGGCTGACCCCGCGCCGACGGCCGGTGCAGCGTCCCGACGGCCCCCCGCCCTTCCGGGCGGGGGGCCGTTGCCCTACAGTCACCTGACGCATCGTCAGATACGGCTGTGGCGCGGCACGCACGGCGCCACCACGGCATCGCGGAGGGGACGCACATGCGCCTCGGACTCGCACTCGGCTACTGGGGCCGCGGCCCCGACCCGGCCCACCTCGACCTCGCCACCGAGGCCGAGAACCTCGGCTACGACTCGGTGTGGACCGCCGAGGCCTGGGGCTCGGACGCCTTCACCCCGCTCACCTGGATCGCCGCGCACACCTCGCGGATCCGCCTCGGCACCGCCATCGCGCAGATGGCCGCCCGCTCCCCCACCGCCACCGCCATGCACGCCCTGACCCTGGACCACCTCTCCGGCGGCCGGATGATGCTGGGCCTGGGCCTCTCCGGCCCCCAGGTGGTCGAGGGCTGGTACGGCCGCCCCTTCCCCTCGAGCCCGCTCACCGCGACCCGCGAGTACGTCGACGTCGTGCGCCAGGTGCTGCGCCGCGAGGCCCCCGTCGCCCTCGACGGCCGCTTCCACCAGCACCCGTACCGCGGGGAGGACGGCACCGGCATCGGCAAACCGCTGAGGCCCATCACCCACCCGCTGCGCGCGGACCTGCCGGTCCTGCTGGGCGCGGAGGGCCCGAAGAACATCGCGCAGACGACCCGGATCGCGGACGGCTGGCTGCCCCTGTACTGGTCGCCGACCCGCACCGACGTCTACCAGGCCTCGCTCACCGACCTGCCCGAAGGGTTCATGATCGCCCCGATGGCCCGGGCCAAGGTCTGCGACGACGTCGCCGAAGGACTGCTTCCGGTCAAGGCGATGCTCGGCTTCTACATCGGCGGGATGGGCCACGCCGCCCGCAACTTCCATGCCGACCTGATGGCGCGGATGGGCTATGAAGAGGAAGCCCGCCGCATCCAGGAGCTGTTCCTCGCCGGCCGCCGGGAGGAGGCCGTGCTCGCCGTCCCGGACGCGTTCGCCGACGAGATCTCGCTGATCGGGCCGCGCGAGCGGATCGCCGAACGCCTCGACCTGTGGCGCAAGGGCCCGGTCACCGACCTCCTCCTGACGGCCCCGGACCCGCACACCCTGCGCGTCCTGGCGGAGCTCAACAGCTAGGGGTGTCACCGGCGTCGGCCTCGGCCTGCGGGACCGCCGCCAGCAGTTCCCTCAGGTCCAGCGGCATGACGGCGATCTCGATGCTCCCGCCCTCGCCGGTCCCGTACGTGCAGGCCACGATCCGCGATCCGGGGTTGATGGACATGCCCTCCTTCACGGACGGCGCCCGCACCCCGGTGGCCCGGCCGCCGGGCAGCGGTACGGGCTCCCCGCGCCGGGGCACCCAACGGGCCCCGGCGGGGCCGGGGAACACCCGGCCCGTGCGCCAGCGGCCCGCGCCGGCCGGGTGCCGGGCCATGCACGGGATCCCGTCCGGGCTCCCGGCGGCGACCCGCTGCCGGTGCCTGCGCCGGACGAGCCAGCCGATGCCGGCGGCGGCGGCCGCGAGGGCCAGGAACTCGATCATCCGCCCATTGAAGCAGGCAGACAGGCGGCGGGCCGGAGGGGCGACGCTGCCCCGTCCGGCCTGCCTGTCTGCCTGTCTGCTTGTCTGCTTGTCGGGGTGGGACCCGTAGGCCTATCCACCGCTGAGCTGGGAGGCGCTCGGAACCTTGTCGGTCACCGGGGCACCCGCGCTCTTGCCGGCGTCCTTGACCCCGCTGATGACGCCTTCGAAGGAGCCGATGTCGGCATCGCCCGCGTCACCCTTGCGCAGCTTGGAGCCCAGCCCCTTGAGGGACGCGATGCCCGCCGTCAGCGGGGCCACCGCCTTCGACAGCAGCGGGTCGCCCTTGGCGTTGTCCGCGGCCGCCTTCAGCCGGTTGTACGCGAAGGCTCCGGCGAGGCCCGCCTTGATGAGCGCGAACGTACGGCCCTTGGCGCCCTTCTTGAACTTGCCCGCGCGGTACGGCTTGATGATCCACTGGTACGTCGCCCCGGCTGCGAGCCCCGCGTTGGCGACGAAGCGCGTCTTGGCGAACTTCTGCTTCTCCGCGGAGGTGCTGGGCGTGGGCTCGGCGGCGAGCGCCTCCTCGGTGCCCTGCGCGGCAACCGCCTCTGCGGCGATCACCTGCGCGGCGAGCGCCTCGTCGGCGACCGCCTGCTGCGCGGCCACGGATACGGGGACGGCCTCGCGCTGGCCCCTGCTGCCGCCGGCGCCGCTGCCGCACGCGGTGCCTCCCGCGACCAGCGCGGTGGACACGAGCAGCGCCGTGACGGCGCGGCGGAGTCGGGAAGTTCCGGGTATGGACACGCCGGGTATGGAAACGCTGGGTTTGGACACGTTGACCTCCGGGGAGTGAGGTGTCTCCCGCAGAGTCACCCGGGCCCCGGCGATCCGCCACTTGGGGGACCCGTTCGGGTTTGTTTCGCACGGCCGGGGCAAGACGCGCAGCATGCGCACACACACCCGAGTACACGCCCGCGGAGGCGTTCAGGCCGGCCGGGTCGTCGCCGCGGTGGCAGACGTGCTGGCCTTCGTGATCGCCCTGTGGATCCTGCTGTATTTCCTCGACGCCAACCGGGGCAACGGCCTCGTGGAGTTCATCCACGACGCCGCCACCTGGCTGGCCGGCTGGTCCTACGACCTGTTCACCTTCGACCAGGAGTGGGTCCAGGTGGTGGTGGGCTACGGCGTGGCGGCCGTGGCGTACCTCGTCATCGGACACCTCGTCGCGGGCCGGCTCTACCGCCACTGACCGCGAGTTCCCCCACGGGCAGGCCTCCGTCCGCGGCGGCCTGCCCCCTCACGTGCCCGCAACGCCGCCTACCGGCAGCAGTCCGGCTCCAGCCCGGCCGGCAGCTCCAGCCCCCCGAACACCGCCCCGGTGGCCTCGTCACCGCCCAGCGCGGCCACGGCCAGCAGCAGCGACCCGGCCGTCCAGGTCGTCTGCTCGACCGGCCACACCGCCTTGTCCTCGAAGACGTAGCCCGTCCAGTACATGCCGTTGTCGGCGCGCAGGTGCGTGATGGAGCGCAGGATGTCCAGCGCCCGGTCCGACTCGCCCGTTGCCCACAGGGCCAGGGCGAGCTCGCAGGACTCCCCGCCCGTCACCCACGGGTTCGGCAGGACGCAGCGCACTCCGAGGTCCGGGACGACGAACTCGTCCCAGCGCCCGTCGATCCGCGCCTTCGCGTCCGCGCCGGTGAGGGCGCCGCCCAGCACCGGGTAGTACCAGTCCATCGAGTAGCGGGACTTGTCCAGGAACCGCTCCGGGTGCCGCCGGATCGCGTGCCCGAGGGCCCCGGCCGCGAGCTCCCAGTCCGGCTGGGGCTCCTCGCGGTGCTCGGCGATCGCCAGTGCGCACCGCAGCGCCTGGTGGATCGAGGAGGAGCCGGTGAGCAGCGCGTCCGTGACGGGACTGCCGTCGGCCTCCCGCTTCCAGCCGATCTCGCCGCCCGGCTGCTGGAGCGCGAGCACGAACTCGGTCGCCGCGTACACGACGGGCCACATACGGTCCAGGAACGGGTCGTCGCCGGTGGCCAGGTAGTGGTGCCAGACGCCGACGGCTATGTACGCGACGAAGTTGCTCTCGAGGCTCGCGTCCTGCGGCTCGGCGGTGTCCACCCCGTCCGGCCGGTCGGCGTACGCCGCGTACCAGGAGCCGTCGGCGTTCTGGTGCCGGGCCAGCCAGTCGTACGCCCGCTCCGCCGCCTCGTGCTCGCCCGCCGCGTCCAGCGCCATCGCGGCCTCGGTGTGGTCCCACGGGTCGAGGTGGTGCCCGCGGAACCACGGGATGGCCCCGTCGGAGCGCTGCGCGGCGAGGATGCCGGCCACCGTCCCGGCGGCCTCCTCGGCGGTCAGCACCCCGTCCAGGACCAGGCGTTCGGTGCGCCCGGGCGAGCTCACTTCGCCGCGCCGACGGGCAGGTGCGGCTTCGTCGCGTACGCCACGAAGCTCTTGCCGATGAGCGGGTTGAGCGCCTGCTCCGCGAGCCGTGTGGCCAGCGGCTTCTTCATGATGTCCCAGACCAGCAGCTTGTGGTACGCCTTCACCGGCAGCGCCTGGTCGTTGTCGACGCCGAACGCGCACTTGAGCCACCAGTACGGGGAGTGCAGCCCGTGGGCGTGGTGCGTGCCGTACGGCTTGAGGCCGGCGGCCTTCATCTTGCCGAGCAGCTCGTCGGCCTTGTAGATGCGGATGTGGCCGCCCTCGACCTCGTGGTACGCGTCGGAGAGCGCCCAGCAGATCTTCTCCGGGCCGTAGCGCGGCACGGTGATGGCGATGCGGCCGCCCGGCTTGAGGACGCGGACCATCTCCGCGAGCACGCCCTTGTCGTCGGGGATGTGCTCCATCACCTCGGAGATGATGACGACGTCGAAGGACTCGTCGGGGAAGGGCAGGGCCAGCGCGTCGCCCTCCATGGCGGTGGCGGTGGCGCCGGCCGGGGCCTCGCCGGCCTCCTTCATGGCGGCGAACCACTTGGCGACCTCGCGGATCTCCTCGCCGTTGCGGTCGACTGCGACCACCTGGGCGCCGCGCCGATAGCACTCGAAGGCGTGCCGGCCGGCGCCGCAGCCCAGATCGAGCACACGGTCGCCTGCGGCGAGCGGGAACCGGGAGAAATCGACGGTCAGCACGGGGTCCTGCCTTCGCGGTCGCGGGGGTGATCGGGGGTGGTGTGGATGAGGCGGAAGGTCACCGCGCGCGGCGGGTGCGGCCGGCTGCCTGCTCGATGGCGGCGCGGTAGTGCGCGGCGGTGCCCTCGGCGGCTCTGGCCCAGGTGAACCGGGCCAGCACCCGCTCGCGTCCGGCGGCGCCGAGGCGGGCCCGCAGCTGCGCGTCGCCCAGCAGCCGGCCCAGCGCGGCGGCCAGCGCGCCCGCGTCGCCGGGCGGCACCGCGAGGCAGGTCTCGCCGTCGGGGCCCGCGACCTCGGGGATCGCGCCACCGGTGGTGGCGACCAGCGGGGTGCCGGTGGCCATGGCCTCGGCGGCGGGCAGCGAGAAGCCCTCGTACAGCGACGGCACGCAGGCGACCTGTGCGCTGCGCACCAGGTCGACGAGCTCGGCGTCGGTGATGCCCTTGACGAAGCGGACCGCGTCCTGGAGGCCGTACGAGTCGATCGCGCGGGCGACCGGACCCTGCTCGGCGCGCTTGCCGACGACGACGAGGTGGGCGTCGGGCTGCTCGGTGCGCAGCTTCGCGAGCGCCTCGACGAGGTGGACGAGGCCCTTGAGGGGGACGTCGGCGCTGGAGGTGGTGACGATCCGCCCCGGTACCTCGGCCACGGACGCGTCGGGCGACCACAGGTCGGTGTCTGCGCCGATGTGGACGACGTGGATGCGCTCGTCGCGGACGCCCAGGTGCTCGGCGATCTCCTGCTTGGAGGATCCGGAGACGGTCAGCACGGACGGCAGCCTGCGGGCGACGCGCCCCTGCATCCGCGTGAAGCCGTACCAGCGCCGGACGGAGAGCCGCTTCTTGCGGTCCTTGGCGGCATCGAGGTCGAGCTGCCGGTCCACGGTGATGGGGTGGTGGATGGTGGTGACCAGCGGCGCGCCGAGGTCGGCCAGCAGGCCGTAGCCGAGCGTCTGGTTGTCATGGATGACGTCGAACTCACCCGCACGGGCGGCGAGGTGGCGCCGGGCCCGCAGCGAGAAGGTCAGCGGCTCGGGGAATCCGCCGGTCCACATGGTGGCGACCTCGAGCGCGTCGATCCAGTCCCGGTATTCGTCGCGCTTCGGCGTGCGGAACGGGTCGGGGTGCCGGTACAGGTCGAGGCTCGGCAGTTCGGTGAGCGTGGCGCCGGTGTCGAGGACCGGGTACGGCTGCGCGCCGAGGACCTCGACGGAGTGCCCCAGCCTCACGAGCTCCCGCGAGAGGTGCCGGACGTAGACGCCCTGGCCGCCGCAGAACGGGTTCCCCTTATAGGTGAGGAGTGCGATGCGCAACGGGCGGTCGCCGTCGGTGGCGGAACCCGCAAAAGGGCTCGTCACCATGGCCTCAGCGGTCACTCTCGGCCCCCTTCTCCCTGCACTTTCGCCGGAGCGTAACCGCTCGCATAATGTAGAACAAGTTTCAGACTTGATCCGTCGAAGACCATTGAATCTACCGGCCGGAAACCACACCGTAAGAGGCGGAGCAGGTGATTCACGCCACGGCTTCGGCGCCTGAGATGCTGGTTGTCGATCACCTGCCGATCACCTGCCGATCACGACGAGAACAGCCCGGAAATCAGCACCGCAACGACACGGAACGCCATGGAACGGGACAGATGACAGCGGATGCGAAAGCCGTCGCCACGACGGCGTCCCCTCCCCTGACGGAGCGCCAGGAGGCGCGCCGCCGCCGGATCCTGCACGCCAGCGCCCAGCTGGCCAGCCGGGGCGGTTTCGACGCCGTCCAGATGCGGGAGGTCGCGGAGGCCGCCGGGGTCGCTCTGGGCACCCTGTACCGGTACTTCCCGTCCAAGGTGCACCTGCTCGTCGCGACGATGCAGGACCAGCTCCAGCACATGCACACGACGCTGCGCAAGCGGCCCCCGGCGGGCGAGGACCCGGCCGCCCGGGTCGCGGAGACGCTGATGCGGGCCTTCCGCGCGCTGCAGCGGGAGCCGCAGCTCGCCGATGCGATGGTCCGCGCCCTGACGTTCGCGGACCGGAGCGTGAGCCCCGAGGTGGACACGGTGTCCCGGCTGACCACGGCGATCATCCTGGACGCGATGGGCCTGGACGCCCCGCCGACGGCGGAGCAGCTCTCGGCGGTCCGGGTGATCGAGCACACCTGGCACTCGGCACTGATCACCTGGCTCTCGGGACGCGCCTCGATCGCCCAGGTAAAGATCGACATCGAGACGGTGTGCCGCCTGATCGACATGACGGCGCCGCCGGCGGGTGGGGCTGCCGGGGCTGCCGGGACCGCGCGAAAGGCCTGATCCCGCCCTACGTGTGCGCGCATGCATGCATACGTACGCACGCACGCGGCGGCCCCGGCGGCGGCCGGCCGGTGCCCGCCGCCGCCAGGGCCGCCGTTCGGCGCTTCTCCGGTCATTCCTCCGGGGGGAACACCGCCTCGCCGGTGGCTGCCAGGGTGATCATGATGGCCTCCACCGGGCAGCCCTCCGCCGCCGCCAGGACCGGCTCGTTCGCGTCCGTCTCCGGATCCCGGGGGTGCGACTGGCGCGCCGAGTCCAGCGCGAAGCCCTCCGGCGCGTGGTTCACGCACATCCCCGAGCCGATGCAGACCCCCCGGTCCACCTCCACCACCCAGCGGTCGCCCATGGCGCTCACGCACCCGCCGCGTAGCCCGCCGGCAGGTGGATCATCTTGTGCTCCAGGTACTCGCCGAGCCCCTCGGGCCCGAACTCCCGCCCCACACCGCTGTTCTTGTAGCCGCCGAACGGCCCCAGCATGTCCAGGCTGAAGGTGTTCACGTTGAACGTGCCCGTGCGCACCTGCCGCGCGAAGTCGATGCCGTGCTCGACGTCCCCCGTCCAGACGCTGCCGCTCAGCCCGAACTCCGAGTCGTTGGCGACCCGTACCGCCTCCGCCTCGTCCCCGTACGGGATCAGGCAGACGACCGGTCCGAAGATCTCCTCGCGGGCGATCCGCATCGAGTTGTCCACGTCCCCGAACAGCGTCGGCTCCACGTACCAGCCCTGCTCGAGCCCCGCCGGGCGGCCGCCGCCCGCCAGGACCTTCGCACCCTCCTCCTGGCCGATCCGGATGTAGTCCAGCGACCGCTGCTGCTGCCGCCTGGCCACCAGCGGCCCGAGCTGCGTCGCCGGGTCCAGCGGGTCGCCGACCACCAGCGCGCCGGCCGCGGCCGCGAGGGCCTCGGCGACCTCCTCGTACCGGCTGCGGGGCGCGAGCACCCGGGTCTGGGCCACGCAGGCCTGCCCGTTGTTCATCCAGGCCGCCGGAACGATCCCCGCGATGGTGGACTCGAGGTCGGCGTCCGGCAGGATCACGGCGGCGGACTTGCCGCCGAGTTCGAGCGTGACCCGGGTCAGGTTGCGGGCGGCGACCTCCATCACGCGCCTGCCGGCCGCGACCGAACCGGTGAACGCCACCTTGTCGACGCCGGGGTGGCCGACCAGGTACTCGCTGACCTCCCGGTCGGCGGGCAGGATCGACAGCACGCCCTCCGGCAGCCCGGCCTCCCGTGCGATGTCGGCGAGGATGTACGAGTCCAGCGGCGACTCGGGGGACGGCTTCAGGATCACCGTCGACCCCGTCAGCAGCGCCGGGGCGAGCTTGGCGGCGGCCACGAACTGCGGCACGTTCCACGGAATGACGGCCGCGACCACGCCCACCGGCTCCCGGCGCACCAGGATCGGCCCGAGCACTCCCTGGCGGTGCTCCTCGTACGGGTAGGCGCGCGCGACCTGGATCGCGGCGTCGTAGACCATCATCGGGCCGAGCGCCTGCGCGAGGACGCTCCAGGAGTACGGGGACCCGTTCTGGGAGCTGATCGACCGGGCGATCTCCTCGTGCCGGACGGCGATCGCGTCCTTGATCCGGGTGACGACGGCGATCCGCTCGTCCAGGGACATCCGGGGCCAGGGGCCCTCGTCGAAGGCCCGGCGGGCGACGGCGACGGCGCGGTCCACGTCCGCGCGGGAGGCGTGCGGGACGCTGCCGATGACCTGCTCGGTGTGGGGGGAGACGATCTCGATCGTGTCGGTACCCAGCGGATCCGTCCACTCCCCGCCGATGAACAGGTGTCCGTGTTCCACGAGCTCGGTCATGGCTGCTGCCTCCTGCGGCTTGGCGTTCCCGAACTGATACCAGTTCTAGTTCTAGGAGTCCACGGCCAGGACGGAACAGCCCGGGTGATCCAACGAAGGGTTACGACTAGTCAGAACGGGCCGCAGATGGTCGACTTGGGCGACTACTGCAACACGTTCTCGTGAGAGTGAGCCGGCGGCGCAGGCGCGGCCGGGCGCAGACAGGGAGCTCCCATGCCGCAGGACACGCCGCCCACCCCGCCCCACGCCACGCCGGACCCGGCACCGGACACCGAGCCGCAGGTCACCCCGCACGTCACCGACCACGGCGGCGGCGTCCACGGCATCAAGGTGCCGATCCCCGACAACCCGCTCGGCCACACCCTCGTCCACGTCCTCGACACCGGCCGCGGCCCCGTCCTCGTCGACACCGGCTGGGACGACCCCGCGTCCTGGGACACCCTCGTCGCCGGCCTCGGCGCCCTCGGCATCGCGATCGCCGACGTCCACGGCGTGGTCATCACCCACCACCACCCCGACCACCACGGCCTCTCCGGCCGGGTCCGCGAGGCTTCCGGCGCCTGGATCGCCATGCACGCCGCCGACACCGAGGTCGTCGTACGGACCCGCTCCGCCGAGCCCGGCGTCTGGTTCGACTACATGAGCGAGAAGCTGGCCACCGCCGGAGCCCCCGAGGAACACATCGCCCCCCTGCGGGCCGCCCGCGCGAGCGGCCGCATGCGCACCCTGCCCGGGCTGCGGGCCGCCGTCCCCGACCGGGAGATCGTCCCCGGCGAACTGCTCCCCCTCGCCGGGCGCCGGCTGCGCGCCATCTGGACCCCGGGGCACACCCCCGGCCACGTCTGCCTGCACCTGGAGGAACAGCACCCGGCGAACCTCCCCGGCAACGGCCGCCTCTTCTCCGGGGACCACCTGCTGCCCGGGATCTCCCCGCACATCGGCCTCTACGAGGCCCCGGAGGACACCCGGGTCACCGACCCCCTCGGCGACTACCTCGACTCCCTCGAGCGGATCGGCCGCCTCGACCCCGCCGAGGTGCTCCCGGCCCACCAGCACGCCTTCACCGACGCCCCGGCCCGGGTCCGCGAACTGCTGCGCCACCACGAGGACCGGCTGAGCGGGCTGTGGGAGCTGCTGGCCGAGCCGCTGACCCCGTGGGGGCTGGCGGAGCGCATGGAGTGGAACCGGCCCTGGGAGCAGATCCCGTACGGCTCGCGCAACATCGCCGTCTCGGAAGCCGAAGCCCATCTGCGGCGGCTGGTGAAGCAGGGCCGGGCCGAAGCGGTCCCGGGCAGCGACCCGGTCACGTACCGCGCGGTGTGACGTAGGTCCCGCCGGATCCCGCCGGCCCCGCCTGTAAGGGGCGCTACGGCCGGACGCCACCTTTCCGGACTGCTACGGGCCGGTACAGTGAGCCCGTCGTCCACCCTTCCGTGCGGGGAAGAAGCCGGTGCGATTCCGGCGCTGACCCGCAACCGTGACCCGCCCCGGCCCTGCCGGGCGGGGAGCCGGACCGCCCCGTACGCGAGGTGCGCGGCTCGCGCCGCCGGAGCCCCGGCGGCCGGCACCGTCGAGGTAAACGGAGCCGGAGCCCGGTGCCCTGTGCGCGCCTGCCTCCTGCTCCCCAGCACGAGAGGCACCCGCCCCCATGAACGTCCGCCGCAGCGCCGCCGCGCTCGCCGCCTCCGCCGTGCTCTGCGTGGGCGCCGCCCCCGCAGCCCTCGCCGCGCCCTCCCCCTCCACCCCGCCGGCCCCGGTGATCCCGTCCGGGCTGTACGGCAAGAACGACCCGACGTACGACGGCGTGTGGCGGCAGTCCTTCGCGCTGCTGGCCCAGCAGACGGTCGGCGTCAAGCCGGCCGACGAGGCCGTCGCCTGGCTCGTCGGCCAGCAGTGCGCGAACGGCGGCTTCGCCTCCTTCCGCGCGGACGCGGGCGCGGCCTGCGACGACAAGACGATGTTCGACACGAACGCCACCGCGATGGCCCTGCAGGCGCTGAAGGCGCTGGGCGGCCAGGACGCGGCGGTGAAGAAGGGCGTGGACTGGCTGAAGTCCGTCCAGAACGAGGACGGCGGCTGGGCCTTCGTGCCCGGCACCCCGAGCGAGGGCAACTCCACCTCCATCGTCATCAGCGCGCTGGCCGTGGCGGGCGAGAAGCCGGCCGAGGTGAAGTCGAAGACGGGCAAGTCCGCTTACGAGGGCCTGCTCGCCTTCCAGCTGGGCTGCGCCACCGAGCCCGCCGCCGACCGGGGCGCCTTCGGGTACCAGCCGGCCGACGGCAAACTCCCCGCCAACGCCGACGCCACGGCCGCGGCGGTCCTGGCCGGCCTCGGCCAGGGGGCGGTCGTGGCCCCTGCCGCGACGGACACCCCCGCGGCCGCACTGGCCTGCCCGGCGGGCACCACCGACCCGGCGGCCGCCGCCCAGGGCGCGGCCGGCTACCTGGCCGAGGCCCTGAAGAAGGACGGCCACCTCACGGCCGTCACCCCCGGCGCCGAACAGCCGACCGCGGACACCGGCAACACCGCCGACGCGGTGATCGCACTGGCCGCGGCCGGGCACAAGGCGTCGGCGGCGGCCGCGCTGGAGTGGCTGAAGGCCAACTCGGCGCAGTGGGCCCAGGGCAGCCCGGCGGCGCTCGGCACCCTGGTGCTGGCCGCACACGCGACGGGCACGGACCCGAAGTCGTTCGGCGGCACGAACCTGGTGACGGCCCTGAACGCAACGGGCCCCGCCCCGCAGACGGGTGAGTCGGCGGCGCCGAAGCCCAAGGCGGACTCGAAGTCGTCGAACCAGAACGTGTGGTGGATCGTGGGCGCGGGCCTGGCGGCCGGCATGGGCATCGGCGTCCTCCTCAGCGGCCGCCGCAAGAAGAACCAGCTCTGATGCGGCGCCGCAGCCCGACCACCCCGCCGGCCCTCGCGTTCGGCATCCTCCTCACGCTCCTGGCGGCCTCCCCCGCGCTGGCGGCGGGCTACCGCTACTGGTCGTTCTGGGAGGGCACGGGAGGCCAGTGGCAGTACGCCACACAGGGCCCCTCGACGGCCCGCCCGGCGGACGGCTCGGCCCTGGGCTTCCGCTTCGCGGTGAGCAAGGATGCGGCGGCCGAGGCGGCGAAGCCGCGCGCGGCGGCCGACTTCGCGGCGGTCTGTGCAGCCACTCCGGCCGTGGAGGGCCGCAAGCGGATCGCCGTGGTCGTCGACTTCGGCGGCCCGGCGGACGCCCCGGCGGGCGACGCCCCGCCGCAGGACGCCCCGCGCACGGTCTGCGCCCAGGTCGCCCCGGACGCCACGGCGGCCGAGGCCCTGGCGGAGGTCGCCAAGCCGCTCCGCTACAACAGCGCGGCGCTGCTGTGTGCGGTGTCCGGCTACCCGAAGCAGGGCTGCGGCGAACAGATCGCCGACGCGGGACCCGAGCCGACGGACACCGCGCCCGAGGACGGCGGCCCGTCGACGGGCCTCCTGGCCGGCCTGTCGGCGGTGGCCGCCCTTGCGGCCGCCGCGGTCTGGCAGTCCCGCCGCCGCCACCGATGACCCCCTCCCCCGCAGGTCCGGCCCCGGCCGAGGGCCCCCGGCCGGGGCAGCCGCAGACCGCCGGGCCGGCGGCTCCGGCCGGCGTCTCGCACCTCGCCGGGGTCGACGCCGCCCACGGCCTGCGGCCGACCGCGCCCGCCGGCGACGCCGGGCACCCGCCGCAGGGCGGCCCCGGAGCGGTGGCCCAGGCGGGGTCCGGCCGGGGTGGCGACGATCAGCCGTCGACCGGGGCCGCCCGCACGCGGACTCCGCTCCGCCCCGGTGGTGCGGGGCGGACCCGCCGGCTCGCAGACGGCGACGTGATCCCGGCCGGGGCCGGACCCGCCGGGGCGGGCGACCCCGGGTCGTGGCCGACGTACGAGAAGAGCCGGATCCGCCGCATGGCTGCGCCGCAGGCCCGTCGGGGGAACGCCCTGCACGCGGGAGCGTGGTGGCTCTGGGCGCTCGGCCTCGCCACGGCCGCCTCCCGCACCACCAATCCCCTCCTCCTCGGCCTGATCGTCGGCGTGGCCGGCTACGTCGTGGCCGCCCGCCGGACCTCCGCCCCCTGGGCCCGTTCCTACACGGCCTTCCTCAAGCTCGGCCTCTTCGTCATCGGGCTCCGCCTCCTCTTCTCCGTGCTGCTCGGCTCCCCGATCCCCGGCGCGCACGTGCTGCTCACCCTCCCCGAGCTCCCGCTGCCCGCCTGGGCGGCCCAGGGCATCCGCATCGGCGGCCGCGTCACCGCCGAGCAGCTCGTCTTCGCCTTCTACGACGGCGCCAAGCTGGCCACCCTCCTCGTCTGCGTCGGCGCCGCGAACGCCCTCGCCAACCCGGCCCGGCTGCTGAAATCCCTCCCGGCCGCCCTCTACGAGGCCGGCGTCGCCGTCGTCGTCGCCATGACCTTCGCGCCGAACATGGTCGCCGACGTCGCCCGTCTGCGGACCGCCCGCCGCCTGCGCGGCCGCCCCACCGGCGGCGTCAAGGCGATCCTCCAGATCGGCCTGCCCGTCCTGGAGGGGGCGCTGGAGCGTTCCGTCGCCGTCGCCGCCTCGATGGACGCCCGCGGCTACGGCCGTACCGCGCAGGTCCCGCCCGCCGTCCGGCACACCACCAACGTCCTCACCCTCGGCGGCCTGCTCGGCATGTGCGCCGGCACGTACGGACTGCTCGCCGCCGAGGGCGCCGGGTACGGGCTGCCGGTCCTGCTCCTCGGCCTCGCCCTGGCCCTCGCGGGCCTGCGCCTCGGCGGCCGGCGCAGCATCCGGACCCGCTACCGGCCCGACCGCTGGGGGTGGCGCGCGTGGCTGGTCGCCGGGTCGGGCGCGGCCGTCGCCGCCGTCCTGATCCGTGCCGGGACGGTGGACCCGGCCGCCCTGCAGCCCGGCGTCGTCCCGCTGGTCGCCCCGACCCTCCCCCTGTGGCCGGCGGCGGCGATCCTGATCGGCCTGCTCCCCGCCTTCGTGGCGCCCGTACCGTCCGCACCGTCCGCACCGTCCGCACCTCCGAAGGAGGCATCGCAGTGATCCGCTTCGAGCAGGTGTCGGTCACGTACGACGGCGCCGCGCAGCCCACCCTCCGCGACGCCGACCTGGTGATCCCGGAGGGCGAGCTCACGCTCCTGGTCGGCCCGTCGGGCGTCGGGAAGTCGACCCTCCTCGGTGCGGTCTCCGGCCTGGTCCCGCATTTCACGGGGGGCACGCTGCGGGGCCGCGTCACCGTCGCCGGCCGCGACACCCGCACCCACCGGCCGCGCGAGCTCGCCGACGTCGTGGGCACGGTCGGCCAGGACCCGCTCGCGCACTTCGTGACGGACGTGGTCGAGGACGAGCTCGCCTACGGCATGGAGTCCCTGGGCCTGGCCCCGGCCGTCATGCGCCGACGGGTCGAGGAGACCCTGGACCTGCTCGGCCTGAACGAGCTCCGCGACCGCCCCATCGCCACCCTCTCCGGCGGCCAGCAGCAGCGGGTCGCGATCGGCTCGGTCCTGACCCCGCACCCGACGGTCCTGGTCCTGGACGAGCCGACGTCGGCGCTGGACCCGGCGGCCGCCGAGGAGGTCCTGGCGGTCCTCCAGCGCCTGGTGCACGACCTGGGCACGACGGTCCTGATGGCGGAGCACCGCCTGGAACGCGTCGTCCAGTACGCGGACCGGGTCCTCCTCCTCCCGGCCCCGGGCGCGGCGCCGGTCCTCGGCAGCCCGTCCTCGATCATGGCCGTCTCCCCGGTCCACCCCCCGGTGGTGGCCCTGGGCCGCCTGGCAGCCTGGTCCCCCCTCCCCTTGTCGATCCGCGACGCCCGCCGCCAATCCCCCACCCTCCTCTCCCGCCTCCCCCTCACCCCCACCCCCACACCCCAGCCCACCCCGCCCCGGCCGGCGCCCCCGATCCCGCCGGGCACCCCGGCTCCGCCGCACCATCCAGCTCTGCCGGCCACCTCGGCCGAGCTGACGCCCGCGGCACCGTCGCCCACTCCGACCCGGCCGGCGTCGCCCACCCCCCTGCCCGCCGCGGCCCAGCCCGTGTCCCCGCCCCCGCCGGGTACCCCGGCTCCGCCGCGCCAGCCGGCCCCGCCGGCGTTTGAGGCGCGGGGGTCCGGGGGCGGAGCCCCCGGTTGCGGGAAGGGGCGGGGTGGGGAAGAAGCCCCGCGCAGCGGCCCCGCCCCCCGCCCCGGCCTCCTGGCCCGCCTGCTCCGCCGGAGCGAGCCGACCCCCGGACCCGCCACCGGTAGCGGAACCGGCAGCGCGACCCCGACCGTGCCCGGACCCGGCACCGGCACGCGGAGCGGCACCGGCACCGGCACGCGCAGCGGCATCGGCACCGGCACCACCCCGGCCGAGCCAGTGGCCGAGGCATCCGCCCTCTCCCTCCGCCGCGGCCGCGCCGAAGTCCTGCACGGCATCGACCTCTCCGTGGCCCCCGGCGAAACCATCGCCCTCATGGGCCGCAACGGCGCCGGCAAGTCCACCCTCCTCGCCACCCTCATCGGTACGCTCGCCCCCACCACCGGCACCGTGACCGTCGGCGGCCGCACCCCCCACCGCACCGCCCCGCAGGAGATGGTCCGCCGCGTCGGCCTCGTCCCGCAGGAGCCCCGCGACCTCCTCTACGCCGACACCGTGGCCGCCGAGTGCTCCGCCGCCGACTCCGACGCCGGCGCGGCCCCCGGCACCTGCCGGGAGCTCGTCTCCGCCCTGCTCCCGGACGTCCCCGACGACACCCATCCCCGGGACCTCTCCGAGGGCCAGCGCCTGGCCCTCGCCCTGGCCCTCGTACTCACCGGCCGCCCCGCGCTGCTCCTGCTCGACGAGCCCACCCGCGGTCTGGACTACGCCGCCAAGGCCCGCCTGATCGAGATCCTCCGCGGTCTCGCCGCCGACGGGCACGCCATCGTCCTCGCCACCCACGACGTGGAGCTCGCCGCCGAGCTGGCCCACCGGGTGGTGATCCTGGCCGGCGGCGAGATCGTCGCGGACGGCCCGAGCGCCGAGATCGTCGTGTCGTCCCCCGCCTTCGCTCCCCAGGTGGCCAAGATCCTGGCCCCGGGCCACTGGCTCACGGTGACCCAGGTCGCAAAAGCCCTGGCCGAAGCAGAAGCCGAGGTCGAAGCCAAAGCCGAAGCGAACGCAGACGCAGAGGCAAACGCAAACGCAGAGGCAGAGGCAGAGGCCACGTCATGAGCCACCCCGCCCGCCCCCTCCGCATGGGCCCCCGCGCCGCCGCGGCCCTGCTCCTCGTCACCTTCATCGGCATCGCGGCCTTCGGCTGGCCCCTCCTCGCCGACCGCCAGTCCGGCCTCGCCCACTCCCAGGACGCCCCCTGGCTCTTCGCGGCGCTCCTCCCCCTCCTCGTCGCCGTCGTCGTCGCGACCATCGCCGACCAGGGCATGGACGCCAAGGCGGTGGCGATGCTCGGCGTCCTCGCCGCGGTCGGGGCCGCCCTCAGACCGCTGGGCGCCGGCACGGCCGGCCTGGAGCCGATGTTCTTCCTGATGGTGCTCAGCGGCCGCGTCCTCGGCCCGGGCTTCGGCTTCGTCCTCGGCTCGGTCACGATGTTCGCCTCCGCCCTGCTCACGGGCGGGGTCGGGCCGTGGATGCCGTTCCAGATGCTGGCGATGGGCTGGTTCTCGCTGGGCGCCGGGCTGCTGCCCGGCCCGGACCGGCTCCGGGGCCGGGGGGAGCTGCTGATGCTGGCGGCGTACGGCTTCGTGGGCTCGTTCGCGTACGGCACGATCATGAACCTGCAGGGCTGGGTGCTCCTGCAGGGCATGGGCCAGGGCATTTCGTTCCACCCGGGGGATCCGGTCACCGCCAACCTGGCCCGTTTCCTCGCGTACTGCGCGGCGACCTCGCTCGGCTGGGACCTGGGGCGGGCCGTGCTGACCGTCGTACTGACGCTCGCGATCGGCGGCACGCTGCTGAAGGCGCTGCGGCGGGCGGTGCGAAAAGCGGCGTTCGAGGCACCCGTTTCCTTCGGTTCGGGTTGAAAGTGGCCCCGCACACACCCCATTTCGGGTAACGAAACACCACAGAAGGTGACATTCGGGCCTTATCCCGGTGACTCACCCCATAGGACCCACGTCACATACGACGCGGGGTAGTAGCCCTCAGGGCCTCCTCCCGCAGCCTTGAAACCGGCCCTCACCAGCGAGAACGCCGGCATCCCGGCCACCGGTCCGGTGGTCCCGCACTGCGAGGACGGCTAGTAATAGGGGTCGTTGCCAGAGCCCCGGGGACCTGGCTAACTGGTGTTGTCGCCACGGCGGCCGGGGTCTTCGCCCCCCGCCCGACGAACCCCTCTCCTCCGCGTGAGTGGCTCACGCATGTCCTCGACATGCCCGCGACCGCCCTTGTCCCCTTCGGAAGGTTCATCCGTGTCCAACACCGTCATCCGCCGCATCGCCGCCTCCAAGAAGACCCTCGCCGGCTCCATCGTCGCCCTGGGCGTCGCCGGCACCATGCTCGCTGCGGTTCCCGCCCAGGCGGCCCCGATGAGCGCCAAGGCGATCGCGCGTCAGATGATCAAGGACCCGGCCCAGTTCGCCGCCTTCGACAAGATCATTTCCCACGAGAGCGGCTGGGACCACACCGCCACGAACGCCTCCTCGGGTGCGTACGGCCTGGCCCAGGCCCTGCCGGCCTCGAAGATGGCCTCCGCGGGTGCCGACTGGAAGACCAACCCGGCCACCCAGATCAAGTGGGGCCTGGACTACATGAACTCCCGCTACGGCAGCCCGGTCGGCGCCTGGAACTTCTGGAGCGCCAACCACTGGTACTAAGCCACTGGTAACGGCTCTGCCAACAGCTCGGCCAACGGCCCCGCAGCATGAGCAGTGCGAAGGCCCCGGTGGCCGGACCTCCCCAGGTCCGGCCACCGGGGCCTTCTGTTTCCCATCCCACAGGGTTCAGTGGACGCCGCGCCCGCTCACAGCCGCTGGATGATCGTCCCGGTCGCCAGCGCGCCGCCCGCGCACATGGTGATCAGCGCGAACTCCTTGTCGCGGCGCTCGAGCTCGTGCAGCGCGGTGGTGATCAGCCGGGCTCCCGTCGCGCCGACGGGGTGGCCGAGCGCGATGCCGCCGCCGTTGACGTTGACCTTCTCCAGGTCCTGTTCGAAGACCTGGGCCCAGCTGAGGACGACGGAGGCGAACGCCTCGTTGATCTCGACCAGGTCGATGTCCTTGAGCGACATCCCGGCCTTGCCGAGCACGGCCCGCGTCGCGTCGATCGGCCCGTCGAGGTGGTAGTGCGGGTCGGCGCCGACCAAGGTCTGGGCGACGATCCGGGCGCGCGGCTTGAGCTTGAGCGCGCGGGCCATCTTGCGTGAGGCCCACATCACGGCGGCGGCCCCGTCGGATATCTGCGAGGAGTTTCCGGCGGTGTGCACGGCGGTCGGCATGACCGGCTTGAGCCGGGCCAGTGCCTCCATGCTGGTGTCGCGCAGCCCCTCGTCGCGGTCGACCAGCCGCCACATGCCCTGCCCGGCGCCCTGCTCCTCCTCCGTCGTCGGGACCTGGACGGCGAAGGTCTCCCGCTTGAACCGCTCCTCGGCCCATGCGGTGGCGGCCCGCTCCTGGGAGAGCAGCCCGAGCCGGTCGACGTCCTCGCGGGTCAGGCCCCGGTGGCGGGCGATCCGCTCGGCGGCCTCGAACTGGTTCGGGAGGTCGACGTTCCACTCGTCCGGGAAGGGCTTGCCCGGGCCGTGCTTGGAGCCGGAGCCCAGCGGCACCCGGCTCATCGCCTCGACGCCGCAGGCGATGCCGATGTCCATGACACCGCCGGAGATCATGTTGGCGACCATGTGGTTGGCCTGCTGGGAGCTGCCGCACTGGCAGTCCACGGTGGTCGCGGCGGTCTCGTACGGCAGGCCCATCGCGAGCCAGGCGTTGCGCGCCGGGTTCATGGACTGCTCGCCGGCGTGGGTGACGGTGCCGCCGACGATCTGTTCCACGCAGTCGGGCTGGATTCCGGTCCTGGCGAGGAGTTCGCGGTACGTCTCGCCGAGCAGGTAGGCGGGATGGAGGTTGGCGAGCGCGCCCCCGCGCTTGCCGATGGGGGTGCGTACGGCTTCGACGATGACGGGTTCCGCGGCCATGAGCTCGTCCTCTCCTGCACTGTGCCGGCACGGCGGGCCGTCCCGGCGCCCCGCCCGAACTAGTACGCGTTCTAGTTCTCCTCGCAGTCTTATGACCCGGAGGCCCGGCACGCAAGGGTCTTGCACGCGGCTTCCACGGATTCCACACGCAACAGTTGGCGCGAGGACCCTTGTCACTTCTAGAACTCGTTACTACCTTCAAGCCAACTTCTGATGGGCCGTCAGACTTTGGAGTCGCCCGATGCCCTGTCCCGCGCTGCCCGAAGGCTTCGACGCCACCGACCCCGACCTCCTCCAGGACCGGGTCCCCTTCCCCGAGTTCGCACAGCTGCGGCAGACCGCACCTGTGTGGTGGTGCCCCCAGCGGCGCGGCATCACCGGCTTCGACGACGAGGGCTACTGGGTCGTGACCCGGCACGCGGACGTCAAGTACGTCTCCACGCACCCCGAGTTGTTCTCCTCCACCACCAACACGGCGATCATCCGCTTCAACGAGCACATCCAGCGCGAGCAGATAGATGCCCAGCGCCTGATCATGCTGAACATGGACCCGCCGGAACACACCCGCGTACGCCAGATCGTGCAGCGCGGTTTCACCCCGCGGGCCATCCGCGGCCTGGAGGAGGCCCTGCGCGACCGGGCCGGGAAGATCGTCGCGCAGGCGCTGGAGGCCTCGGCCGACGGCAGCTTCGACTTCGTCACGCAGGTCGCGTGCGAGCTCCCGCTGCAGGCCATCGCCGAACTGATCGGCGTACCGCAGGAGGACCGCCTGCGCATCTTCGACTGGTCGAACAAGATGATCGCGTACGACGACCCCGAGTACGCGATCACCGAGGAGGTCGGCTCCAACGCCGCGATGGAGCTCATCGGCTACGCCATGAACCTGTCCGCCGCCCGCAAGGAGTGCCCGGCCAAGGACATCGTCACGCAGCTCGTGGCGGCCGAGGGCCAGGGCAACCTGGGCTCCGACGAGTTCGGCTTCTTCGTGCTGCTCCTGGCGGTCGCCGGCAACGAGACCACGCGCAACGCCATCAGCCACGGCATGCACGCCTTCCTGACCCACCCCGACCAGTGGGAGCTGTACAAGGCGACCCGGCCGGCGACGGCCGCCGAGGAGATCGTCCGCTGGGCCACCCCGGTGGTGTCCTTCCAGCGCACCGCCACCCAGGACACCGAACTGGGCGGGCAGAAGATCAAGGCGGGCGACCGGGTGGGGCTGTTCTACTCCTCCGCCAACCACGACCCCGAGGTCTTCACCGACCCCGACCGCTTCGACATCACCCGCGACCCGAACCCGCACCTGGGCTTCGGCGGCGGCGGCCCGCACTTCTGCCTCGGCAAGTCCCTGGCCATCATGGAGATCGACCTGATCTTCAACGCGCTGGCCGACACCCTGCCCGACCTGCGGCTGACCGGAGAGGAACCGCGCCGGCTGCGCGCCGCCTGGCTCAACGGCATCAAGGAGCTCCGGGTCAGCCACGGTTGAGCACGACTCCGTGGCCGTACCGGTTCCACGGCGGCAGGGGCCGCTCCTCCCACGCCCCGGCCCCTGCCGTCCCCGGAATGCCGCCGGGGAACGCACGCGGGGGGCGCGCCCGGCGCGCGGACGGGGCGCATCGGGGGCACACGTATGCCGGATTGTTGACTTCCGGACCATTGTCCTGAGACCGGTGGGGCGTCACACTGCGCGGATGAACCTTCACGCTGCCGATACAGACACCGCTCCCCGGGTGGATGCCCGCTGGCAGCGGCTGCCCACGACGTGGCGGCTGATCCAGGAGCGCGGCGGACCCGAGACGCTCTGCCGCGGCGTCATCGACCTCATCGAGGCCGCCGCCGCGCAGCCGCAGCTACGCCGGCTGTACCCGTTCACCCGCCAGTGGACCCTCTGGTTCAGCTCCCGCACCCGCCACCCCTTCGAGGTGGAGGCACCGGCCGTCGAGCCCACGCCCGACGGTCGCTTCCGGGTGCGCAGCCCCAGCCTGAACACCGTCATCGCCGAGACCGACACCGCCGAAGCCGCCATCGCGCTCGTCGTGGACGGGCTCACCGCGGGCGGCGCGACGGCGGGCTGATCGCCCCGGGTGGCGCAGGGGCCGCCGACGGCGGATCCTGACAGGACGCGGCGATCCACCGAAGGGGTGTCGGAGCGGGCACACGGCCTGCCCCGACACCCCTTCGCGTTGCGGAACCCGCCCGTGGGCCCGGCCGCTCAGGCGCGGCTGCGCGTGGCGGCGGCCACCCGCTCCGGCTCCCGCGGCCGCGGCACGCTCAGCCCGGCCGGCAAGGCGGCGCCGCGCGGCCCCGACAGCACGTACACGAGCCCGAACCCGGCGCCGATGACGACCGCGCCGCCGACCGCGTCGAGCACCCAGTGGTTGGCGGTGGCGACGATCGCGCACACCGTGATCAGCGGGTGCAGCGCCCCGAGGAGCTTCTGCCAGCCCTTCGGCGCGAGCGTGATGATCACGATCCCGCACCACAGCGACCACCCGAAGTGCAGCGAGGGCATCGCCGCGTACTGGTTGGAGATCGCGGTCATCGCCCCGTACTGCGGATGGGCCAGATCCTGCGGCCCGTGCACGGTGTCGATGAAGCCGAGCGCGGGCATCAGCCGCGGCGGCGCCAGCGGGTACAGCCAGAAACCGACGAGCGCGAGGACGGTGGCCAGGCCCAGGGAAGCGCGGGCCCAACGGTAGTCGCCCGGCCGACGCCAGTACAGGACCGCCAGGATCGTCAGCGGCACCACGAAGTGGAACGACGTGTAGTAGAAGTTGAAGAACTTCTCCAGCCAGGGCAGGTTCACGACGGCGTGGTTGACGGCGTGCTCGATGTCGATGCCCAGCGCCCGCTCGACGGCGTGGATCTGGCTGCCGTGGCCCTCGGCGACGCTGCGGCTGCTCGGCGCGGCGGCCCGGATGTGCGAGTACAGCGAGTACCCCACCCGTATCAGCAGCAGCTCCAGCAACAGGTTCGGGCGCGAGAGCACGCGCCGCCAGAACGGCATCAGCGGCACCCGCGACCACCGGGCGGCGGCGGGTCGGCTGTACTCCGTCGCGACGGGCTCGCGCCAGTACGGCGAGGAACGCGGCAGGAACGGCACCGCGCAGGCCGCCGCCAGCGCGGCGAGCAGCAGCACGTTGTCCCGTACGGGGGCCAGCGCGGCCAGGTTGGGCAGCAGCACGTCGGCGGGCAGCGTCATGGCGAGCACCACGGCCACCGGCCACACGGGCCGGTCCGCCGCCCGCTTGCCGACCTTGCCGGCCACCGCGAGCAGCACCCACAGCAGCTGGTGGCGCCAGCCGGTCGGCGCCACGGCGACGGCCACGCAGCCGGTGACGGCCACGGCGAGGAGCAGCTGGCCGTCGCGGGCGTAGCGGGCCGCGCGGCGCAGGCCGACCCAGGCGATCCCGGCCGCGAGGGCCACGTACAGCAGGATCTCGAGGGGGCCGCTCAGGCCGAGCCGCAGCAGCGCGCCGTGCACGGACTGGTTGGCGAGGCTGTCGGGGGCGCCGCCGAGGCCGGTGCCGGCCAGGTGGTGGACCCAGTACGTCCAGGAGTCGCGCGGCAGGGCCGCCCAGGACAGGGCGGTGGCTCCGGCGAACGTCGCGGCGGCGGCCTTGGCGGTGGGGCGGCGGCCGGTGAGCCACAGCAGCGGCGCGAACAGCAGCAGGGCCGGCTGGAGCGCGGCGGCGAGGCCGACGAGGAAACCGGCCGGGCGCTCGCCGGGCACCCGGAACACGGCCAGCAGCACCAGCAGCACGGGCAGGACGGCGGTCTGGCCCGGCGAGGCGGCCGCCCGGACGGGCAGCGACACCATCATCAGGCCGACCAGCACGGGCGCGGCGAGCAGCGCGGTGCGCCGCGGCACCGGATCGGGCAGGCCGCGCGCGGCGACCAGCCCGACGGCGGCGACGAACAGCAGCGTCACGCAGGTCCAGGCCACCTCCAAGGAGGGCGCCGCAAGACCGAGGAACGGCCTCAGGACCAGCCCGGCGAAGGGGCTCCCGGTGAACTGGCCACCGTCGTAGAGCGAGCCGGGAAAACTGCCGGGGAGCTGGAACTCGCTGAGCCATTCGCCCGGTGGCACGCGCAGCACCGCGGCGGCCTGCCTGACGGCGAGGACACCGGCCAGTGCCCACAGGAGGAACCGTGCCGCCCCCAGCCTGCCGCTACCGCCTATGACCCCGGCATGTCCGTTCGCACCACTGTGCTCTGCCGCGTTAGCCACGCCTCGCCGGCCTCCCGCCCTGTTGACCGCAACCTTGACTTCGCCTGGCTGCCGCGTTTCATGCACCGCTTCATTACCTGGGAGGACGATATCCCGCACGGGATCCCTAGGATGGCGGGCATGAGCATCGTGAAGATCAACGCACTGACCGTGCCCGCCGAGCAGCGGGAAGTACTGGAGCAGCGGTTCGCCTCGCGGGCGGGTGCCGTGGAGGGTTCGGACGGGTTCGAGTGGTTCGAGCTGCTGCGTCCCGTGGAGGGGACGGACCAGTACCTCGTGTACACGCGGTGGCGGTCGGAGGAGGACTTCCAGGCGTGGATGGAGGGGCCCATGAAGGCGGCCCACCAGGGCGGCGGCGGGGGCGAGGGCGGGGGCGAGCGCCCGAAGCCGGCGGCCTCGGGGTCGACGGTGTGGTCGTTCGAGGTCGTGCAGCAGGCGGCGCCGAAGCCGCAGGGCTGAGGCGGGGGCGGTCCATGGGCCGCGGGACGAGGAGGCCGCGAAGGCTGCTGTTTCCAGGACTGCCTGGTCAGCCCCGGAGCGGGATCAGCCCCAGAACCGGTCCTCCTCGTCGATGTCCTGCGTGCACTGGTCGACGTCGGTGATCTTCCCGCCGACGATCGTGAAGAAGAGGCCGCCCTGGATCTCGATCCCGTGGTCGCCGCGGTCGCCGCGCGCCGTGTGGAAGGTCATGCCGTGGCCGCGCCCGTCGACCAGCACCGAGTGCAGATCGACCTGGAAGGTGCCGTTCGTCTCCTCGCCGAACCGCCGGTAGAGGTCGAGGACGGCTTCACGGCCCTTGTGGTGCCCCGAAAGCGGGTTGCTGCCGGGCACGTGGTGGATGACGTCGGCCGTCATCAGCGTGCCCAGCGTCTCCATGTCGCCCTTGCCGAAGGCCTCGTAACCGCGGCGGATCAGGGCAGCGTCAGGGTGCTCGGACATGGCGTATCACGCCCTCCATCTGAGTGATATGCGTCTTTTCCTATCATCGGCCCGTACCTGTGGATATTCCACGCGGCGAGACGCGCACGAACTCCACAATGGCGCCATGAACATCAACAGCACGAGCAGCAGCCCCACCGCCGACACCCCCCGCGAGGCGGGCCACCGAACCGTCGGCAACCGGACCGTCGGCAACCGGACCGTCGGCAATTGGACCGTCGTCGCCGAGCACTTCGCCACCGCCGACGCCACCGCGCTGCGCC
The DNA here is from genome assembly GCF_055570595.1 of Streptomyces sp. NPDC031132. Taxonomy (NCBI): domain Bacteria; kingdom Bacillati; phylum Actinomycetota; class Actinomycetes; order Kitasatosporales; family Streptomycetaceae; genus Streptomyces; species Streptomyces sp. NPDC031132. The sequence continues at coordinate 400,851 of NZ_JBVIGX010000002.1, forward strand.
GCGCGTACTACGCGGAGGTCGCCGGCCGGTACTGGAAACGGTCCGTCACCGAGGCCGAGATCGACGAGGGCCTGCGGAACGACCCGGCCGACGGGCTCCTCCCGCCGACGGGCCGGTTCGTGGTCGGCCGGCTGGACGGCAGGCCCCTGGCCTGCGGCGGCATTCGGCTGCTCGACCCGGTGACCGCCGAGCTCACCAGGGTGTACGTGGACCCCCGGGCCCGCGGCACCGGCGGCGGGGCGGCGCTGCTCGGAGTCCTGGAGGACGAGGCCCGGGCGCTGGGCGCCGGGCGGGTCCGGCTCGACACCCGGTCGGACCTGGTGGAGGCGCGAGCGTTGTACGCGCGGCACGGGTACGCGGAGATACCGGCGTACAACGCGGGCCCGTACGCGGAGCACTGGTTCGAGAAGCCCCTGGTCTGAACCCGGCCGGCGTCCTGCCTGCCCGGTGTCCTGCCTGCTCGGCTGCCTGCCCGTCGGGGTCAGTGCGCGGCGTGGTCCCGGCGCGCCGCGGAGTCGTAGGGCTCCTCGGCGTCGGACCCGCAGAGCTCCGCGTTGATCTCCTTGACCAGCTTGACCAGGTCGGTCGGGCGGTCCGGGCCCCACCAGTCGCCGAGCAGTTCGGCGAGCGACTCCTCGCGGGCCTCGGCCAGCTTCTCGGCGTACTCCCGCCCGCGTCCGGTCAGGACCAGCGGCAGTCCGTCCCGTACGGCGAGTCCGCGCTCTTCGATCTGGCGGGCCGCGTCCGTGATCACCTTCAGCGGCACGGTGGTCCGGTCTGCGAGCATCGCGGGCTCGGCCGACCCGTACTTCTTGATCCGCAGCAGCAGCCAGCTGGCCGCGGGCAGCAGATCGAAGCCGGCCTTCTCGGTGATCTTCTCGTAGACGTGGCGGCGGCCCTCGCGCGTCCCGAGGACGGTCAGCGCGCGGGCGACCTCGTCGCGGGAGGAGCGGTGGACGGGGTTCGAGGCGAGGGTCTCGGTGACGTCGGGCGCGGTGACCGAGCCGCGGAGCACGTCCTCCTTGAGGAACCAGGCGATGACGAAGGCGAGGAGCACGACGGGCACCGCGTAGAGGAAGACGTCGGTGATGGAAGAGGCGTACGCGTCGAGCACGCGGGGCTGCAGCTCGGCGGGCAGCCGTCCGATGGCCCGCGGATCGGCCTCCACCTGCGCGGCCGAACCGGGTGGCACCGGCAGCCCGGCGAAGGCGGTGGCGAGCTTGCCGTCGAGCCGGTTGGTGAAGACCGTCCCGAAGATCGCGACACCGAAGGAGGCTCCGATGGAGCGGAAGAAGGTGGCACCGGAGGTGGCGACGCCGAGATCGGCGTAGCTGACGGCGTTCTGCACGACCAGCACCAGCACCTGCATGACCAGACCCAGACCGGTACCGAAGACGAAGAAGTAGATGCTCATCTCCCAGGTGCCGCTGGTGCGCTCCAGCTGGTGCAGCAGGAGCAGCCCGACCGCGGTCACGGCCGTGCCGGCGATCGGGAAGACCTTCCACCGTCCGGTGCGGCTGACGATCTGGCCGGACGCGGTGGAGGAGATCAGCATGCCGAGCACCATCGGCAGCATGTGGACGCCGGACATCGTGGGCGATACGCCCTGGACCACCTGGAGGAACGTCGGCAGGTAGACCATCGCGCCGAACATCGCGAAACCGATGACGAAGCTGATCACCGAGCAGAGGGTGAAGGTGCGGATCCTGAACAGCCCCAGCGGCAGGACGGGTTCGACGGCCCGCCGCTCGACGAGGAGGAAGCCGGCGAGCAGCACGGCGCCGAGGACGGCCAGGCCGACGATCCGGGCCGAGCCCCAGCCCCAGGTGCCGCCGAGGGAGGCGACGAGCACGAGGCAGGTGGCCACGCAGGCGATGAGGAAGGTGCCGAGGTAGTCGATGGTGTGCTTCAACCGTCGCACGGGGATGTGCAGGACCGCGGCGATGACGACGAGCGCGACGAGACCGATGGGGAGGTTGATGTAGAAGACCCAGCGCCAGGACAGGTTGTCGACGAACAGACCGCCCAGCAGCGGTCCGAGGACACTGGTCGCGCCGAAGACGGCGCCGAAGAGGCCTTGGTACTTGCCTCGCTCGCGGGGCGGGACGATGTCGCCGACGATCGCCATCGACAGCACGATCAGTCCGCCGCCGCCCAGGCCCTGCAGGGCGCGGAACCCGATGAGCTGCGGCATGTCCTGGGCGATCCCGCACAGCGCCGATCCGATGAGGAAGAGCACGATGGCGCCCTGGAACAGCTTCTTGCGTCCGTACTGGTCGCCGAGCTTGCCCCACAGCGGCGTGGCGGCGGTGGCGGCCAGCATGTACGCCGTGACGACCCAGGACAGGTGCGCCATCCCGCCCAGCTCGCTGACGATCGTCGGCAGGGCCGTGGAGACGATGGTCTGGTCGAGGGCCGCGATGAGCAGGCCGAGCAGCAGGGCGCCGATGGAGATGAGGACCTCGCGGGAGGTGTGTTCGGCGGCCGGGCCGGACTTGTGAGGGTGCGGAGCGGAGTCCGCGGCGTCCGTGGTCACGTCCTGAGCCATCCGTTCCTCCTCGGGCCGGAACAACATGTCCATCCTGAGCGGTGTGGCCGGATATGGCCTCTCGGGCGGGTTGGGCAGGCCCCGGAGGGTCTGCATAATCGCAGGCAATGGCCAGGGAGGGATTCCAGTGAGCGCTGAGCGCTGTCCAGAATGCGGCGCCGTGGGCGTCGACTGCGGGTGCGCGCCGGGGGCCGGTTTCGAGCCACTGCGCATCCGTCCGTACGTGACGCTTCCCGACCCCGGCCAGTCCGAGGACCCGCCGCCCCCGCAGCCGGTGCGGGGCGTGGTGGCCGGTCCCGCGGGCGGGTACGCCCGTCCCGCCGAGGCGCCGCCTGGGGACGACACCCCGGCGTACGGGATACCCGTGGCCTGGCCGGACGCGCCGCCGACGGCACACTGGCCGGCCGAGACGGTCCAGCTCCGGGCCGCCACCCCGGCGACCGGCACGAGGGGCGGGGGGAGGGGAGGGGGAGGGGGCCCCGAGAAGCGGACCGGCCCGTCCCGCCGGCGGCGGCTCCCGACGATCCTGGCCGGCGCCGGCACGGTGGTCGCCGTCGGCACGGCCGCCCTGGCGCTGGGGATGCTCCCGCGCTCCGGTGACAGCGACACCGTCCTGCTGGACGCCAAGCCCTCCGCGCCCGCCGTGAGCCTGGCTCCGGCCGGCCCCACGCAGCCGGCCCCCACGAGCAGCCCGTCCCGCTCGGCCTCGGCCTCGGCTTCGCCGTCACCGAGCGCCTCCAGGTCGGCGTCCCCCTCCGCCTCCCCCACGGCCTCCCGCAGCGCGGCACCCCCGTCCCCGACCCCGTCGGCCGGCATGAGCAGCAGCAAGCCGAGCGTCCCCGCACCACCCCCGTCGGCACCGACGCTGCGGTACGGGAATTCGGGCCCGGAGGTGGAGAAGATGCAGCGGCTCCTGGCGGGGCGGGGCTACTACCGAGGGAAGATCAACGGCAGGTTCGACGACCGTACGGAGAACGCGGTCTCGGAATTCCAGTGGCGCAACAACATCGACGAGGAGTGGGGCGTCTACGGCCCGGAGACCCGTCAGGCACTGGAGGGCACGGGCTGATTCCACGCGGAGTGGCGCAGACCGCCCCATGTTTTGTATCGTGTAGAAACAAAGTGGTTCCGCCCGCATTCCCTGACCGGTGGGCGGAGCCACTTGTTCTCTTTCCCGCCCCGTCTGGAGCACCGCCGATGTCGGCCAGCACCACCACCGCACCCGTCGCCCTCACCGCCAAGGCCCTGCTCCTGGACATGGACGGCACCATCGTCAACTCCGACGCGGTGGTCGAGCGCTGCTGGCGCGACTGGGCGGTGTCCCACGGGCTGGATCCGCAGGAGGCCCTCAAGGTGGTCCACGGCCGCCAGGGCTACGCCACGATGGCCATCCTTCTGCCGGAGCGCCCGATGGAGCTCAATTACGCCGAGAACACCGTGATGCTCGCCCGCGAGACCGCCGACACCGACGGTGTGGTCGCGGTCGGCGGAGCCGCGGAGTTCATGGCGGCGATCGACGGCCTGCCGCACGCCCTGGTCACCTCCGCCGATGCGGCCCTGGCCACGGCCCGAATGACCGCCGCCTCCCTGCCGATGCCCGAGGTACGGGTCACGGCCGAGTCGGTCCAGGCCAGCAAGCCCGACCCCGAGGGCTTCCTCAAGGGCGCCGCCGAACTGGGCGTGGACCCCGCCGACTGCATCGTCTTCGAGGACTCCGCAGCAGGCATCGCCGCTGGCCGGGCTGCGGGCATGCGCGTGATCGGCATAGGCCCCCGCGCCGCGGCCCACGCCCCGACGGCTCACGTCCCCGACCTCACGTCGGTCCGCGTGACCACCACCCCGGACGGCTCGATCCACCTGACGCTGACGCCGGGGGCCTGAGGGGCTCGAGGCGCCGGCTCGGCGACGGGGCTTTCGGCGGGGGTTCGGGGGTGGGCCCGGGGACAGGGACTTCGGCGGGGGTTCGGGGGTCGGCCCGCGTGCGCCGCGTTGAATGCGGGTCGGGACCTCCTCCGGGCCGGGGGCCGCGCATTCGGCGCCGGGAAGGCCGGCCGGGATCCTCGGGTGGGGGACCGCACCACTCCGCATCGCGCTAGCCGGCCGGGATCCCCGGGTGGAGGTCCGCACCACTCCGCATCGGAAAGGCCGGCCGGGATCCCCTGGTCGAGGACCGCACCACTCCCCTCCGAGAGCCCGACCGGGAATCCCCAGGTCGAGGACCACACCACTCCGCACCGCGAGCCCGACCGGGATCCCCAGGTGGACGACCACACCACTCCGCACCGCGCTAGCCGGCCGGGACTCCGGGCCGGGATGCATGTACTCGGCGTCGGGAGAGTGTCCGGGGGCGTCCCGCCAGTCCACTGTCCTTCCGTGTCGTGCCGGTCCCTCAAGGGCGCTCCTTCGTCGCGTCGCTTCGCGATGGCCTGCGGCCACCCTTGACCGACCGACCCGCCCCGGAATGCCAAAGACTGTCGGGAAGCCCCCGAAGGATGGCCGGGGGGTTCACGTTCCGATTGGCCCAGATCAGAGATGCCGAGCAGGGGCCCCTGGCCATCCGGAGTCTGTCCTCGGGACCAGCGAGCCGGAGCGGGATGGGGCCTGAGGGAGGGGACGGCCTCCTGAAGGGCCCATAGGCGCCCGTTCCGCGCCCCGACAGGGTCAACCTGCACCAGACAGCGATGAGATGACGATGCAGTGGGGGGTGGGCCCGTGGACGCACCAAATCGCTACGCGCTCCTCTCAGCTTGGCGTCCGCCGGCCGTCTGGCGCTGGTCATAAGCCGCCCACGATCTCCACCCGCTACCGGTGGTCTCGCGGCGATCAGCCCGCCGGCGGCTGGCCATCCCCCACTCCGCCCGCCACGGGCTCCCGGCCCTCCCTGGCGCCCATCGCGGCGTCTTCTGCGAGCGGCGATTGCGGGTGGCCTACGACCCTCGCTGCGCGATCCACCACCTGCCGCCTTGACGAGCCCGCCCCCTGCCCGCGGACGTACAGCCGCCGTCCGACTCGTCCCGGCCGGCGCGGACCTACAGCCATCCCCCGGGTCGCTGGGAGCCACCTTCGGCTGACATGCCCCCACCCACCGCGGCGGACGCAACCCCGCCCTCCACCGCGTGGGGCGGATGGGCGCCCCTTTTGGGGCCGCATAGGCCCTCCAAGCCCCTCGAGAGGGCGTATGGACCCCACAGGCCATCCCAGATGCCCTTCGCCCGCCGACAGAAAGGGCATCCGAGGCAGAAAAGCGGCCAGACGGAGTCTGATGCCAGTCTTCTCAACCTCACGCTCCGGCAGGCGCCCATTCACCTCCCTCCCGGCCGCCAAAATGGGACAAACGACCCGCAGTCGCATCGGCAGGGACGGCTGCAGCGATCACGGGCGGCCTATGTCCAGCCCCAGACGGGCGGGGACGCCAAGCCGGGCTGAGCGCGTAGCGATCTGGTGCGTCTGCGGGCCCGGCTGCACTGCAGCGCCGTCTCATCGCTGTCTGGTGCGGCTTGACCCTGCTCGGGTCCGGAAAGGGTGCCTCTGGGCCCTTGAGGGGAGCGTGCCCTCCCCGCGCCCTCGTCACTGGCTGGGCTCGGCGGTCCTGGTGGACTGACTCCGGATGACCAGGGGCCCCTGCTCGGCATCTCTGATCTGGCCAGGTCGGAATCCGAACCCCCTGGCCATCCTTCGGGGGCTTCCCGACAGTCTTCGTCTTTCCGGGGTGGGCCGGGCAGTCAAGGGTGGCCGAAGGCCATCGCGAAGCGACGCGACGAAGGAGCGCCCTTGACGGCCCGGCACGCACCGGAAGGACAGTGGACTGACGGGACGCCCCCGTACCCACTCCCGACGCCGCCCGGCCGAAAACCCCGCCCGCCCGAGATCCCGACCTGCTCCGCTCCCGCCGAGCACGCGAACCCCGCCACCCCGCCCCCACCCCACCCCACACCCACCCACCCACCCACCCCACGCAACGCCACACCACGCCCCCTACTGCCCCACCCGCCCGTCGATCCGCTCCCGCAGGAAATCGGCGTGGCCGTTGTGGCGGGCGTATTCCTCGATCATGTGGACCAGGACCTCGCGGAGCTCCATCGGCTGTCCGCCGCCGTCGCCCACGACGCCCAAGTCCGGGGTCCCGGCCACCAGCTGTTCCGCGAAGGCGATCTCGGCCCGCCAGGTGGCCCAGGCGTCCGCGACCACCGCCGGGTCGGCCACCGCCTCCGTGAAATCCGCCGCCGGATCCTCCGCCGAGCGGTAGTGCCGTCGTACGTCCTCGCCCGCCATCACGTGGCGGAACCAGTACTGCTCCACCCCCGCCAGGTGCCGCACGAGCCCCAGCAGGGAGAGGTTCGACGGCTCCACCGAGCGGCGCGCCATCGCCTCGGCGTCGAGTCCGGCGCACTTCAGCTCCAGCGTCAGCCGCTGGTCGCGCAGGTAGCCGGCGAGGACGGCGCGTTCGCCCCGGAAACCGCCATCGGTGCGGGTGTCGTCGTCGGGGTGGACGAACATGTTGGACCAGCCGAAGCGTCGTTCGGCGGCGGACGCGGAGTCGTTGCTGTCGATCACGCCCGCGAGCGTGCCCCGTACGTCCGCCACCTGCAACGGGATATCCCGGTCTGCGCCTCCGGCCGTCAGCCCGCGATGGCCTCGTACAGCGAGAACGCGGCCAGCGCCGCCATCACGCCCGCCGCGACCTTCGTGATCAGGCGCAGCGGCACGTACTTCATGAGGGTCTTCCCACCCAGGATTCCGATGCCCGCGACCGCCCACAGGGCGAGGACGGCGCCGATGCCGACCGAGACGGGGTTGTCGTAGCGTGCGGCGAGGTTGGCGGTCATGATCTGGGTCAGGTCACCGAACTCGGCCACCAGGATCAGCATGAATCCGGCCCCGGAGACCTTCCAGAAGGACTGGTCGGAAGGTGCCTTGACCTCCTCGTCCCCGTCGCTCTTCTTCAGGAGCAGCACGGCCGCGCCCGCGAGGAAGAGGACTCCGACGACGGCCTGGACGAGCCGGTGAGGGAGCAGCGTGAGCACGCTGCCTGCGGCGATGGCGAGTGCGACGTGTACGGCGAAAGCGGCGGCGACCCCCGCGAAGACGTACGAGGCGCGGTAGCGGGTGCCGAGCATCAGACCGGCGAGGGCCGTCTTGTCGGGGAGTTCCGCAAGGAAGACGACTCCGAAGGCGATCGCCGTGACGGTGATGCTGAAGGTACTGCTGAACACGGGGGCGGAACCTCAATCGGTCGGGCAGGACGCCATCGGTACCGAGAGACCTGGGGTGTTTCAGGGGTCGCTTCGGCTCGGCGGCGCCCTGACTGCGTCCACGCACCCGGGTGTGGACGGGTGCAGATGAACAGGAACAGGACACTGCGGCCGAAGGTCTCGCTGGCCGGCCGCTGCGTGCGGCCTGCCTCCGGGCGCCGGCTGGGGTGACCCAGCAGTATGTCGACGGTCCGGCGAAGAGCTACTCCCCTTCTGCTCCCCACAGAATACGCGACGCCTGCCGCCGCCCGGGATAGGCCGTTGGTCCCGCCCCGGGCTCCACCCTGCTCGCCGCACCCGGCCCCCTCACCAGGCCGGCGCACCCGGCAGGGCACGCTGTCGCAGCCCACCCCGCCTCCCCCTCCCCTCCCCTCCCCTCCGCCGGAAGCCCAACTTCCGCTTATCCCCGGCAAGTTGCGCGCCCCCACACCTGACGTGCCCATGTCGTAAAGCTGTAACCTTGCGCCCGCCGCCACGCAATCTGGCGCCGCCACCATGGCCGCGCCCCTCCGGGGCTGACCGGCCACACCCCCCACCCCAGGGAGCCCCCTCATGGCCCTCATACCGACTGTCTACGCGCGTCGAATCGGCGTGCTCGCGTCAGCAGCCACGCTCGCCGCCCTCACCTCCCTCGCGAACGCACCCGTCGCCCAGGCCTCCCCGCCCACCCCCATCAGCGCCGCGGCCGCCCGCTCCTACCTCGCCACGGTCACCCCGAAGACCGAGGGCTCGCTCAGCGGCTACAGCCGCAGCCTCTTCCCGCACTGGAGCACCGTCTCCGGAACCTGCAACACCCGCGAGACGGTCCTCAAGCGCGACGGCGTCGACGTCGTCACCGACTCGGCCTGTGCCTCCGTGAGCGGCAGCTGGTACTCCGAGTACGACGGCGCCACCTGGACCGCCGCCGCCGACCTCGACATCGACCACGTCGTCCCGCTCGCCGAGGCCTGGCGCTCCGGGGCCAGCTCCTGGACCACCTCCAAGCGCCAGCAGTTCGCCAACGACCTCACCCGCCCGCAGCTCATCGCGGTCACCGACAACGTCAACCAGGCGAAGGGCGACCTCGACCCGGGCAAGTGGCTGCCGTCGCGGACCGCCTACCGCTGCACGTACGCCCGGATGTGGGTCCAGGTGAAGCAGTACTGGGCCCTGAGCATGGACTCGGGCGAGAAGACGGCCCTGGTGAACATCCTCAACGGCTGCTGACACCGGACCGGCCCGGAGACCGAACCGGAAGGCGAACCGGAAGACCGACCGGAAGCTGAACCGGAGACCGAACCGAGGCGGACCCGGAAGGCCGAACCGGAAGCCCAACCGGAAGGCGAAACCCGAGGCCGGGCCGCCCTCCGGCCATTCACCCGGCCTTTCCCCCGCCAGGGGGAGGCCACGCTCCCCCTCCCCGTCGTACCGTGATCGAAGGGGCTACGGAGGAGGGGGAGTTGCATGGCCGGATTGCGTCTGGGGCCACTGCTTCGCTACGTCGACTGGGACACGGGCGGTTCGGCGACGATATGGGTCGAGGCCGACCGCCCGTGTACGGCCGAGGTGCGCTGCGCCGACGGGGGCGGCGGCAGCGTGCGTACCTTCCAGGTCGCCGGGCACCACTACGCCCTGGTGCCGGTGACCGGCCTGACGCCGGGGAGCACCACCGCGTACGAGGTGCTGCTCGACGGTGTGCACGTCTGGCCGCCGGCGGGGACGTCCTTCCCGCCGAGCACGATCACCACGCCCGCGGTCACGGCGGCCGGACGGCCGGGCCCCGGGCTGCGGGTGACGTTCGGGTCGTGCCGGCAAGCTGCGCCGCCGGCCGGGCGGCACGGGCCGCACGGTCCGGATGCCCTCGACACCCTCGCGGCGCGGCTGGCCGCCGATCCGGATGAGGTGCGGCCGGACGTGCTGCTCCTGCTGGGCGACCAGGTGTACGCGGATCAGCTGTCCCGGGAGACGAGACGGTGGATCGCGGCCCGCCGGGATCTGCGGGAGGCGCCCGGCGCCCAGGTCGCGGACTACGAGGAGTACACGCGGCTGTACTACGAGTCCTGGCTCGACCCGGAGATCCGCTGGCTGCTCTCCACCGTCCCCAGCCTGCAGATATTCGACGACCACGATGTCGTGGACGACTGGAACACGAGCGCGGCCTGGCTGGCGGAGATGCGGGCGACGCCGTGGTGGCAGGAGCGGGTGGTCAGCGGGTTGATGTCGTACTGGGTGTACCAGCACCTGGGCAATCTCTCGCCGGCCGAGCTCGCGGCGGACCCGCTGTACGAGGCCGTACGCGAGACCCCGGACGGTACGGATGCGCTGCGGGCCTTCGCCGCCGCGGCGGATGCCGATCCGGGCTCGGTGCGCTGGAGCTACCGGCGCGACTTCGGCCGGTCGCGGCTGCTGATGGTGGATACGCGGGCGGCGCGGGTGCTCGCGGAGGACGGGCGGGCGATGCTCGATCCGGCGGAGCAGCAGTGGCTCCGCGAGAACGCCCTCGCCGGGCACGGCGGTTACGACCATCTCCTCATCGGTTCGTCGCTGCCGTGGCTGATGCCGCCGCTGATACACGACGCGGAGGCGTGGAATGCCGCGCTGTGCCGTGGTGAGCGGGGGCCGCGGTGGGAGCGGATCGGGGAGGATCTGCGGCGGCGCAGCGATCTGGAGCACTGGGCGGCGTTTCCGGCCTCGTTCGCGGCGCTCAGCGATCTGATCGAGGAGGTCGGGACGGGGCCGCGGGCGCCGGCGACGGTGTGCGTGCTGTCCGGGGACGTGCATCACGCGTACGTGGCCGAGCCCCGAATACCCAGTACGGCGCGGGTGTTCCAGTTGACGTGCTCGCCCGTGCACAACTCGATCCACACGGTGGTGAAGTGGGGCTTCCGGCTGGGCTGGTCGCGGGCGGGGCGGTGGCTGGGGCGCGGGTTCTCGCGGCACGGGCGGACGGGCCGGCCGCCGCTGAGCTGGCGTCGTACGGGTGGGCCGTGGTTCGGGAACCAGCTGATGACGCTGGCGCTGGCGGGCCGGTCGGCCCGACTGCGGCTGGACCAGGCGCACAAGGCGCGGAAGGGACAGCAGCGGGCCCGGCTGGTGACGGTGCTGGACCGCGAGCTGACGGCGGCGGACTGAGCCGGACGGACGGGGCTGACACACTGTGGGCCCGGGCAGCCCCCGGGCGTACGGCGCACCAACGCCAGGCGTACGCTGTATGGCTGTCAAGCCGCCCCTGCCGCTCCCCCGCGACGTCGCGGCGCTTCATGCCGAAGCACGTCAATCGGACTGGGGAGTCCCGCTTTGTTTGAGACTCTGGGGTCGCTGACCACGAGCCCATGGATCTACGCCGTGGTGGCGCTGTCCGTCGTGCTCGACGTCTTCCTGCCGGTGCTGCCGAGCGGGGTTCTGGTGATCACTGCTGCGGCGGCTGCGGCAGCCGCCGGGGCGGCCGGGCCGGTGCCGGTTCCGGCGCAGGTGCCGGACATCCTGGCGCTGCTGGTGATCGCCACGACCTCGTCGGTGCTGGGTGACATGGCCGCGTTCCGGCTGGCCCGGCGCGGCGGGGCCCGGCTGGACCGCGCCATCGCCCGGTCCCGCCGCCTCACCCGGGCCCAGGAACACCTGGGCGCGGCGCTGGCCCGCGGCGGCGGCGCCCTGGTGGTGATCGCCCGCTTCGCCCCGGCCGGCCGCTCCGTGGTGTCCCTTGGCGCGGGCAAGACCCACCGCAAGGTGATGGAGTTCCTGCCCTGGTCGGTCCTGGCCGGCATGGCCTGGGCCGGGTACAGCGTGGCCCTTGGCTACTTCGGCACCCAGTGGCTCGGCGCCGCCTGGCTCGGCACGGCGGTCTCCGTGCTCGCGCTCTTCGCCGCGGGGGCACTGGCAGCCTTCGTCGTCCGCCGCCCCGTCCCGGCAGCGGCGTAGCCCGCAGCCGGCCCGTACCGGTTCCCCCGGGCGGAGCAGCGGCTCACCCGTTCACCCGGCCCCGATCGCCGCCCCGGGCCCGGGCTCCTAGCCTCCACAGCACGGTGCGCAACCGAATCCGCGTCACATCCGTGGCCTGGCCGTGCCGTTTCGAGGAGCCCGAGGAGTTCTCTCCATGCCCGCCAAGCCGCTCGCCCAGCTGCCGCACCGCCGCATCCTGGCAAGGGTCGCGGCCGCGACCCTCGTCCTCGCCGCATCCACTCCCCTCACGGTCGCGTACGCCGCCTCCCCTTCTGCCAGCGTCTCGCCCACCGCCGTCGCCCCCGGCGGCCGGGTCAGCCTGAACGTCACCGGCTGCGGGACCAAGACCGGCCTCGCCTCGTCCAGCGCCTTCGGCGACGTACGGCTGACCCCGGGCAACCTCGAGGCCACCAACCTCTTCGGCAACGCCACCGTCTTCAGCAACGCCAATTCCGGCGCGCACTCGGTCACCTTCGAGTGCGGCGGCGTCGGCGGCCAGCGCGTCACCGTCTCCCTCCAGGTCACCACCGGCGCGGCCCGCGGCGGGCTGGGCGGCAGCATGGGCGCGATGAGCACCGGTCAGATCGCCCTGGGCGGCACGATGGCCGCAGGCGCACTGGGCACCGGCATCTGGGTACTACGCCGCCGCTCCCGCACGTACTGACGCTGCTCATCAGGATCCGGTGGCCGCCGAGCCGCCGCACGACGGCCGGCGCGGACGCGGTCGCGGCGGTGTCGAAGGCCACGAAACGGGGCGGGACTGACCTACGCAGTGGTCGCGGCGACCGTCACCGCGCCTCTGACCTGCAGCCCGTCCAGCAGGTCCCGCGTCGCCTCGGCAATCGCCTCCACAGCGGCCTCGAAGACCTCCTGATTGTGCGCGGCGGGAGCCCTGAACCCGGACACCTTCCGTACGTACTGCAGCGCGGCGGCGCGGATCTCCTCCTCAGTGGCCTTCTCGGGGATGGCGGGCGGACGCAGAGTCTTAATGGAACGGCACATACCCCCACTATCCCGCTACCGGGGCAGCTCGGCCCCGGAAAGTTTCATGATCAAACCGGCTTGCAGCCGCGCCCGCAGCACCGGGTCCGCGACCTCCTCCAGCAGCTCGACCGCCTGCTGCATCGCGGCGGCGGCGCGCCGGTCCTCGCGCAGGGAGGCGGTCTGATCGGCCATGTGCCTGAGCGCGACGTCGGCCCGCCGGTGGAACAGCTGCCCGACGAGCGTGACGACGACGCCGACCGAGCTCATGACCACGCCGAGGTACAGATCCCCGCTGCTCTCGGCCTTCCACACGGCCAGCGCCACCCCGAGCAGCAGTATCGCGGCTCCCGTCCCGGCGAACCGCTGGCTGGTGGCGAAGCTGCTGCGCGCCTGCGTCAGCCCGTACGCGTAGTACTCCACGAGCACGGAAGTGAACTCGGCGTCCCCGTGCCCCTCCCGCCCGGCCGGTATCCCCCCGACATCGGCGTACTTCGGATCCCCGACGACCGCCGTAGCCCCTGCAACCCGCGCCACCAACCGCGCCCGCTCCTCGTCCCGCCGCCGCTCGAACCCTTCCCGGGCCATGCGGTCCAGCACGACGTACGCCACGCCGCCGCCGACAACGGCCAGCAGCGCAACACCCCCCACCACCCACTCGCCCATCCCTCGACGATCCCCGGGCCCTGAACGACCCGTCAAGGCTCCCGCAACACCGAACGATCCGTCCACGGCAGCGAGTTGCCCCAGATCCGGCCACGTGCCGGTGCGCCCATGCCCCCCGTGTCCTGCCACCGGGTGCCTACCTCCAACGCGCGTGGTCGCCGGTTCCGCTGACCGATCCGCCCGCGGCTCAGCCGCTGAAGCAGCTCGCGCCATGGCTCGCGTCCGGATACACGCCCAACTTCATGGGCCTACTCAGCCAGGCGCAGTGCCGGTTTCCTGTTCGCGCCAATCGTCATGTTTCTTAGCGCTCCCCGTGCTGGCATTGGGGAGCCATGAGAGGGGGAATCACCGATCTTGTCCGCAGTATCTGGTGGCTGACCTGCGTAAACGTGCGCCGGAAAGAACCTTGAGGTGCGTTCTAGCACCCGCCGTTGACCGCTGTTCCCCGCCCTAGCCGGCACGTGTCTGGCACGGCCAACCTTCTGCTCCGCAGCCCTAACCGGATCGACCAGTGACGACCATTCCAGCCGCTACCAGTCCCCGGACGGACGCTACCGAACGCGGGCGATTATTGGGGTAGCGGTACCTGGCTGCTGTACCGCAGGGATTGCGGTGGGGGTGACCGTGGAACGGCATGTGCTGGGAAAACTGTTGGCTGGTGACGACGAGTCGTCCGTGGCTGCTCTGGCCGCCCTCCGCAGCGGCGCCACCTACAGCGTGTGGGATACGACGCATCCCGCAGAGCGGCATGCCAGGGTCCTTGCACGCCGACTTCGGCGCATGCGGCTGCACGGAGGCGAACCGCTGGGGCTGGAACGAATGGTGCGGCTCCTCGGAGAGCATGGCCGCCCGGTGCGCGGAGGGCTGATCGATTCTGTCGATCAGAAATGGACCTTCCTGTGCTACTTCACCGAAGACGGCAGCGCACTGGTGGCCTGCGCCCGCCTGCAGCGGTGGGTTGAACAATCACCACTGTAGGAGAGCGGTGGGGCGACTCGGGCCCGGACCTGCGGCTACCCGACTTCGACGGAAGCCGACCAAGCTCCTCGCGTGCGGCCGCAGTTCCCCGTGACTCCCCACCCAATCTGGCGCGGTTGTGGCACGGGGAACGATCTGATCCATAGCTCTAGCCAGACCGGTCACCTTCGGCCATACCGGCCAGTCCCCGAACTCTGACGGTCATTACAAACCAGGCTCGAATGCTGTGGTTGCTGTGCACCACTGCCGTACTAGCTACGCACCGCCGTGATGCTCGCAGCGAGCGAGCCGAGAAGAGCTGCCAGTGCCATGATCCAAGCGGGATGATGCCGCTGTCGCACTGGGGGTCGGTGCAGGCCATGGTGTGTTCCTTCGAGGTCGGTGCCGTTGTCCTGATGGGCACCGCCCCTGCACGGTTCTGGACAGCGGTGCCGACTGGCAGCCACCACATCGATGTCCGCCCGCGGGGGCGCGAGATCAGTGCCCGGCGGACCCCGCAAGCCCAAATCTCAGCAGCGCCCTGCTGCTGCGCTGTGCGATCTTGCCTGCATGAGCGAGACCCCTCCGACCCCTGTAACCGTCGCTGACAGCGAGATCTTTGCTGGCCGCATCCTGCCGGGCATCAAGGCCATCCGAGAGCATCTCGGATGTTCTCTCCAAGTGGCGTTCCTAACCTTCTACGAGCGGTACGAAGTCCTCCAGCGTGAACAGCCCGATGCGTTCGCCGTGGCGCCGGATGAGTACTGGACCGGCTTTTACTCCTGAGACGCACGGAGCGAAGCACAGACAAGGTCGGTGGAGCGGCTCCGGCTGCGAATTGCTGCGGGCGGCGTTCCCCTTTTGTTGTACCCACGGCTGCCCCGGCTCCCATGCCGTCTGGCGTCGACCCACACGTATGCTCGGCTTGCCTGGGTCGATGGCAGACGGGATGGGAGCCCCCCACGCTCGCCACAGCGCGCCGGCATCCGCGTACAGCGCCCCGTCCATCCAGGAGTCGGAGCGCCCCTGCCGGAGGCACAGTCTTGACCGGTAGCCGACCGATCAGGCCGGGTCGTCCCATCAAGCCCGTAGCCACAGTGGCGCGCGGCCGGCGCCCCGGGCTGGAGCGGGGCGCAGACAGGAGCGCAGGCCCGGGGCGACGGGCGCGCGACGCGGATACGTCTTCACCACACGGACCGGGCGGCCCATCGAGCCGCGGAACGTGTACCGGTCCTTCACTCGAGTGGCCAAGGACGCCGGCTTGAGGGTGATTCGACTGCACGACGCGCGACACGGGACCGCGACCCTGTTGACCGCCGCCGGCGTGCCGCCTCGGGCGGTGATGGAGATCCTCGGGCACAGCCAGATCGCCGTGACCATGAACGTGTACACGCACGTCGTGCAGGACACGCAGCGCGAAGCCATCGGGCACATGGACCGGCTGCTCAGGAGGCGGCAAGACCGCCCCTGACCGCCTGCGTTGATGTCAGGTGGAGATGTCAAAGGCCCCCAACCAAGATTGGTTGGGGGCCTTTGTGCTGGTGGGCGTGGACGGTTTCGAACCGCCGACATCTGCTTTGTAAGAGCAGCGCTCTACCCCTGAGCTACACACCCGTGGATGAGTGGACAGCCTACATGGGAGGCGCACCCCCCACGCAAACGCGTTCCTGTGGGAGAGAATGGACCGGGGCATGGCGGAGGCGGTACGGGAGAGGGATTGTGACGACGGCATCCCGGCGGTGGTTCGGCGGGCGGGACGAGAGTCGGCGGGCGGATGCGCAGGCGGCGAAGGATGCCGCCGCGGCCGCGTTCTACGAGCTGGACACCGCGCAGCGGGATCTGCGGATCTCCATGGAGACCATCGCGGCCGCCGACGGGTCGCCCGCGGCGCGGCAGGCCGGGGAGGGGTTCGCCGCGCTCGGGCGGCGGATCGACGAGGTCAGCCACGTGTACATCGAGGCCGTGGATGCGCACGACCTCGACCGCGTCGACCTCGAGGGGTCCGTCGCCGCGCGGGCGCGAGAGCAGTTGACGCGGGCGCGGGACGAGCTCGTACGGGTCAAGGGCGAGCTCGACCGGTTCGCGCAGGGGCTGCAGCCGTTGCTGGACAAGGCCGAGACGCAGCTGGCTCGGGTGGCGCCCGCCCGGGAGCGGGCCCGGGCGGCGCTGCTCGCGGCGAGCACGGCGCTGGACGACGTACGCGGCAAGGGGATGCGGGCCGACGAGTTCGCTGCGCGGCTGGCGGCGCTGGGGCCGGAGCTGACCCTGCTGAACCAGGGCGCCGCGCAGCACGGCGTGCAGGAGACCGTCCAGCGCGCGGACCGGATCCTGCGTGACGCGGAGGCGATACGGGCCGAGGTGGCGCGGCTCCCGGAGCGGGCCGTGGAGATCGACCGGCGGCTGGTGAGCCTGCGGACCCGGGCGCAGGCGCTGCGCAACCGGGCGGACAGGGTGGATCCGGTCCTCAGCGAGCTGCGCCGGCGGTTCAGTGCCGCGTGCTGGCAGGACCTGCAGCAGGTGCCCGACCAGGCCGTACGGGACGTGGCGCGGGCCGAGGAGCAGCTGAAGGAGGCCGCGCGGGCGCGGGAGGAGCAGCGCTGGGCGGACGTCGGGGCGCTGGTCGAGTCGGTCCGGGGTGCGCTGGATGCGACCGACGAGGCGGTGTCGGCCGCGCAGGACCGGCTGTCGCGGCTGGAGGCGGTGGCGCGGGACCCGCAGGCGGAGGTGCAGCGGACCCGGTTCGCGATCCGGGATGCGCAGCGGTTGGCGATGGAGGGCCGCAGTGTGCCCGATCCGCGGCATGCGCGGCCGCTGGACGAGGCGGTGGGCCGCATGGAGCGGGCGGTCGCCGCGTTGGAGGAGCGGCATCCCGACTACTGGCATTTCCTCCAGGAGATGGAGCAGGTGCGGGGAGACGTGGGGCGGGTCGTGTCCGAAATCCGCGGCAGGCGCGGGGGCGGCTGAGGCCCGCGCTTGTCGCGGGGTGAGGACGGGCGGATGCTGGGAGGTGGCTGGATCAGAGCCTAGGAGGGCGTGATGGCTGCCCATACCTCGCACACCTCTCGTGCATCGGACGCGCCCCGCGCGACCTCGTCCCGCGCGAGCGCACCCCCCGCGACCGCACCGCACGCGGCCTACGGGTGTCACGAGCCGCACGAGCATTACGCGCCGTACGTGGCCCATGCGCCGATCGAGCTCCCCGCGCCGCACGTCCCCTACCTGGTGCGGCGCATCGCGCATCCCGTCAACGCCCGGCTCGACGAGCACCTGCCCTCCGACCACAAGCTCAGCAAGGTGTACCGGGTGGGCGCGGGTCTGACGGGTCTGCTGCTGGTCGTCTTCGGGATCCTCGGGCTCATCGACCAGATCGGGTTCTTCGACACCGGCGGCGACCGGGTGCTCGCGCTGAACACCAACGGCGCGCTGAGCGTCCTGTCGATCTGCATCGGGCTGCTGCTCTTCGTCGGGATGGTGATCGGCGGGAACTTCGCCTCCACCCTCAACATCGTGCTGGGCCTGGCCTTCATCGCCAGCGGGTTCGTGAACCTGGCCCTGCTGGACACCGGCCTGAACTTCCTGGCCTTCAGGATCCAGAACGTGCTGTTCAGCTTCGTCGTCGGCGTGATGCTGATGTGGTTCGGCATGTACGGGCGGGTGGGCAGCGCCCTCCCCCACGACAATCCGTACTGGCGCGCCCGCAATCCCGAGCAGGCCGCACGCGAGGACCGGGCCCGCGCCGCCGCCCTCCACGGGCTCTGAGGCTGGGCGGGGATCTGAGGCTGTGGCCGGGCTCTGAGGCTGTGGCGCGGCCGTCCCGCTCTGTAGCCTTGGGCCATGCCTCGTTACGAATTCCGCTGCCGGACCTGCGACGACACCTTTGAGGTCAGCCGCCCCATGGCCGAGTCGTCCGCTCCCGCCGACTGCCCGGCCGGGCACGCCGACACCGTCAAGCTGCTGTCCGCCGTCGCCGTGGGCGGGACCAGCAGCGCCCCCGCGCCCGCCGGCGGCGGGGGCTGCTGCGGTGGCGGGGGCTGCTGCTGACCCGGCCTGGCGGGGCTGCTGCTGACCCGGCCGTTCCCCGTCAGCGCTTGCGCGACAGGGTGATGCCGTCCGAGATCGCCAGCAGGACCGACTCCATGCGGGAGTCGGTCGCGACGTGGTCGTTGTAGGCGCGGACGCCCGCCGCCGAGCCCTGGGCGGACTCGTCCAGGACCGTGCCGTGGAACAGCGTGTTGTCCGTGACGATCAGCCCGCCCGGGCGCAGCCGCGGAACGAGCTCCTCCCAGTACGCGATCTGGCTTTCCTTGTCCGCGTCCACGTAGGCCATGTCGATGTGCGGTTCCTGCGGCATGGCGCGCAGGGTGTCCAGCGCCGGGGCGATCCGCAGGTCGATCCGGTCGGCGACGCCCGCCGCCTCCCAGGCCTCGCGGCCGTAGGCGGTCCACTCCTCCGAGACGTCGCAGGCGATGAGCGTGCCGTCCGCCGGCAGTGCCTGCGCCATCGACAGGGTCGAGAAGCCGGTGAAGGTGCCGATCTCCACGATGTGCCGGGCGCCCGTCAGCCGGACCAGGAAGGCCAGCAGCGGGCCCTGCTCCTCCGCCGACTGCATGCCGGCCACGTCCGGGAACTTCGCGTACGTCGTCGCCACCAGCCCCCGCTGGATCTCGTCCAGCGGGGGGTTGTGGTCGAGCATGTAGCGGTACAGCTCGTCAGTGATCTTGGTGCTGTTGCCCTTGGTCATGCGCCCAGTGTGCCGACTTCGCCGCCCGGCCGGGCACCCTCACGGGCGACCGCCCGGGCGAAAGCGCGCACGATTTCCTCGCCCGCCAGGACGCCCGCCGTGCCCAGCGGTGTGACCGTCGGCGCGGTCCAGCCCGCGTCGGCCAGCTCGCCGTGGCCCGGGCGCCAGGCCGCGTCCGCCGCCAGCAGCAGGTCCGCGTCCAGCAGGGAGTCGCCGGCGGCGAGGGTCGTGGACGCGCCGGTACGCCGGGCCACCTCGTACATGGCCGCGCTCTTCGTCAGCGGGCGCGGCACGGCGTAGATCTTGCGGCCCTGGAGGGAGACCGTCCAGCCGCGGGCGTCGGCCCATTCCGTCAGCGCCTTGACCCACTCGTCCGGCACCAGGGCGCGTTCGACGACCAGGTACGCGAACAGGTCCTCCGCGACCCGCGCCTTGCGCAGCCACGCCGGGTCCGCCGTGGCCAGCAGGTGCCCGTGGACCTCCTCCAGCGGGGCGCACTCCTCGGCCAGCCGCGCCGCCACCCGGCGCCGCCAGTCCCGGTCCGGGACGCCGTCGACCAGCAGCTGCCCGCCGTTGGCGCAGATCGCGTACGGCGCCGGGCGCCCGGGGAAGCGGATGCGCTGGTACTGCTTGCGCGTACGGGTCGTGGTCGGGACGAAGACGACCGCGGGGTCGGCGGTCAGCTCGGCCAGCAGCGCCGCAGCCGTCTCCGTCATGAACGACAGCGGCCTGCTCTCGTGCACCTCGACGCACAGCAGCCGCGGGGCCACCGGGTCGGGCATGGTCAGGCCGAGGGCGGCCGCCGAGTAGATGAGCGTGCGGTCGAGATCACTGGCTACCAGGACAGTCACTTGGAGGTCACGGCCTTTCCGTCGGCGCCCGTGGCGCCGCGCGTGAAGCGGGGGTGGATGAGTCCTACACACGTGTACGGGAGGTCGTCGACCTCTTCCACCGGGACGCCCCGCTGCTCGGCGAGCAGCCGTACGTGGTCCAGGTCGGCTCCGGCGCCGCGCTGGGCCAGGATCTTCCACGGCACGCGCCGCAGCAGCACCCGCGTCGTCTCGCCGACGCCGGGCTTGACCAGGTTCACGTCGTGGATGCCGTACTCCTCGCTGATCCGCTCGACCGCCGCCCAGCCCTCCCAGGTGGGCGTCCGGTCGGTGGCGAGGAGCTCCTTGACCTCGGCGTCGACGGCTTCGGCCACCTCGTCGAAGCGGGCTGCGACGGTGTCGATGAAGCCGGTGGAGACATCGGCTCCGGCGAGCTCGCGGTAGAACTTCGCGCCGTGGAAGTCGGCGGGACCGACCAGGTCGGACCTGAGCACCGTACGCGAGATCAGTCCGGAAACGGTGGAATTGAGGCAGGCGGAGGGGATCAGGAAGTCCTCGCGGGTGCCGTACGTGCGCACGCAGGAACCGGGGTCGGCGAGGACCACGATCTCCGGATCGAACCCCTCGAACTCTTCCAGCGCCGCCGACAGCTCGCGCGTGATGGCGCCCTTGCCCGTCCAGCCGTCCACGAAGACCACGTCGGAGGGGTCGTGGTGGGCGGCCAGCCAGCGCAGCGCGTTGGGGTCGATGCCGCGGCCGCGCACGATGGAGACGGCGTAGTGCGGCAGGTCCAGGCCGTGCCGGGCCTGGGCCCAGCGGCGCATGAGGACGCCGACGGGGGTGCCGGCGCGGGCCAGCGAGACGAGGACCGGGGAGGGGGACCGCTCGGCGAGGACCGTCTCGGTGACCGTGCCGACGGCCCGGGCCATGCGGGTGGCGGATGCGGCCAGCGCGCTCCGGTACAGCTCCTGGTACTGGGGGGACGGCTGGTACTCGACGGGCAGCGACTCGGCGTAGTGCGCGCCGCCCGCCTGGATGGCCTCCTCGCGCTCCTCGGTGGGGGCTTCGAGCGCCACGTCGGAGAGGTCCTGGAGCAGCCAGCCGCAGTCCTCGGCGGCGTACGAGGAGAAGGCGGGTCCGCGCAGGGGCTCGGGCAGGACCGGCTCGGGCATGATCGGCTCCCGCCGCTCGGTGGAAACGTCGGAGGAGACGTCGGGTACGTACGAGGGCACCACCGCGAGCAGGACCCGGCCGGCGTGCGGCGCCAGGCAGGCGAGGAGCCCGTCGGGAGCGTGCAGCGCAGCGGTGTCCCCGTGGCCGTCGACAACGGCGACGACGGTGTCGAACCCGGCGTCGGCGACGTTGTAGGCGTACCGGGCGCCGGGCCCGTCGGCCGGGGTGTCGTGGGCGGGGAAGACGAGCCGGCTGCGGATGGCGTAGCCGGGGTCGTCGACGGCGAGCACGGGCGAGCGGGTGGTGGTCGAGAACCGGACCTCGGCCGCGACGCCCGACATCTCCAGGGCCCGCGCGAGGCGCAGCGGCGCGTACATCAGCTCCTCGTTGCCGAGGACGAGGACCCTTCCGGGCTCGGCTCCGAGCGCGTCGGCGAGCTGCCGGCCCAGCGCGGGCAGGGCCGCCTCGAGCCGGGCGCGGTGCTCGGGGGTGAACCCGTGACGGGCGCCGTCGGGAACGCCGTCGGGCCAGTCGAGCACGACCCGCCCGGCCGGGGCGGCAGCCCGGACCGAATCCGAACGAGCCGTTCCCGGCCCCGCGCCCGCGCCCTGCTCCTCGTACTCCTCGACCAGCGCCTGCCCCTTGGCCAGGACCCCCTCCGGGAGGTGCACCGTGCCGGAGGCCAGGGCGATCAGGTCGACCCGCGCGCCGAGCTCGGCGGCGAAGGCGGTGAGCCGGTCGCGGTCGGCCGGGGAGCGCATGTCGACGAGGGCGACGACCACGTAGTGCGCGCGGGGGTGGCGGGCGTGCAGGTCGCGGATGGTGTTCAGGACCGTGTTGCCGGTGGAGAACTCGTCGTCGACGAGGACCAGCGGCCCGCTGCCGGCCAGCAGCTTCGGGTCTTCCGGCAGCAGCAGGTGCGAGGTGGCGTGCGAGTGGGCCTCCTCGAACCCGCCGGCGGGCTCCACGCCCGGCACGGGGCGGCGGGTGGAGTGCAGGTAGGGGGCCGCGCCGAGGCCGTCGGCCACGCAGTGGCCCAGCCCGGTCGCGGTCTCGGCGTACCCGAGGACGACCGCGGAGGCGGCCTCGTCGCCCAGCAGGGCGCGGACGCGCAGGCCGAGTCCGTGTCCGGCGGCGTAGACGGCCTCCGGGGACTGCGGGACGTGCTTGCCCAGCACCTGCGAGACCAGCAGGTGGGCCCGCTTCGGGTTGCGCCGCAGCGCCAGCCCGAGCAGCTCGTCGAGCCGTGGCGATCCCGGGTCGCCGGCCTCCTCCAGGCGTACGCCCAGCCGGTCCGCGACCCAGGTTCCCGACCACACCGCGTCGATCGTCTTGCCTCTCTCCGTGTTCGAGGGGTTCAAGGGCGGGCTCACACCTGGAGCCCGGCCGTGAGCAGGTCGACGAAGCCGACCTCCTCCTTCGCCACACCGAAGACCTCGGCGCGCAGCATGGTGCGCTCGGCCCAGGCCCGGTGGGGCTTCACTTCGTTCATCTTGTTCGTGTAGGCGGAGCGCATGACTCCGCCGCCGCCGCGCTCGGGGCGCAGGATGTCCTGGGCGTCGCTGAACTCCTCGTGGGAGACCACCGACAGTGCGTGGACGGGCGTGACGTGGGCGGGGTGGATGCAGGTCTTGCCGAGGAGTCCGTTGGCCCGGTCGAGTTCGATCTCGCGCAGCAGCCCGTCGAGGTCGTGCTCGATGAGGGTGGTGCGCAGTTCCTCGGCGCCTTCCTGGAGGAAGGGGCTGCGGCGCAGCTGGGGCTTGAAGAGGCGCTGCTGGCTGCGGAAGTACTCCCAGACCGGTCCGGTCACGGTGAAGCCGGTGCCGTCGGCGCGGCTGAGCACGTTCACCACGTCGGCGATCACTCCGGCGACGATCTGGACGTCGTAGGCGGTCATGTCGGGGGTGCGGCGCAGTCCGTAGACCGAGCAGAAGTCGGTCACGCCGAGGCGCAGGGCCAGGACGCGGTCGCGGTACCGGCCCACGGTGCGGGAGATGCCGGCGAGGGCTTCGACGCGGGTTTCGAGGTGGAGGAGGTCGGGGGTCTCCAGGACGGGCATCGCATACAGCGGGTGCTGCCCGCTGTCCGCTTCCGCCCGGGCCACGGCGTCGAGAAAGGCGGTTCCGCGGTTCTCGGTGAATTTGGGGAGTACGAATCCGGCCAGTCTTCGTGCGGAGCCGCCGAGGCGGCGCACGAGGTCGGGTATCTGCTCGGGGGTGCGGACCCGGATGAAAAGGAGCGGGAGCTCCCCGCCCTCGGCGTCGAGGGCTGCGAACTGCCGGACGAGGTTGTCCTCGGCGCCCGCGACCTCGGCGTCGCTGATGGAATCCTCCAGGCACAGGACCATGGAGACGACTCCGCGGCCGGCCTGCTTGTGGACGTCCGCGGCGAGGTGGGGGCGGGTGGCGGGGCTGTAGAGGGTGGCTCCGAGGGCGGCGGCGAGGATGCGGGCGGGCGAGGCGGCGGTGAACTCGGCCGGCTCCTGGTGGAAGAGGTCCTTACGGACGGTGGGCGATACGTGCCCAAAGTGACGCATGTGCTTCCCCCGTACTGCCTCGGCGGCCCAACTGGCGTGGCCGGTAATAGTACGTACGAATATGAGTCAAGAGTTCCTCAAGCACATGAAGTTCAGGTAACCCTCTTGCACCATGCCCAGGACTTTCGTCCGGGACAAGGCCCTGCGGGGGGCCGCGTTGTTCCGCGCCGCCCCGGGAGGGCAGGATGACGGGCATGACGCACGCGATGCAGAAGGGCTCGAACATCCCGGTGACCGCCGTGGCGGTCCGGGCGGTGCTGCGCTGGACCAGCGGCCCCGAGGTGCCGGACGTCGATGCCTCGGCGCTGCTCGTGGGCCCGGACGGGCGGGTGCGCTCGGACGAGGACTTCGTGTTCTACAACCAGCCCCGGCACCCCTCGGGGTCCGTCTGGCGGCTCGGCAAGAAGCAGCTCGGCGACGGGATCACCGATGCCGTGCAGGCCGACCTGCGTGCGGTGCCGCCGGTCGTGGACCGGGTCCTGGTGGTGGCCTCGGCCGAGGACGTGCCGTTCGAGCGGGTGCAGGACCTGCGGATCCTGCTGTACGACGCCACGGCGACCGGCGGCTCCGAGCCGCTGGCCTTCTTCGACGTGCGGCCCGAGACCGGCGCCGAGACGGCCCTGATCTGCGGGGAGCTGTACCGCCGCGGCGACGGGTGGAAGTTCCGCGCGCTGGGCGAGGGCTACTCGAACGGCCTCGTCGGGCTGGCGACCGACCACGGGATCTCCGTGGACGAGAACGCCGCCGAGGGCTCGTCCGGGTCCGCCCCCGCCGCCGGGCCGACCGCCGAGCAGACGGCCGCGATGCGGCCGCCGGCTCCGTCGACCCCGCCGGCGCCGCTGACGCAGGCCCCGCCGGCCGCGCAGCCTGCGTACGGGTATCCGCAGCCGGTGTCCCCGGTGCCGGTGCCGGGCGGGGACCCGACGTTCCGGCTGCCGGTGCAGGGCCCGCAGTTCATCCGCCGCTGACGCCCGCCTGACCGTGGCCCGGGCGGGGGCCCGCGCCCGGGACCCCGCCCGGGGTCCCGGTCAGGCTTCCGGGCAGGCCTCCGGTCAGGCCTTGGTGCTCTTGTAGCCCCGCCCCCACTGCAGGCCCCACCCGTACAGCCGGTCCAGCTCGGCCTGGAACCCGTACACGAACTTCACCTCGCGCCGCACGATCAGCTCGCCCTTGACGTGCTCCAGGGTGAGCACCGCGCAGGAGCGGGCCTGCGGCTGACGCTCCTCCAGCGGGATCTCGATCCGCGGTCCGGTGATCGGGTACAGGGTGACCATGGCGTGCGTCCGGTCGAAGGCCGGGGTCTGGTCGTAGATGTAGACGAACACCAGCAGCCGCTTGATCTCGTCGGCGTGGTCGAGGTTGACGAAGACCGTCTCCCCGGACGGCGCCCCGAACCGGTCGTCGCCGCTGAGCTTCACGTACGGCGGGCTGTTGATGTCCCCGTGGAGGTTGCCCAGGGGCTGCACGACGCCCCTGGTCCCGTCGGCCAGCTCGTAGAGGCAGCCGAGGTCCAGGTCGACGTTGACCATGCCCTGGGTGTGCGCCTGCACCATGTCGGGCTTGAACAGCTTGAACGGGTGGCGCAGGAACCGGCTGCCCTCGCCCCCGCCGCGGCCCCCGATGTCCGAGCTGCGCATGCGCCAGGACAGGTTGACCCGGAGGTTCCCGTGGACCGCCCCTTGTTTGGTGAGCGACACCGTCGGATGCCGCTTGGTCAGCTCGATCGCCGCCGAGGCGCCGCCCGAGTCGAACTGCAGGGCCCGGCTGCCCCTGATCCCGTCGAAGAATCCCATTCCCCTACCCCCCTCATGCTGTGCGGACAGCGCTGTGCGGACAGCGCGGCCTACGCGGACGGGGGGGGCGGGGAGGGGCGCCGGACCAACCCGACCACCCCCCAACGGGAAGGTTCGCCCCCCCACCCTCATTCCGCCCCCGCGGCTGAACCACCCACCTCCCCCCCCGCGTCGCTTGCCTTTGGGGGCCTCCTCTTTTTTGTGGTGATTTGGGAGGCCTTTTGGGGGTGTGGGGGCGCGGGGGGGGCCCCGTCCCCCCCCCCCCCCCCCCCCCCCCCCCCCCCCCCCCGCAGATGGAGCGTTCCGCATTACCGCCGTGATCATGCCTCGGCGGCGGAACCCTCCAGTTCCAACCGCTTGTTGCGGCGCACCGAGGACCAGAAGGACCAGGCGATGAGCAGCACGCCGACGAGGCCGGTGATGACCTCGTGGATCTCGTACTGGATGGTGACGAGCAGGATCACGGCGAGCGCGCCGATGGCGTAGTGCGCGCCGTGCTCCAGATAGACGTAGTCGTCGAGGGTGCCCTGGCGGACCAGGTAGACCGTGAGCGACCGGACGTACATGGCACCGATGCCGAGGCCGAGGGCCATCAGCACGATGTCGTTGGTGATGGCGAAGGCGCCGATGACCCCGTCGAAGGAGAAGGAGGCGTCGAGGACTTCGAGGTAGAGGAACATGAAGAAGGCGGCCTTGCCGGCCATGGCGACGGCCGAGACGGGCTTGCCGCTCTTCTTGGCCGCTTCCTCCGCTTCGTGCTCGGCCTCTTCCTCTTCTTCGAGGCGGTTCTCGAAGTACCCCGAGAGACCGCCGACGATCATGTAGGTGATCAGACCGGCGATGCCGGAGACCAGGACGGTCTGCGCCTTGTCCACGTGGGCCCCGCCGTGCTGGTGGGCGTGGGCGGCGAAGGTCATGGACGTGATCAGCAGGGCGATCAGCGCGATGCACGCCGAGAGCATGTCGATCTTGCCGAGCTTGGCGAGCGGGCGCTCGAGCCACGCGAGCCACTTGATGTCCCGGTCCTCGAAGATGAAGTCGAGGAAGATCATCAGCAGGAACATGCCGCCGAAGGCCGCGATCGCCGGGTGGGCGTCCGTGACCAGCTGCTGGTACATGTCCTTGTCGTTCAGCGCCAGGTCGACGGCCTCGATGGGGCCGATGCCTGCGGTGACCGCGACGATCACGACGGGGAAGACCAGGCGCATTCCGAACACGGCGATGAGCACACCGACCGTAAGGAAGATCTTCTGCCAGAAGGCATTCATCTTCTTCAGGATTCCGGCGTTGACCACCGCGTTGTCGAAGGACAGCGAGATCTCAAGGATGGACAGGATCGCGACGATCCCGAATCCGGTCCACCCCCCGTAGAACACCGCTGCGACCAGACCGAGCGCAGTGACTGCGAACGACCAGCCGAAGGTTTTGAGAACCACTGGCACCCCATCGTCTTGTACGGCTTTACGAAACGTTGACCCCGAAGTCTAGAGCGATGCCCCGGAGCCCCGACGCGTACCCCTGCCCCACTGCCCGGAACTTCCATTCGCCGCCGTACCGGTAGACCTCGCCGAAGATCATCGCGGTCTCGCTGGAGGCGTCTTCGGTGAGGTCGTAGCGGGCCAATTCCTGGCCGTCCGATTCGTTCACCACGCGGATGAAGGCGTTGCTGACCTGGCCGAAGCTCTGGCGGCGGGCCTCCGCCTCGTGGATCGAGACCGGGAAGACGATCTTGTCGACCTCGACCGGCACCTTGGTCAGGTCGATGATGATCGACTCGTCGTCGCCCTCACCCTCGCCGGTGAGGTTGTCCCCCGTGTGTTCGACGGAGCCCTCGGGGCTCTTCAGGTTGTTGTAGAAGACGAAGTACGCGTCCCCCAGGACCCGGCCGTCGCGGCACAGCAGCGCGCTGGCGTCGAGGTCGAAATCGGCCCCCGTGGTCGAGCGCGCGTCCCAACCGAGACCGACCAGGACCCGGGTGAGGTTCGGTGCGGCCTTGGAGAGGGAGACGTTGCCCCCCTTGGCGAGTGTGACGCCCATGTTGTGGTCCTCCCCGGACGACGTGGTGATCGCGGCGCGCTCGCGTGGCGGGCCGGCGGTGAATCCCGGCCGGTGAGCTCGGCCGGTGGATCGTTGCAAAGCACGTCCGGCGCCGTACACACAGTGCACGGCGCCGGACGGGTGACTGCTGGCAGGCTCAGACGTTGACGCCGAAGTCCTGGGCGATGCCGCGCAGGCCGGAGGCGTAACCCTGGCCGATGGCGCGGAACTTCCACTCCGCACCGTTGCGGTACAGCTCGCCGAAGACCATGGCGGTCTCGGTCGACGCGTCCTCGGAGAGGTCGTAGCGGGCGAGCTCGGAGTTGTCGGCCTGGTTCACCACGCGGATGTACGCGTTGCGGACCTGGCCGAAGCTCTGCTGGCGGCTCTCGGCCTCGTAGATCGAGACCGGGAAGACGATCTTGGCGACATCGGCCGGGACGCCGGCCAGGTTCACCTTGATGGCCTCGTCGTCGCCCTCGCCCTCACCGGTGGTGTTGTCACCGGTGTGCTCGACCGAGCCGTCCGGGCTCTTCAGGTTGTTGAAGAACACGAAGTTCGAGTCGTTGGCGACCTTGCCCTGGTCGTTGGTCAGGATCGCGCTGGCGTCGAGGTCGAAGTCGACGCCGGTGGTGGTGCGAGCGTCCCAGCCCAGACCGACGATGACCGCCGTCAGATTCGGCGCGGCCTTGGTCAGCGAGACGTTTCCGCCCTTGCTGAGGCTGACTCCCACGGGTCCTCCATTGGGTTCATGTGTGGGGCGGCGCCCCGTCGTGCGGTTTCTACCGGGATCAACGTTTCGATCCTAGTGACGGGTTCCCGCCTGCCGGCGTCTTTCCCGGTGAACAGTTCCCGGAACCCGTTGGAAGTGCACCAAGTGCCCGAGGTCCCCGACGGGGCCCGGAGGCCGGCTCGGGGTCGGCTCTAGGTCGACTCAGAGGCTGTCGAGTGCCTTGATGTACTCGTTCAGGTCACGCGCGTCGGGCAGGCCGTTGACGACGGTCCAGCGCACGATGCCGTCCTTGTCGATGATGAAGGTGCCGCGGACCGCGCAGCCCTTCTGCTCGTCGAAGACGCCGTACGCGCGGGAGGTCTCGCCGTGCGGCCAGAAGTCCGACAGCAGCGGGTAGTCCAGGTTCTCCTGCTCGCCGAAGACCCGCAGGGTCGGCACGGAGTCGTTGGAGACCGCGAGGAGCTGGACGTCGTCGTTCTGGAACCGCGGCAGCTGGTCGCGCAGCTCGCACAGCTCGCCGGTGCAGACCCCCGTGAAGGCGAACGGGTAGAAGAGCAGCACCACGGCCTTCTCCCCCCGGAAGTCGGAGAGCCGCACGGTAGCGCCGTGGTTGTCCTTGAGCTCGAAGTCCGGGGCCTTGTTGCCGACCTCGATCGCCATCTCTCGCATCCCTTCGTTCCTGCATCCCTGCATTGGGCTGTTCGGGTGGGTCCAGCCTATGGGGATCAGGCGCCCGGAACGCACGCACCCCGCCGACCGGGTGGGAATCCGGTCGGCGGGGTGCGTGTCCGCTTGGCTGCGGGCGCGGTTCAGCGCTTGGTCTTGGCCGCGGTCTTGGGCGTCACCAGCTTGGTGGACGTCCACTCCTTGCCGACGGGCAGACCCTTGGCGAGGGAGAGGCCGGCGGTCTCGGCGGCCTCGCTGATGTCGCTGGCCTCGACGAACCCGTCACGGCCCGTCTTGGGGGTCAGCAGCAGGATCAGTGCGCCGTCCTCGACCAGCTCGGTCGCATCGACCAGGGCGTCCGTCAGGTCGCCGTCCTCGTCGCGGAACCACAGCAACACCGCGTCGGCGACGTCGTCGTAGTCCTCGTCGGCGAGCTCGCTGACGAGCTTCTCGACGGCATCACGGAATTCCTGATCGACGTCCTCGTCGTAGCCGATCTCCTGGACCACCTGTTCGGACTGGAAACCCAGCCGGGCGGCCAGGCTCTCCGCGTGGTCCGCGGTCGCGCTCACGGGGTGCCTCCTGCTCATGTTCGGTGAATGTCTTCGGCGGCGCGCGTACGCGCAGCATTGGGCGTAGTCCACACGGGCGCGGCGGATCGCGCAAGTACCCGGCCGCCGAGACCGTCGAAACGGTGACGATTACGGCCGTCTCGCCGCAACTTTCAGCCTTCCCGCGCGCACGTCTGGTGATTCATCCCACACCATTCCAGGTCATTCGGCATCATCGGCGACACCGGACGGCTTTCCTACCTGTTTGAGGGACGAACGGTCTTACGAACCCACTGATCATCTTGGGCGTAAGGTTGCGATTTGGCCGGACCGGCCGCCGACGGCGCCCCGAATCGCCGCGGACTCCGGTGATTACCCAGCGGTACAGGTGACGATTCCGACCGAGAGTAAGACGATGGGAGGCGGCGAAACCCCATGGCACGACTCCCCTGACAGCGAAGGAACAGCGTGGCTTCCGCATCCGATCGCAATCCGATCATCATTGGCGGCCTGCCGAGCCAGGTCCCGGACTTCGATCCGGAAGAGACGCAGGAGTGGCTCGACTCCCTGGACGCCGCCGTCGACGAGCGGGGCCGTGAGCGCGCCCGCTACCTGATGCTGCGGCTGATCGAGCGGGCCCGCGAGAAGCGCGTGGCCGTACCCGAGATGCGCAGCTCGGACTACGTCAACACGATCGCCACCAAGGACGAGCCGTTCTTCCCCGGCAACGAGGAGATCGAGCGCAAGGTCCTGAACGCCACCCGGTGGAACGCGGCCGTCATGGTCTCGCGCGCCCAGCGTCCCGGGATCGGCGTCGGCGGCCACATCGCCACGTTCGCCTCCTCCGCCTCCCTCTACGACGTGGGCTTCAACCACTTCTTCCGGGGCAAGGACGAGGGCGACGGCGGCGACCAGATCTTCTTCCAGGGCCACGCCTCGCCCGGCATCTACGCGCGCGCCTACCTCCTGGACCGGCTCTCCGAGCAGCAGCTCGACGCGTTCCGGCAGGAGAAGTCGAAGGCCCCGTACGGCCTGTCGAGCTACCCGCACCCGCGGCTGATGCCGGACTTCTGGGAGTTCCCGACCGTCTCGATGGGCCTCGGCCCGCTCGGCGCGATCTACCAGGCCCGGATGAACCGGTACATGGAGGCGCGCGGGATCGCCGACACCTCGAAGTCACACGTTTGGGCGTACCTCGGCGACGGCGAGATGGACGAGCCGGAGTCGCTCGGCCAGCTGTCGATCGCGGCGCGCGAGGGCCTGGACAACCTGACCTTCGTCGTGAACTGCAACCTGCAGCGGCTCGACGGCCCGGTGCGCGGCAACGGCAAGATCATCCAGGAGCTGGAGTCGCAGTTCCGCGGTGCCGGCTGGAACGTCATCAAGCTGATCTGGGACCGCTCCTGGGACCCGCTGCTGGCCCAGGACCGCGACGGCATCCTGGTCAACAAGATGAACTCCACCCCGGACGGGCAGTTCCAGACGTACGCCACCGAATCGGGCGCGTACATCCGCGAGCACTTCTTCGGCGGCGACCAGCGGCTGCGCGCGATGGTCGAGAACATGACCGACTACCAGATCCAGCACCTGGGACGCGGCGGCCACGACCACAAGAAGGTCTACGCGGCCTACGCGGCGGCCAAGGCCCACAAGGGCCAGCCGACGGTGATCCTGGCGCAGACGGTCAAGGGCTGGACGCTGGGCCCGAACTTCGAGGGCCGCAACGCGACGCACCAGATGAAGAAGCTGACGGTCGACGACCTCAAGCGCTTCCGCGACCGCCTGCACATCCCGATCACCGACGCGCAGCTGGAGAGCGGCGCGCCGCCGTACTACCACCCGGGCCGCAACTCGCCCGAGATCCAGTACATGCACGACCAGCGCAACGCCCACGGCGGCTACGTGCCGACCCGCGTGGTGCGCGCCAAGCCGCTGCAGCTGCCGGACGAGAAGACCTACGCGGCGGCCAAGAAGGGCTCGGGCCAGCAGTCGATCGCCACGACCATGGCGTTCGTGCGCATCCTGAAGGACCTGATGCGGGACAAGGAGATCGGCAAGCGCTTCGTGCTGATCGCCCCGGACGAGTACCGCACCTTCGGCATGGACGCGTTCTTCCCGAGCGCCAAGATCTACAACCCGCTGGGCCAGCAGTACGAGGCGGTCGACCGCGACCTGCTGCTCGCGTACAAGGAGTCGCCGACCGGCCAGATGCTGCACGACGGCATCTCGGAGGCGGGCTGCACGGCGTCGCTGATCGCCGCGGGTTCGGCGTACGCGACGCACGGCGAGCCGCTGATCCCGGTCTACGTCTTCTACTCGATGTTCGGTTTCCAGCGCACCGGTGACCAGTTCTGGCAGATGGCCGATCAGCTCGCGCGCGGTTTCGTCCTGGGTGCGACCGCCGGCCGGACCACCCTGACGGGTGAGGGCCTGCAGCACGCCGACGGTCACTCCCAGCTGCTCGCGTCGACGAACCCGGGCTGCGTGGCGTACGACCCGGCGTACGGGTACGAGATCGCGCACATCGTCCAGGACGGCCTGCGCCGCATGTACGGGCCCGAGGCCGAGGACGTCTTCTACTACCTGACCGTCTACAACGAGCCGATCCAGCACCCGGCCGAGCCGGCCGGTGTCGACGTGGACGGGATCCTCAAGGGCATCCACCGGGTGTCCACGGGGTCGGCGGGCTCCATCGGGGCGCAGATCATGGCCTCGGGCGTGGCGGTGCCGTGGGCGCTGGAGGCCCAGCGGATCCTGGCCGAGGAGTGGAACGTCCGGGCGGACGTCTGGTCGGCGACCTCCTGGAACGAGCTGCGCCGCGAGGCCGTCGAGGTGGAGGAGCACAACCTGCTCCGCCCGGAGGAGGAGCAGCGCGTCCCGTACGTGACGCGGAAGCTGTCGGGTGCGGAGGGGCCGTTCGTGGCGGTCTCGGACTGGATGCGGTCCGTCCCGGACCAGATCTCGCGGTGGGTGCCCGGCGCGTACACCTCGCTGGGTGCGGACGGCTTCGGCTTCGCGGACACGCGCGGCGCGGCCCGGCGCTTCTTCCACATCGACGCGCAGTCGGTGGTGCTGGCGGTGCTGACCGAGCTGGCCAAGGAGGGCAAGATCGACCGGTCCGCGCTGAAGCAGGCCGTGGACCGGTACCGGCTGCTGGACGTCTCGGCGGCCGACCCGGGTGCGGCGGGCGGCGACGCGTAGCGCTGCGCGGATAGGCGTCAAGGCGGGTCCTCGGCAGCGCCGGGGGCCCGCTTCGCTTTACCTGTTCCTTACGATGCTCCGTATGAAGGAACCCTCCCGCCAGCTGCGGTGGGAGCGGCGGAGCCAGACCCCGCTGCTCGTGCTCGCCGCGGCCTTCACCGTCGCTTACGCCGTACCGATCGTCGCGCCCGACGCGGACGCGGTCGTGCACCGGGCGTGCACGCTCACCGAGTGGGTGGTGTGGGGCGCGTTCGCCGCCGACTACCTGATGCGGCTGGGCCTGTCGACGGCGAAGAAGGCGTTCGTCCGGACGCACTGGCTGGATCTGGGCGCGGTGCTGCTGCCGATGCTCCAGCCCCTGCGGCTGCTGCGGCTGGTGTCCACGCTGCTGCTGGTGGGCCGGCGGGCCCGGATGGCCCCGCAGATCCGGCTGACGACGTACGTGGCGGGGGCGGTGGTCGGGCTGCTGATGTTCGGCTCGCTCGCCGTGCTGAGCGTGGAGCGGGACGCGCCCGACGGCAACATCAAGAACCTGGGCGATGCCGTGTGGTGGAGCTTCACCACCATGACGACCGTCGGGTACGGGGACCACTCCCCCACCACCGGGCTCGGCCGGGTGCTCGCGGTGGGGCTGATGCTGTCGGGGATCGCCCTGCTGGGTGTGGTCACCGCCAACATCGCGGCCTGGTTCATCTCCCGCTTCGAGCGCGACGACCGGGTGGAGCGGGCGCAGACCGCCGCGATCGCCGAACTGGCCGCGGAGGTACGGGCGCTGCGCGCCGAGATCGGGCGCCTCGGCGGGACGCCCGCCCCGGGCATGGGGGCCGCTCCGGGCGCCGGGGCCGACGTACCGGCCCGGGTGCCCGAAGCGGCCCCGGCGGCGGGCGCCGCTAGCGCTCCCACACCTTGAAGGCCCGGACCAGGTAGAGCGATTGGGGCAGCTGGACCCCGTCGCCCGGGTAGGTCTGGAACTCGCCGGTCTCCGCGCACTCGGCCGACTGGTAGGTGGTCACCGGCCGCCCGGTGCGGTTGACCAGCGACTGGGCGCTGGCCCCGGCGGGCAGCGCCGTACAGCTGTTGATGTCCAGGGTGCTCAGCTCGTGGGCGTGGCGGGTGCCCTTGAACTCCGGCTTCGCCCACAGGCACAGCTGCCCGGTGGCGCAGGCGGGGGCCTTGCCCGGCGGCGGACCGGCGGCGTGTGCGGTGCCTGCCGTGCTCGGGACGAACGCGGCGAGGGCCAGGAAGGCCGCGGCGAGGACGGTGGTGGACCGTGCGGGTGAACTCGTACGCATGACAGGTCAACTCCTTGTGGACCAGGGCTCCCCGGACCGGTTCCAGAGTGCCTCGGACCCCACGCTGACCTGCGAGGACGGCCGGGCGGAAGGGGCCGCGGGCGGGTCCACCCTGATAGGCGACGGCCCCGCCGCAGCCGTCCCGCGGGGCTCTCGTACGCACCCGGTTGACGCCCGTGCGGGGAGCTGCGGCGAGCGGGGCGGCTCTGCCTGCTCCCGGTCGTCCCCGATCGGGCTGCCGGCCGGGGCGGCGGTGGCGGCCGCGGCCCTCACCAACGGGTTAACGGGACGGTGGCCGCCAGGTCCGTCACGGGTAACCTGACCGCTCACTCGGCGTCGGATTCGGCATGCGGAGCATGCGGGAAGGACACCCCCGGTGATGACCGACGAACGGCCGGTCCCGGCGCCCGGGCTGCGCGAACGCAAGAAGCGGCGCACCCGGGACGCGCTGCTGCGCGCCGCCCTCCTCCTCTTCGTCGCGCAGGGGTACGAGCGCACCACCGTCGACGAGATCACCGATGCCGTGGACGTCTCCCAGCGGACCTTCTTCCGGTACTTCGCCAACAAGGAGGAGGCCGCCTTCGCCGTCCAGGACCTGGTCGAGTCGCACTTCGTCGCCGCGCTGCGCTCCCGGCCGCCCGCCGAGGGCCCGCTCGAGGCGCTGCGGGGCGCCGTGCTCGGTGCCTGGGACACCCTCGACGAGGCCCTCTGCGACGTGGTCCCGGTCGACCTCTACATGCGCACGTACCGGCTCATCGAGTCGACCCCGGCGCTGCTCGCCGTCCATCTGCGCCGCTCCACCGGGCTGGAGGAGCGCATCGCCCGGCTGATCGCCGAGCGCGAGGGGCTGGACGTGGACACCGACCCGCGGCCCCGGCTGGCGGTCGCCGCGTTCTACGGAGTGATGAGGGTCACCGGCCGCCTGTGGGGGCAGGGAGAGGACGCCAGCGTGGCCTCGATCCGGCGGATGACCGAGGCCTGCCTTGACCAGATCGGCCCGGCGCTGGCCGCGGACTGGCGCTGAACCTCCGTACGGGGTCCCACGATCGGCCGTGAACCCGGTCACCCTGGGCGCCGTGCCCGGATCCGGTCTCCTACGCTGGTCCCAGTGAACCTGCCCGGCCTCGCCCACTCCACCGCCTTCGGCGTCGACCCGCGCCCCGCCGTCCTGCGCACCCTGCTCGCGCTCGCGGTGGTCTTCATCATGCTGGCGACCACCGGCTGGACCGCCGTGCATCGGCCGGACGCCGGGACCTCCCTGCGCGCCGCCGCCCTCGCCTCCTGGTCCGCGGCCCGCATCGACGGCCGGCCGGTGCCGCCCGCCGACGCGCCCGTGCGGACGGTGGCCCGGTTCTTCGCCGAGCTCGACGGATCCCAGCGGGCCCGGCTCGCCGAGGGCTACCCCCTGGTCGTCGGCAACCTCGACGGGGTGCCGGCCGCGCTGCGCTACCGGGCCAACCTGCGCGGTCTGGAGCAGGCCGCGCGCGTGGACGAGGCCCGCAGCCGGGACGTCAGCCTGACCCCGGCCGACCGCACCACGGCCGGCCGGCGCGCCCACCGCTTCGAGTCCCTGGCCGAGCCGGGCCGGCAGATCCTCGCCTTCGACCCGACCGGCGGCGGCCGCGTCGCCGAGGTGTTCGGCGACCTCGACCGGGCGAGCCGGGTCTCGGTGATCGTCCCCGGCGTCGACACGGACGTGCTCACCTTCGAGCGCACCCAGCGCCGCCTCATCGCGCCCGTCGGCATGGCGCAGTCGCTGTACGAGGCCCAGCGCGCGGCGGCTCCCGACAGCCGGACCGCGGTCATCGCCTGGGCCGGCTACACCGCGCCCACCGGGGTCGGCATGGACGCGGCGACCGGCCGGATGGCGGTGGACGGGGCCGTACGGCTGGAGTCGCTGGCCGCTGCGCTGCCCGGCGACGCGAGCGTGGCGCTGTTCTGCCACAGCTACGGATCGGTGGTGTGCGGGGTCGCCGCGCACGCGCTGCCGGAGCGGGTGACGGACGTGGTGGTCGCGGGCAGTCCCGGGATGCGCGCGGGCTCGGTGGCCGAGCTGCACACGTCGGCGCGGGTGTGGGCGACGCGGGACGCCGGGGACTGGATCGCGGACGTACCGCACCTGGAGGTCGGCGGGGTCGGCCACGGGGCGGACCCGGTGTCGCCGGACTTCGGGTCGCGGCTGCTGTCCTCGGCCGGGGCGAAGCTCCACACCGGCTATTTCGAGCCAGGGACCGGATCTCTGGACAACTTCGCCAAAATCGGAACCGGTGGGTTCGGTTCCGTTGTGTGCGCGACCGGCGACGATGCGTGCCGCCGTGGAATTTCCGGGACAGACGAGGACTGACACGTGTAGAGCCTCGGAAAACGGGCTCTGCACCGAGGGGGACGCACAGGGGTACGTCCCCTTACGATGTGCCGCATGGGTGACGTACTGGCCGGAAACCATGCCGTCTGGGAGTTCGACTCGGACTCGGTGCTCATCCGCTTCGCACGGGGGATAAGAACGCCGAGGACTCCGAGACTCCTTCATGCCCTCGGGGCGCGGCGGATCCCCTTCGAGGCGTTGTCGGGGGTGACCGTGGACACGACCGGGTCCGGGGGGAAACGGGACGCGGTGGTCCTGCATGCCGTGCCGCGGGCGGGCGCGGATCCGCTGATGGAGGCCGCCGCGGGACAGTTGCGGGCGGCCTGCGATCCGTACCGGCTGGTGCTGCCGGCGGACCGCGCCGCGCAGGCGGCCGAGTTCGCGGACGCCGTACGGGCCCGGCTGGGCCCGGATGCCGCCGATCCGGCGGAACGTTTCCTTGTCCCGGTGCCACAGCCGCCGCTGCAGCTGAAGGCGTACGACGCGCGGCTGGGCTTCGACGGCTCCGCCGTCACCTTCCACTGGTCGCGCACGGGCGCGACGAGCACCAAGTGGAAGGCGGGCGACCAGCGTTACCCGCTGTCCGCGCTGACCGGCGTCGAGTGGAGCTCGCCGGAGAATCCGGGCGGGCACCTGCGGCTGCTCCTGCGGGACACCACCGGTGACCCGCGGCCCGACCACGACCTGGCGGCCGCGGTGTTCGGCGTCGGGTACGGGGCGGTGCACGAATCGCTGCCGTTCGCGGCGGCCGTCCTCGCCGCGCTGCACGGCCGCACCCCGGTGGCCTCGGTCCCGGCGGCCCGCACGGACGAACGCCTGCACCACCTGGGCGAGCTGTACAGCGCGGGCCTGCTGACGGACGCGGAGTACGCGGCCCTGCGCAACCGCTTCGCCGCCGACGCCTGACCTCCGCCGGACACCGCGCCGGGCGGGGTGCCCGGCGCGGTCGCAGTCGTTGTCGCAGTCGCAGTCGCAGTCGCGGCGACCTAGTTCTCCCGGGCCGCCGACGTCGAGCTCATGTCCGGGTAGCGGTCGCCCGCGACCTGGGCGGCGATCGGCTCCAGCAGGGCCAGCTCTGCGGGCGTCAGGGTGATCCGGGTCGCCGCGGCGTTCTCCGCGAGGCGGCCCGGCTTGCGGGTGCCGGGGATCGGGACCACCGTCAGCCCGTGCACCTGCGCCTGCTGGTGCACCCAGGCCAGCGCGATCTGCGCCGGGGTCGCGCCGTGCGCCTGCGCGATCCGGCGCACCGGCTCCAGCAGCGCCGCGTTGGCCTTGGCGTTGTCGCCGGTGAAGCGGGGCTGGGAGGCGCGGAAGTCGCCGGCCGACAGCTCCGCCGCGTCCGCGAACGCGCCGGTCAGGAAGCCGCGCCCGAGCGGGGAGTACGGCACGAAGGCCACGCCCAGCTCCGCCGCCGCGCCCACCGCGCTGCGCTCCACGTCCCGGCTGAACAGCGACCACTCCGACTGGAGCGCCGCGATCGGGTGCACCGCGTACGCCTCGCGCAGCTCGGCGCCGGTGACCTCGCTGAGCCCCAGGTGGCGCACCTTCCCCTCCTGCACCAGCTCGGCCATGGCGCCCACCGACTCGGCGAACGGCACGGCCGGATCGCGCCGGTGCATGTAGTAGAGGTCGATCACCTCGGTCCCCAGCCGCCGCAGGCTGTCCTCCACGGCCCGGCGGATGTACGCGCGGTCGTTGCGGATGCCCCGGTGCTGCGGGTCGTCGGTGCGCTCGATGGCGAACTTGGTGGCGAGGGTGATCCCGTCCCGGTGCGCGGCAACGAAGGGCGCGAGGAACTCCTCGTTGCGGCCGCGCCCGTAGACGTCCGCGGTGTCGAAGAGGGTGACCCCGGCGGCCAGGGCCGCGTCCAGGGTCTCGCGGGCCACGGCCTCGTCGGTGTCCCCGTAGAACTCGCTCATGCCCATGCAGCCGAGGCCCTGGACGCCGACCCGCGGGCCCCCCTTGCCGAGTTCGACCTGCTCGATGCTGTTGTTCTGCGTCATTGCTCGTTCGCCTTCCCCGCGGTCGTGACCGTGGCCGTGGCCGTGGTGTACATGCCGATCTTGTAGTCCAGTACGGCGAGCGCGTCGGTCAGCTCCGTGATGCGCGTGCGCACCTCGCGCCGCGTCTGCTCCAGCAGTTCGCGGCGCCGGTCGACGGTGTGCTCGCCCTCGCGCACGAGTTCCGCGTAGCGGACCATGTCCGCCACCGACATCCCGGTGGCGCGCAGCTTGCCCACGAAGGCCAGCCAGTGGAGGTCCTTGTCGGTGAACCGGCGCTGTCCCGAGTGGGAGCGGTCCACGTGCGGCATCAGGCCGATCCGCTCGTACCAGCGCAGCGTGTGCTGGGTCAGACCGGTCCGGGCCTCTACCTCGCTGATCGTGTACCGCGTCTGCGTCAGGCTCATGGCGACCACGCTAAAACCTTGGAGTGCACTCCAAGCAAGTAGGCTCGGCCGCATGGAGAGCGTGGAAACCCTGCAGAGTCTGCGGATCATCGAGAACTGGCCGGTTCCGACCGCCGCGGCGGCCGTCGTACGCGCCGACGGGAGCCTGGCGGGCTCCCACGGGCCCGTCGACCACCGCTTCGCGCTGGCCTCGGTGACCAAGCCGCTCGCCGCGTACGCCGCGCTCGTCGCGTACGAGGAGGGGGCGATCGAGCTGGACGAGCCGGCCGGGCCCGAGGGTTCGACGGTCCGTCACCTGCTCGCGCACACCAGCGGGCTGGCCTTCGACGAGCACCGGGCGATGGCGGCGCCCGGCACGCGCCGGCTGTACTCGAACGCCGGTTTCGAGGTGCTCGGCGACCACATCACCAAGGCCACCGGCATCCCCTTCGCGGAGTACGTGCACCAAGCGGTGTTCGAGCCGCTCGGCATGGCGTCGACCACGCTGGAGGGCTCGCCCGCCAAGGACGGCGTCTCGACCGTCTCCGACCTGGTCCGGTTCGCCGCGGAGCTCCAGGCGCCCCGGCTGCTCGACGTGCGTACGGTCGCGGAGGCCACCTCGGTCGTCCACCCGGGCCTCAAGGGCGTGCTCCCGGGGTACGGGATCCAGTCCCCCAACGACTGGGGGCTGGGCCTGGAGATCCGCGACGGCAAGGCCCCGCACTGGACGGGCGCCTCCTCCTCGCCGCGCACGTTCGGCCACTTCGGGCAGGCCGGCACCTTCCTGTGGGTGGACCCGGACGCGCGCGCCGCGTGCGTGGCGCTGGCCGACCGCGCCTTCGGCCCGTGGGCCGTGGAGGCCTGGCCCCCGTTCACCGACGCGGTCCTCGCCGAGCTCGCCGGCCGCTGACCGCCGGCCGCTGACCGCCGGCCGCTAACCGGCCAGGGCATCCGACCGGCTAGGGCAGCTCCCAGATCAGCAGCTCGCCCGGGGACC
The DNA here is from genome assembly GCF_055570595.1 of Streptomyces sp. NPDC031132. Classification (NCBI taxonomy): domain Bacteria; kingdom Bacillati; phylum Actinomycetota; class Actinomycetes; order Kitasatosporales; family Streptomycetaceae; genus Streptomyces; species Streptomyces sp. NPDC031132. The sequence goes on from NZ_JBVIGX010000002.1 coordinate 440,474, forward strand.
CGGCGACGATCTCCAGGCCCTGTTCGCCGGTGATCCGCGCCGCGTCCCCGGGCCCGAGCTCCTCCCCGTCCAGGCGCAGGTCCCCGCGGACCACGTGCAGGTAGACCCGCTCCGCCGCCGGTACGGCGACCCGCTCGCCCGCGCCGGGCCTGCGCACGTGCAGGACGGCGCCGGCCGCGGGGACCTCGTACGGGGTGTCGTCGCCGATCCCGCGGACGAGCGTGTACGAGGGCTCCCCGCCGGAGGCGAGCGGCGCGAGCCACATCTGCACGAACCGCAGCGGCACCGCGCCGTCGTTGCGCTCGATGTGCCGGGCGCCGGATCCGGCGCCGAGGTGCTGCACGTCGCCGGGCCGGACCAGGGTGCTCTCGCCGGTGCTGCCCTTGTGCGTGAGCTCGCCCTGGACGACCCAGGTCACGATCTCGGTGTGGCTGTGCGGGTGCTCGTCGAAGCCGGCGCCCGCGGCGAGGGTCTCCTCGTTGCAGGCCAGGACCGGGCCGAAGCGCACGTTGTCCGGGTCGTAGAACCGGCCGAAGGAAAAGGCGTGCAAGGTGGTGATCCCGCTGTCCGGATCCCCGCCCCCGTACCGGTCGGCCCCGCGGCGTACGTCAATCATGGGGGCCACCGTAGCCCCCCGGCGGGAGGCCGCCGCGGGACCGGACTCCGCGCCGCCGTCCCGATAAGGCAGTCTTGTCCCGTGCCCCAAGCCGAACGTGAGCATTCCCCCGCGCATCCCGCTCCCGCCCATCCGCACGCCGCGACGCTGCGCCGACTGGAGAAGTCCTCCGGCCGGCTCGCCGCCAACGCGATCGCCCGCATGGACGAGACCCTGCCGTGGTACCGGGCGATGCCCCCGGAGAACCGGTCCTGGATCGGCCTGGTCGCCCAGGCCGGCATCGCCGCGTTCACGGAGTGGTTCCGGCACCCGGAGACCCCGCAGGCGATCTCGACGGACGTCTTCGGGACGGCTCCGCGCGAGCTGACCCGGGCGATCACGCTGCGCCAGACCGTGGAGATGGTCCGTACGACGATCGAGGTCATGGAAGCCGCGATCGAGGAGGTCGCAGCCCCGGGCGACGAGTCGATCCTGCGCGAGGCGCTGCTGGTGTACGCCCGGGAGATCGCGTTCGCGACGGCCCAGGTGTACGCGCAGGCCGCCGAGGCGCGGGGGGCGTGGGACGCCCGCCTGGAGTCCCTCGTCGTGAACGCGGTGCTGTCCGGCGAGGCCGACGAGGGCGCGCTGTCGCGGGCCGCGGCGCTGGGCTGGAACTCGCCCGAGCACGTGTGCGTGGTGCTGGGCACCGCGCCGGAGGGCGACAGCGAGCTGACGGTCGAGGCGATCCGGCGCGCGGCACGGCACCACAAGCTGCAGGTCCTCACCGGTGTGCTCGGTGACCGCCTGGTGGTGATCGCGGGCGGCAGCGACAACCCGATCCAGGTGGCGAAGTCGCTGATCGGGCCGTTCGCGGCGGGTCCGGTGGTGGCCGGTCCGGTGGTTCCGGACCTGCTGAACGCCACCAAGTCCGCGCAGGCCGCGGCGGCCGGGCTGAAGGCGGGCACGGCCTGGCAGGACGCCCCGCGGCCGGTGCTCGCTGACGATCTCCTGCCTGAGCGAGCGATCGCCTCGGATCCCTCCGCCAGGGAGCAGTTGGTGGAGGAGATCTACAGACCGCTGGAAGAAGCGGGGTCGGCGCTGCTGGAGACGCTGAGCGTGTATCTGGAGCAGGCGAGCAGCCTGGAAGGGGCGGCACGGATGTTGTTCGTGCACCCGAACACGGTGCGCTACCGGCTCCGACGTGTGACCGACGTCACCGGCTGGTCGCCGTCCGATGTCCGCTCCGCGTTCACGCTGCGGATCGCCTTGATCCTCGGGCGTCTGGCCGACGGCGATCAGCAGTCCTAGACTTTTGTCGGACATCAACAATTACCCCGACGGTTCTTCGTCCCTGTCCCCACGGGCGGGCGGGACCATCCACAAGAGAGAGTGTGAGGGTGCTCGTACTCGTCGCTCCCGGCCAAGGCGCACAGACGCCCGGCTTCCTGACTCCCTGGCTCGACCTTCCCGGCGCCGCTGACCGCGTCGCCGGGTGGTCCGACGCCATCGGGCTCGACCTTGCCCACTACGGCACGAAGGCCGACGCGGACGAGATCCGCGACACGGCGGTGGCCCAGCCCCTGCTGGTGGCCGCCGGTCTGCTGTCCGCTTCGGCACTGGGTGCCCGTACGGCCTTCGGTGCCGTCGCGGGCCACAGCGTCGGCGAGATCACGGCCGCCGCGTACGCCGGTGTGCTGTCCGACGTGGACGCGCTGTCGTTCGTACGGACCCGCGGCCTGGCCATGGCCGAGGCCGCCGCCGTCACCGAGACGGGCATGGCCGCGGTCCTCGGCGGCGACCAGGACGTCGTCGTCGCGCACCTGGAGAAGCTGGGGCTGACCCCGGCCAACATCAACGGTGCCGGCCAGATCGCGGCCGCGGGCACGATGGAGCAGATCGAGGCCCTGGTGGCCGACAAGCCCGAGGGCTCCATGAAGGTCGTCGCCCTCAAGGTCGCGGGCGCCTTCCACACGCACCACATGGCTCCTGCGGTCGCCACGCTGGAGAAGGCCGCGCAGGCCCTCACCCCGGCAGACCCGGAGCTGACGTACGTCTCGAACAAGGACGGCCACGTCGTCACCGCGGGCGCCGACGTCGTCGCCCGCCTGGTCGGCCAGGTCGCGAACCCGGTCCGCTGGGACCTGTGCATGGAGCGGTTCCGCGAGTTGGGCGTCACCGGGATCATCGAGCTCAGCCCGGGTGGCACTCTGACGGGTCTGGCCAAGCGCGCGCTCAAGGGCGTGCCGAACGTGGCCCTGAAGACGCCGGACGATCTCGAAAAGGCCGCGGCACTCATCGCCGAGCACGCGGTCTGAGAGAAGGAGCCCACACAGCATGTCGAAGATCAAGCCTGCCAAGGGCTCCCCGTACGCCCGCATCCTCGGCGTCGGCGGCTACCGCCCGACCCGCGTGGTCTCCAACGAGGTCATCCTCGAGACGATCGACTCGTCGGACGAGTGGATCCGCTCCCGCTCCGGCATCGCGACCCGGCACTGGGCCTCGCCCCAGGAGACGGTCGCCGCGATGTCGGTGGAGGCCGCCGGCAAGGCGCTGGCCGATGCGGGCGTCTCGCCGGAGCAGATCGGTGCCGTGATCGTCTCGACGGTCTCGCACTTCAAGCAGACCCCGGCCGTCGCGACCGAGATCGCGCACCGGGTCGGAGCGGTCAAGCCCGCCGCGTTCGACATCTCCGCGGGCTGTGCCGGTTTCGGGTACGGACTGACGCTCGCCAAGGGCCTCGTGGTGGAAGGTTCCGCCCAGTACGTCCTCGTCATCGGCGTGGAGCGGCTGTCGGACCTGACCGACCTGGAGGACCGCGCGACGGCCTTCCTGTTCGGCGACGGCGCCGGCGCCGTGATCGTCGGCCCCTCGGACGAGCCGGCCATAGGCCCCACGGTGTGGGGTTCGGAGGGCGACAAGTCCGAGACGATCAAGCAGACCGTGCCGTGGGACGAGTTCCGCAGCAAGGACAGCGCCGAAAAGTTCCCGGCCATCACGCAGGAGGGTCAGGCGGTCTTCCGCTGGGCCGTCTTCGAGATGGCCAAGGTGGCCCAGCAGGCGCTCGACGCGGCCGGGATCACCGCGGAGGACCTGGACGTCTTCATCCCGCACCAGGCAAACATGCGGATCATCGACTCGATGGTGAAGACTCTGAAGCTGCCGGAACACGTCACGGTCGCCCGTGACGTGGAGACCACCGGCAACACGTCGGCCGCCTCGATCCCGCTCGCTATGGAGCGGCTCCTGGCGACCGGAGCGGCGAAGAGCGGCGACACCGCGCTCGTCATCGGCTTCGGGGCGGGACTCGTCTACGCCGCGACGGTCGTTACCCTCCCCTAGGGCCCGGGATCCACTTCCCGACCCTGCTTCACCCCAGTTAGCTATAGAAGGAGCGCCACATGGCCGCCACGCAGGAAGAGATCATCGAGGGTCTCGCGGAGATCGTCAACGAGATCGCCGGCATCCCCGTCGAGGACGTCGAGTTCGGGAAGTCCTTCACCGACGACCTGGACGTCGACTCGCTCTCCATGGTCGAGGTCGTCGTCGCCGCCGAAGAGCGCTTCGACGTCAAGATCCCGGACGAGGACGTCAAGAACCTCAAGACGGTCGGCGACGCCGCGGACTACATCCTGAAGCACCAGGCCTGAGCCTGACGAGCGTTTGTCGCCACCCGGCGGTGGCGCCGTGACAATTCAGCACCCCCTGAGACGTGGAGAAAGAATTCCTGTGAGCCCGACCAATCGCACCGTGGTCGTCACCGGTATCGGCGCAACCACTCCGCTGGGTGGCGACAGCGCTTCGACCTGGGAAGGTCTGCTCGCCGGTCGTTCCGGCGTCAAGCCCCTCGAGGGCGAGCGCTTCGCCGAACTCCCGGTCCGTATCGCCGCCCCGGTCGCCGTGGACCCGAGTGAGGTCCTGCCGCGCCCGCTGGCCCGCAAGCTGGACCGGTCGGCCCAGTTCGCCGTCATCGCCGCCCGTGAAGCCTGGGCGGATGCCGGCTACACCGCCCCGGCGGGTGAGGACGCGACCATCGCGCCCGAGCGCCTGGGCACCGTGATCGCCTCCGGTATCGGCGGCGTCACCACCCTGCTCGACCAGTACGACGTACTGAAGGAAAAGGGTGTGCGCCGGGTCTCCCCGCACACCGTCCCCATGCTCATGCCGAACGGCCCGTCGGCCAACGTCGGCCTGGAGGTCAACGCCCAGGCGGGCGTGCACACTCCGGTCAGCGCGTGCGCCTCGGGCGCCGAGGCCATCGGCTACGCCGTCGAGATGATCCGTACCGGCCGCGCCGACGTGGTCGTCGCGGGCGGCACCGAGGCGGCGATCCACCCGCTGCCGATCGCCGCGTTCGCCAACATGATGGCGATGTCCAAGAACAACGAGAACCCCCAGCAGGCCTCCCGCCCGTACGACAAGGCCCGCGACGGCTTCGTCCTCGGCGAGGGCGCGGGCGTCGTCGTCCTGGAGTCCGCCGAGCACGCCGCCGCGCGCGGCGCCCGGGTCTACTGCGAGGTGCTGGGCCAGGGCCTGTCCGCGGACAGCCACCACATCGCGCAGCCGGAGCCGACCGGCCGCGGTGTCGCGGCCGCCGTGCAGAACCTGCTCGACAACACGGGTCTCGACCCGGCCGAGCTGGTCCACGTCAACGCGCACGCCACGTCCACCCCGCAGGGTGACACGGCCGAGCTGAAGGCCCTGCGCAAGGTCCTGGGCGACGACCTCGACCACATCGCGATCTCCGCGACCAAGTCGATGACCGGTCACCTGCTGGGCGGCGCCGGCGGTATCGAGACCGTCGCGACCGTGCTCGCGCTGTACCACCGGATCGCCCCGGCGACCATCAACGTCGACGAGCTCGACGAGGGCATCGACGCGGACATCGTCGTCGGCGAGCCGCGCAAGCTGCCGGCCGACGGCCCGATCTCCGCGATCAACAACTCGTTCGGCTTCGGCGGCCACAACGTCACTCTGGCGTTCCGCACCGTCTGACCCGTAGCCGTACGCAGAAGGCCCACCCGGTGAATCCCGGGTGGGCCTTCTGCGTGTCCGCGTTCTCAGACCACCTGGTGGAGCCAGCGGACCGGGGCGCCCTCGCCCGCGTAGCGGAAGGGCTCCAGCTCGTCGTCCCAGGGCTTGCCGAGCAGTTTGGCGATCTCCGCCTCCAGGTCGCTCTCGCCGCTCGCGGACCGGGCGAGGGCGGCGCGCAGCCGGTCCTCGGGGATCAGGATGTCGCCGTGCATGCCGGTGACGGCGTGGAAGATGCCGAGCTCCGGGGTGGAGCTGTAGCGCTCGCCCTCGGCGGTCGGGCACGGTTCCGCGGTCACCTCGAAGCGCAGCAGGTGCCAGCCGCGCAGCGCGGAGGCGAGCTTCGACGCGGTGCCGGCTTCGGCCTGCCAGGAGAACTCGGCTCTCCAGGTGCCGGGGGAGGCGGGCTGCCTGATCCAGTCGAGGTTCACCCGCACCCCGAGCACGCCCGCAACAGCCCATTCCACGTGCGGGCAGAGCGCGCGCGGTGCGGAATGCACGTACAGAACTCCACGTGTCGTCACCGGGACCTCCAGTGTGGGACGAGGTCGGGAATAAACTCCAGAAAACGGACAGTTTGTGACGTGATGTAATGTAACGGAAATTATTTGACAATGCGCCACGGGACCTGCGGCCGAAACGCCACGGGAAAAAGCTACCGTGCGCCAGGGGTCATGGTGTGACGTACGGTCGGTCCGAGGCCGCCAAACCCAGAGCATTCACTCAGCAGGACGCCCCCGGAGGACGCGGGGCGACGAGGAGGGACCACCCGATGTGCACCACCGCCCTGCGCCGCCGCGCGCGCCGGACTCTCGCGGGTGCGGGCACGGCGACGGTACTCCTGGCCGGGGTGTTGACCGGGTGTCAGTCGGGCGGGTCGGCCACGGAGGGTGAGCGGGGGGCGCAGGCCGGGCCGCGCTGGAACACCGCGCCCGCGTCGATCGCCGCCGTCGGCGATTCCATCACACGGGGTTTCGACGCCTGTTCGGTGCTGGCCGACTGCCCGGAGGTCTCCTGGGCCACCGGCAACGACCCCGCCGTGCACTCCCTCGCCGCCCGGCTGCTCGGGGAGGCCGAGGTGCCGGCGCGCAGCTGGAACTACGCGGTGACGGGCTCGCGGATGGCTGATCTGGCAGGTCAGCTGGCCTCGGCCGCGGAGCACAGGCCCGACCTGGTCACGGTGATGGTGGGCTCGAACGACGCATGCCGCCCGACGGCTTCGTCGATGACTCCGGTGGCGGACTTCCGGGCCGGGTTCGAGAAGGCCCTTGCCGGTCTGCGGGCGGCCTCCCCCGCGTCCCAGGTGTACGTCTCCAGCGTGCCGGACCTGCAGCGGCTGTGGGAGCAGGGCAAGGACACCCCGATGGTGCGGCAGATCTGGAAGCTGGGGATCTGTCAGTCGATGCTCGCGGACCCGCTGTCGGCCGCCGCCGGGGCGACGGCCCGGCGCGAGCAGGTGCGGGCGCGGGTCGTCGAGTACAACGAGGTGCTCCGCGAGGTCTGCAAGAAGGACGCGCTGTGCCGCTACGACGGCGGCGCGGTGTTCCAGTACCCCTTCGCCGCCGAGCAGTTGAGCCGCTGGGACTGGTTCCACCCGGGCAAGGACGGGCAGGCCCGGCTCGCGGAGCTGGCGCACCGCCAGGTGACGGCGGCCGAGCCGCCGCGTTGACGTGGGGCCAGGGGGACCGGGGGCGGGTGTCAGGGCCCGCCCCCGGTCCGGTTCATGGGTGATTTCCGGCCAACCCGGGACTTCTAGATCTCCAGGGTCGCCGTGAGCCGCGTGTCGCCGTGGGCGTGGCTCGCGCGGACCTCGTACGCGCCGTCGATCCGCTGCCAGCCGCGGGCCTCCTCGTCCCAGATCTCGAAGGCCCGGGCGGGCAGGGCCATCTCGACTTCGACGCTCTCCCCGGGGCCCGCCTCGACGCCCGCGAAGGCGGCCAGCCAGCTCGCCGGGCGCTCCACGGCCGCGCTCTGCGCGCCGCCCGACGCAGCGGCGACGGGGGCGAGGTAGAGCTGGACGACCTCGCGGCCGGGCCGGGTGCCGGTGTTGGTGACGCGGACCCGGGCGGTGGTGCCGGTGACCTCGAGGGACGCGTAGGCCCAGTCGGTGTAGCCGAGGCCGTGCCCGAACGGGAAGGCGGGGGCGACCGCGTGGGCCTCGTACGCCCGGTAGCCGATGAACAGCCCCTCGCGGTACTCCAGGCGGCCGTCGGTCGGGACGACCTCGGTGACGGGCGCGTCGGCGAACCGCGCGGGCCAGGTCGTGGGCAGCCGGCCGCCCGGCTCCGCGTCCCCGAGGAGTACGTCGGCCAGCGCGGCCCCACCCTCCTGCCCGGGGAACCAGGTCAGGAGTACGGCGGCCACGTCGTCCCGCCACGGCAGTTCCACCGGGGATCCGGCGTTGACGACGACCACGGTGTTCGGGTTGGCGGCGGCGACGGCCCGCACGAGGTCGTCCTGGCGGCCCGGCAGGGCGAGGTCCCGCCGGTCGAAGCCCTCGGACTCCACGCGCTCGGTGGTGGCGACGACCACGACGGCGGTGTCCGCGGCCCGGGCGGCGGCCACGGCCTCGGCGATCAGCTCGTCGGCGTCGCGCCGCGGGCCGAGGTGGAGCAGCGAGAACATGATCGCCTTGAGCGGCAGGGTGGTCATGTCGGGGACCTGGAAGGTCAGCGAGACCTCGACGGCCTCGCCCTCGGCGAGTTCGACGCGGGCGCGCTCGCGGGGGGCGCCGAAGAACGCCTCGAACGGGTCGGCCTCGTTGCCCGTCGCCTGGACGCCCTCCCACCGGGTCTCGCCGCCGACCGCGAGGGTGAAGGCACCGAGTCCGCGGGTGCCGAAGGTGTGCTCGCCGCTCTCGCGCGGCACGAACGTACCGGTGACCTCGATGCTGGCCATGGTCTCGTACGAGACGCCCGCGGGCAGGTCGTCGCCGATCCACTGGACCTGGCCGGTCGGCAGGCCGCCCTCGCCGAGGACGGCGCCGGAGGCGTCGCGGCAGACCGCGCGGAGCTCGAAGCCCTTGTCGGCGGGGCCGGCTTCCTCGCTGGGGTCGGCTCCGACGGCAAAGGTCAGGGCCCCTTCCGGGAGGGCGGCGGTGAGGCCGTCCAGCGGGGAGACAATCCGCTCGGGGAAGACGGTGGCCGAGCCGCCGCCGAGGACGCGGGCGTCGCGGGCGGCGGCCCCGATCAGGGCGACGGTGCGGCCGGGGGCGGCGTCCAGCGGCAGGGCGCGCTTCCCGCCGGACAGGGTCTCGTTGCGGACGAGGACGAAGCCGCGGGCGGCGATCTCCCGGGCCAGCGCCTGGCCGTCGACCGGGGCCGGGGGCTCGGTGACGGCGGCGGGGGCGCCCGCCAGGATCCCGACGCGGGCGGCGAGGCGCAGTACGTTGCGCACGGCCTCGTCCACCGCGGACTCGGGGACCTCGCCGGCCCGGACGGCCTCGGCGAGGGCGGGCCCGTAGACGGTCTGCGGTCCGGGCATGGCGACGTCGAGGCCGCCGAGGATGTCGCCGGTGGTGGAGCGGGCGGCCATCCAGTCGGAGACGTTGTACCCGTCGAAGCCCCATTCGCCGCGCAGGACTTCGTTCACGAGGTAACGGTGTTCGCTCATCGTCGTGCCGTTGACCTGGTTGTACGCCGTCATGATCCCCCAGGGGTGGGCGTTCGCGACGATGGCCTCGAAGGGGGCCAGGTACAGCTCGCGCAGCGGGCGCGGGGCGATGACGCTGTCGACGGTGAACCGCTCGGTCTCGGCGTCGTTGCCGACGAAGTGCTTGACGGTGGTGCCGACGCCGCCGTCCTGGACGCCGTTCACGTAGCCGGTGCCGATGGCGCCGGTGAGGTACGGGTCCTCGGAGTAGCACTCGAAGTGCCGGCCGCCGAGCGGGGAGCGGTGCAGGTTGACGGTGGGGGCGAGGAGGACGTGGACGCCCTTGCGGCGGGCCTCCTGGGCGAGGAGGCGGCCGGCGCGGCGGGCGAGCGCGGGGTCCCAGGCGGCGGCGAGGGCGGTCGGGGAGGGCAGGGCGATCGAGGGGTCGTCGGCGGTCCAGCGCACACCGCGGACGCCGATGGGGCCGTCGGACATGACGAGGGACTCGAGCCCGATCTCGGGGACGGCGGGCAGGGACCACATGTCCTGGCCGGCCAGGAGCCGGGCCTTGGTGTCGAGGTCGAGTTTGCCGAGAGCCGCCTCTACGGCGTCGTTGCGGACCTGATCGGCATCGGTCACGGCCGTGCCTCCTCGTTGAGTGCGTGCGGGTGCGTGCGTGCGGCGGGGTGCGGTGCCTGTGCCTGTGCCTGCGCCGCGGGGTGTCCCCCATCGTGGACCCGATACCGGTAGAGCGGTAGGGTTCGTAATGTGTTCGTGATATTCCGATAACGTACGCAGAGCCCGCCGACGCGGCGGTGCACGGCGTGAACGGGAGAGGTGCCGGGGCGATGGCCAGGGCGAGGAGCGAGGAGCGGCGCGGCGACATCGTGCGCGCGGCGGTCGAGGTGATCGCGGAGCGCGGCTACCGCGGTGCGTCGCTGGGCGCGGTGGCCGAGCGCGTGGGCCTGACCCAGCAGGGGTTGCTGCACTACTTCCCGACCAAGGAGGCGCTGTTGGTCGCGGTGCTGGAGGAGCGCGACCGCTGGGACACCGGCGGCGGCTCGCGCGCCTCGGCCGGCACCTGGAGCCTGGACCTGCTGGCCTCGCTGGTCGAGTACAACGCCATGCGCCCCGGGATCGTGCAGACCTTCTCGGCGCTGCTGGGCGAGAGCGTCACCGACGGGCATCCGGCGCGGGAGTTCTTCACCGAGCGCTACGCCCAGGTACGCGCCGAGATGGCGCAGGTGCTGCGCGCCGAGTTCGGCGACCGGCTCCCCTCGGGCCTCACGCCGGAGCAGGCGGCCCCGCTGCTGACCGCGGTCATGGACGGCCTCCAGTACCAGTGGCTGCTCGCGCCGGAATCGGTGGACATGCCGGCCGCCTTCCGCTCGTTCCTGACCCTGCTGCGAGGGTCGGAAGCGGGCTGACCGTGACCTACGGGCGGCCCAGGAGCGGGTCGTGGACGGCGCAGGGCGGGCGGCGGGCCGGGGCGGGGACCCGGTAGTAGACCCGGTCGCGCAGGCGTCCCGTCCAGGGCTCCTGCTCCGAGCGCCGCTTGACGAGGAGGTGGCGGCTGCTGCCCGCCCGCAGGTGGGTGCGGTACGTGTCGAGCAGCGGGTCCACGGGGCCGAGGAAATCCCGGATCTGATCCTCCACCAGGCAGAACGGGCAGTCCGGTCCGGGCAGGAGGTGGAACTGGCGGCCCTCGGGGTGGGCGTCGTCGGCGAACGCGGTGAGGGCGAGGGAGCCGCTGAACATCACGCACACGCCCATCACCTGGGGGCCGGGGGCGCTCGCCGCCTGCCGGACCAGGCCGTGGAAGGCTTCGGCGTCGACCCGCTGGATCCGGGCCATCAGGGTCCGCATCGCCGCGAGCAGGCCGTGGACGGCGGCCACCAAGGACACGAGGGCGACCACGATCACGCTCCAGGCCGGGCCGGTGGCGGCGAGCAGCCACAGCACGCCTGCGTTCAGGGCGGCCATGACGAGCACCGCCACCCGCAGTCCGGCGCCGCTCGTGCGGACCACGCGGTACGAGACGACCAGGAAGGCGCCGGCGAGGACCGGGGGGATCCAGTCGGGCATCAGCCGGTCCTCCGTCAACTCCGGTGAACAAGCGGGCCGTTACAGCATCACCCCGGCCCCGCTCCCCCGTCGACCCCCGGGGGGGGGGACGCAGGCGTGGGCGGCCGAGCTGGCATCCTGGACCCGTGAAGATCGCCGCAGCTCAGCTCACCTGCATCCCGGCCGACATACCCGCCAACACGGAGCGGAGCCTCGCCCTCGCCGCCGAGGCCCGGGAGCAGGGCGCCGAGCTCGTCGTGTTCCCCGAGTTCACCCTCACCGGCTACGAGCTGGAGGCGATGGCCGCCGATCCCGGCCTGTGGATGGCGGACGCCGACGACCCCCGCCTGGATCCGCTGCGCGCCACCGGAATCGCCGTCGCGGTCAACGTCGCGCTGCGCACCGCCGGGCCGCTGCCCGCCATCGCGACCCTGGTCTACGGGGCGGACGGCCGGCACGTGACGACGTACGCCAAGCAGCACCTGTACGGGCACGAACAGGGCAGCTTCACGGCAGGCGAGGGCCAGGGCCGCTTCGAGCTCGGCGGGATCCGCTTCTCCCTCGGCGTCTGCTACGACAACCACTTCGCGCAGCTCGCCGGCAGCGCGGCGGCGGACGGCTGCCGGGTGCACCTGGCGAGCTCCCTGTACGGGACGGGCGACGGGATCCGGGAGCGGGCCACCGTGTACCCGGGGATCGCCGAGGAGCACGGGCTGTACGTCGTACTCGGCAACCACGTGGGGCCGGCCGGCCCGTGGACCGGCTGCGGCCGCGCCGCGGTCTGGGCCCCGGGCGGCGCGCTGCTGGCCGAGGCGGACGACCGTACCCCCTCCGTGGTGACGGCCGAGGTCGCCGCCTGACGGGCCGACGGCCGGCCCCGTCACCCGGGGTCAGCCGACCGGGGTCAGCCGATCGCCGGCACCCCGGAGCAGGTCAGTCGAGGACCCCGAATCCGGCGAGCAGGAAGAGCAGCACCCAGCCGCCCAGCGAAAGCCAGCCGAGCACCAGGCCGATCGTCGCGGGCCCGGCGCCCTCGTCGCCGCGCGCACGGATCTGAGCCTTGGCGATGTGGCCGGTGATCACGGCGCCCAGGCCCGCGGCGCCGAGCGTCGGCAGGCTGAGCACGCCCAGCGCGAGCGAGGTGATCGCCATCCCGTTGACCGGGCGGGGCGGCACGGGCATGGGCAGCGGCCCCGGAACCGGCCCGTAGGCGGGCGGCAGAACCGGCACCGCGGCGCCGAACGGGGCCACCATCGGCCCGGCCGGCAGGTCCGCGACCAGCTGCGCGAGCTGGCCGTACGTCTGCGCCTTGTACGCCGCGTCGAAGCGCTGCCCGTACTCCTCGCGGGAGAGCCGGCCCTCCGCGTAGGCGGCCTTGAGCACGTCCACCGTCCGGTCGCGGTCGGTGTGCGAGGCGCGCATCGCGGACTGCGGGGTGTGCGCGGGCTGCCACGGCTGCCCGTACGACTGCTGCTGCGGGCGGACCGGGTACGGCTGCCCCCACGGCTGTTCGGCCATTCGGCCACCTCCAAGCCCCTGCGCGCGGTGCGCGTCTCTCCAGGATGGAGGACGAACGGGCAACGGCGATAGTTGCGGTGCCCGCGGCCCGACGGCTGTGACGGGGCCGACGGCTGGGCCGCGGGCGGCGGGTGTGATGAGGTGGCGGGCATGACCGACTTCGAGACGATCACGGTTCCGGCCCACCTGTGCGGATATCCGGGGGTGGCCTTCGGCGGCTACGTGGCCGGGGTGCTGGCCGCGCGGGCCGCCGCGAAGACCGTACGGGTGGACTTCCGCCGGCCGGTGCCCACGGACGCCCCGGTCCGGCTCGCCCCGACCGCCGATGGCGGCGTCCAGCTGGTGGACGGCGAGCTCCTGCTGGCGGCGGCGATCCCCGCCGAGCCGGCCGTCGAGGCCCCGGAGCCGCCGGCCTGGGAGCAGGCGCAGGCCGCGGCCGACGCGTACCGGGCCGCTCCGCCGGACGGGATGGTCGACTGCTTCGGCTGCGGTCTGCACCGCACGCCCGCCACGGGGCTGCGCCTGCACTGCGGCCGGGTGCCCGGCAGCGCGCTGGTGGCCGCCGCCTGGACCCCCGGTCCCGAGCTCGGCGGCGCGGACGGACTGCTGCCGCCCGAGCTGGTGTGGGGCGCGCTGGACTGCCCGGGCAACGCGGCCGGCCGGCTGCTCGACGACCGGCGGGCCGGTGCGGTCACGGCCGCCCTGACGGCGCGGCTGCTGCGGCCGGTGCCGGTCGGGGCGGGTCTCGTCTCGTACGCCTGGCTGCTCGGCAGCGAGGGCCGCAAGTACCGCGTGGGCACGGCCCTGGCCACGGCCGGAGGCGATCTGTGCGCGGTCGGCGAAGCCCTGTGGGTGGAACCCCGCGCCCAGGCCCAACCCCATACGTAGACCTGCCCTGGACCCGGACCTGGCCCCGGACCAGGCCCGGGCCTGGACCCGGACCTGGTCCTGCCCCGGGGCCTAGGCCGGCTGCCGAGTCGGCTCGGGGAGAAGGTGCTTGGTTCCCCATGCCCCCAGGGCCTCCAGGGCCGTGTTGAGCTCCTGGCCCAGCGGGGTCAGCGAGTACTCCACGCGCGGCGGGACCTCGTCGTAGACCTCGCGGTGGACTATGCCGTCCGTCTCCAGCTCACGCAGCTGGGCCGCGAGCACCTTCTCCGAGACCCCCGGGACCAGTCGGCGCAGTTCGCCGAAACGGCGGGGGCGCTGCTCCAGCTCCCACAGGAGCGACACCTTCCACTTGCCGTCGATCACGGACATCGCCGCGGCCACACCGCAGTGGTCCGCACCGGGCCTTCGCGTCACCGACATCGCGCACCCCTCCCCACCTGCTCGCTCACCTGGGAGTAACCACCCACTCCGAAGTGCGTACTTGAGCGCCTCTCGGCCTGCCACCAGGCTAAACGGCATGACCGACAACACCGTGACGAAGCGCCCGCTGACCCTGCTCGGCCTCGGCGACATGGGCACCGCACTCGCCCGCACCTGGCTCGCCGCCGGGCATCCCCTCACCGTCTGGAACCGCACCGCCGCCAAGGCCGAGGCGCTCGCCGCCGAAGGCGCCGCCGTCGCCACGACCCCCGCCGAGGCGGTGGCGGCGAACGGCCTGGTCGTGCTCTGCCTGCTGGACGACGCCAGCGTCGACTCGGTCCTGGACGGCATCGACCTGACCGGGAAGGACCTGGTCGACCTCACCACCGGTACGCCCGCCGAGGCCCGGGAGCGCGCCGCCTGGGCCGAGGCGCGCGGGGCCCGGTTCGCGGGCGGCGGGATCATGGGCACCCCGGTGATGATCGGCGCCCCCGCGTCCGGCGCGTACGTCTTCTACAGCGGCTCCCGGGCCCTGTTCGACACGCACCGCGCCGCCCTGGAGGCCCCGGCCGGCGCCCGCTTCGTCGGTGAGGACCCGGGCCACGCCGCGCTGCACGACGTGGCGCTGCTGAGCGGGATGTACGGGCTGTTCGCCGGCATCTCGCACGCCTTCGCCCTGATCGAGGGCGAGGACATCGCCCCGAAGGACCTGGCGCCGCTGCTGTCCGAGTGGCTCGGCGCGATGGGGTTCTTCGTGGGCAACGCGGCCGGCCGGCTGGCCTCGGGGGACTTCACCACCGGCGTCGTGTCGAACCTGGCGATGCAGGTCGCGGCCAGCGGGACGCTGCTGCGCACCGCCGAGGAGCAGGGCGTCAGCGCCGAGCTGATCAGCCCCTACCTCGAGCTGATGCGACGCCGCCTGGCGGAGGATCCGGCCGCGCACGCCGGCGAGGACACGGTCGGCGCGATCACCCTGCTGAAGCGGTAGTCCCGGGGTGAGCCGGCTACGAGTAGGCGGGCGGCGGCGGTCCGAAACCTCCGGCCGCACCTCCGGCCGGATCTCCGGCCGGAGCCTGCGCGTCCCCGGCGGTGCCGATGGCGGTGTCGGCCTTCGGGTCGGCCCCGGCCGCCGCGGCCTCGTCCTCACCGGTCAGGTCCCGGACCATCAGCGTGGCCCCGGCCACCGCACCCGGCATCAGGAACACCGCCACCAGCGGCACCAGGAACGCCAGCACCAGCGGAACGCCGAAGCCGAGCACCAGCATCCGCCGCGTCCGCAGCAGGGCGAGCCGGTCGGTGAGTTCCACTCCGCGCCGCTGCAGCGCGACGGCGGTGAGTTCCTCGGCGAGGAAGAACCCGGACACGCAGAACCCGATCGCCGGGATCACGGTCTGCCCGATCACCGGGATGAATCCGAGCGCGAAGAGCACGATCCCGTACAGCAGCACCCGGACCAGCACCTTCAGGCTGTCCCGGGCCGAGATCCACAGCTCCCGCCAGAGCGGGAGCCCGGACTCCGGGACGTCGCCGCCCTCACTGCGGTCGACCTGCTCCGAGAGGGACTCGTAGAACGGCTGGCCGATCAGCAGGGTGACGGCGGTGAAGGTGATGACCGCGACGAAGAGCCCGAGGCCGAAGACCAGGCCGGTGAGGAAGCCGCGGAAGAGCCCCTGCCACGGCGAGGTCCAGCCGTCGGCGAAGGGGGTGGCCCAGGCGGTCAGGTCGTCGGCGCCGTAGCCGAGCCCGACCAGCGCGCCGGCGTACAGCACCAGCGACACCAGCCCCGGCAGCAGGCCGAAGCCCAGCCAGCGGCCGTGTCGCAGCACCCATCTCTGTCCGGCCAGCAGATAGCCGAATCCCCCCGCAAGATCACGCATGGGTCCAGCTTAGAGCGGGGGCCGGAAACGGCGAAGGCCGCACCCCGGGGAACGGGGTGCGGCCTTCGTGGAGCGCGAGCCGGATCAGACGGCGAGCTCGACCGTGATGTTGCCGCGGGTCGCCTTGGAGTACGGGCAGACCTGGTGGGCCTTCTCGATGAGGTCCTTGGCGGTGGCGGCGTCCACGTTCGGGATCGAGGCGGAGATCTTGACGATCAGGCCGAAGCCCTCGTCGTTCTTGCCGATGCCGACCTCGGCGGTGACGGTGGAGCCGGAGATGTCCGCGTTCTCGTTGCGGGCGACGACGCCGAGGGCGCCCTGGAAGCAGGCGCTGTAGCCGGCGGCGAACAGCTGCTCCGGGTTGGTGCCGGCGCCGCTGCCACCCATCTCCTTCGGCGGGTTCACGACGACGTCGAGCTGGCCGTCGTTGGTCGCGACGCGGCCGTCACGGCCGTTCTCGGCGGTGGCGACGGCGGTGTACAGAACGTCGGTGTGCTGGATGGACATGTAAAGAGATCCTCCTGGTGAATCGCCGTGACTCGCGCCCACGATCACGACGGTGTGCAGTGAGCCTAACCGGTGAAGGAAACGATCATCTTTCCGGTGTTGTCGCCGCGCAGCATGCCGAGGAAGGCGTCGGTCGCGTTCTCCACGCCCTCGACCACGGTCTCGTCGGCCACGAGCTCGCCGGAGCGCAGCCAGCCGGCGACGTCCTGGACGAACTGCGGCTGGAGGCCCGCGTGGTCGCTGACGAGGATGCCCTGCAGGCGCAGCCGCTTGCCGATGACCTGGACCAGGTTGCGCGGGCCGGGGGTGGGCTCGGTGGCGTTGTACTGGGCGATCGCCCCGCACAGGGTGGCCCGGCCGTGCACGTTCAGGGAGGAGATGGCGGCCTCGAGGTGGTCCCCGCCGACGTTGTCGAAGTAGACGTCGATGCCCTCGGGGGCGGCCTCCTTCAGCTGCTCGCCGACGGGGCCGTTCTTGTAGTTGAAGGCGGCGTCGAAGCCGTACTTCTCCGTGAGGAGCGTCACCTTCTCGTCCGAGCCGGCCGAGCCGATCACTCGAGCGGCGCCCTTGATCTTCGCGAACTGGCCGACGAGGCTGCCGACCGCGCCGGCCGCGCCGGAGACGAAGACGGAGTCGCCCTCCTTGAAGGAGGCCACCTCGAAGAGGCCGGCGTAGGCGGTCATGCCCGGCATGCCGAGCACGCCGAGGTAGGCGGAGAGCGGCGCGAGCGAGGCGTCGACCTTGGTGGCGTGCTTGGCGTCCAGGTCGGCGTACTCGCGCCAGCCCAGGCCGTGCAGCACGTGGTCGCCGACCTCGAAGCCCTCGGCCTCGGAGGCCACGATCTCGCCGACCGCGCCGCCGTCCATCGGCTTGTCCAGCTGGAAGGGCGGGACGTACGACTTCACGTCGTTCATCCGGCCGCGCATGTAGGGGTCCACGGACATGTGCAGGTTGCGCACCAGGATCCGGCCGGGAGCCGGGGCCGCGACCTCGACCTCGCGCAGGGCGAAGTCCTCGGCGACGGGCCAGCCCTGCGGGCGGCGGACGAGGTGCCACTCGCGGCTGACGGCGGGGATCTGAGACATGGGGGCGCTCCCGAATGGAAAATCGACGAATACTTCAGTACGTGAAACAACCATGCGCCTGGATATTTCATGTTGTCAAGTAAATGGGTACTCTGGATCCATGCCCAGTCGTCGCGCAGATCCCCTGACCATTGAGGTTGTCGAGCTCATCGGCACCGTCGTGGCCCGCTACCACGAGGAATACGAGCACGCTGCAGCCAGCCACCAGCTCACCGGCGCCCAGGCCCGGGTGCTGAACCTGCTGTCCCTGGAGCCGATGCCGATGCGGCGGATCGCGCAGCAGCTGAAGTGCGAGCCCTCGAACATCACGGGCATCGTGGACCGGCTGGAGTCGCGCGGCCTGGTCGAGCGCCGGCCGGACCCGGCCGACCGCCGGGTCAAGCTGGCCGCGCCGACGGAGGAGGGCCTGCAGACCGCGGACCGGCTGCGCGAGTCGCTGGACTTCGCGCGCGAACCGCTGGCCGGGCTGTCCACGGCCGAGCGTGCGGTCCTGCGGGACCTGCTCAAGCGGATGCTGGGCTGAGCGTCCGGCTGCTCAGCAGAAGACCCAGAGGAAGCAGCTCTTGGTAGGCGTGGGACTCGGGCTCGGGCTGGGAGGGGGCGGCGGCTGCGCCGTCCCGGAAGCACTCGGCGAGGGCTTCCCCGACTGACCGGGCTTTACGGACGGTCCCGGCCCGGTGACACCCTTCGTCGGCCCCGTCTCCCCCGAGGCGGAGGCCGACACCGTCGGACCCGGCTGCGCGGACCCCTCGGCAGACGCCCCGGGCAGGGCCGACTGCGTTCCGCCCGCGGTGGCCTTCGCGGCCCCCGGGGCCTTCACCGGCTTCAGCGCCGAAGGCGCGCCGGGAGTCCCGTTGCCGCTCGGCAGCGGAGCCGGGTCCTGCGGGCCGTTCCCGTCGGTGAGCACCACCTCGGCGGCCCGGTCGGTCTTCTGCCCCTCGGTGACGATCCGGGCGAGCGCGAACGTGCCCCCGACCGCGAGCACCAGGCCCAGCCCGACCGTCAGCATGGTCCGGCGGCGCCGGCGGTGCGTGGCGCGGCGCCGCGCACCGGCCCGGCCGTCGTGCGCTCCGGACATCACGACGATCGCGTCCGCGAACGGGTCGGCGGGCTCCTCCCGCCGTGCGGAGCCGCCGTACGGGGGGGCGGGCACGGCAGGCCCACCGGCGGCGGCGGGCGGCAGGTACTCGACGGGGGTTCCGCACCCGGCGCACGCCAGGGCGCCGTTGAGGTGCCTCCGGCAGGCGTGGCAGTAGTCCATGACGTCCGCACGCTACGTGGTCCCACGCAACATCCGTATCGCGGGTTCGTGGAGGTCCTGTGTGGAATCGTGGCCTCCATGACTGCGTCAGCACCCCCGGGACCCTTCGGTCCGGCCGCCTTCCAGGTGGTGCTGCTGCGCCGGATGGCGGACTTCCGGCCGGACCTCGCCGAGGAGGCCCGGCGGCGGCTGGGCGCCTCGCTCGCCGAACAGCGGGAGGCGAACAAGCGCTGGCAGGCGATGGTCCGGTCCCCCCGCACCCGCGGGGCCCTGGCCCGCTACCGCTCGGTGCTCGGCCCGCCGGAATCCACATCTGCCCGCACCATCGGCGACCTGGAGTGCGAGGCCCTGCTGTGGCCGGTGCCGCTCTGGCCGGACCTGCGCTTCGAGGTGCTGGCCGCGCCGGACGGGGCGGTGTGGAACGAGTGGCTGGTACGGGCCCCGGGCGCGCGGGGGCCCGTACTGGAGCGGCCCGAGGACCTGCGGCCCTGGTCGGCCACGGTGGACGAGGTGGCGCGGGCCTTCGCCCCGGTACGCCCGATGGAGGGCACCGCGCCGACCCGCTGGCGCCTCGCGTTCACCGCGCAGGGCCGGCCGTGCGTGGCGGAGTTCACGTACGGCCTGCTCCAGCGCGTCGCGGTCGACGGGGTCGAGCTCTAGGGGGCGGGCTCTAGGAGGCGAGGAAGGACCGGACGCCCGCCGAGGTGGCGTCGTCCCCCAGCAGGTCGTTGTGCCGGAGGCAGCCGACCGGCGTGTTGACGGCCCCGGCGAGCGGGACGCTGCCGTCCGGGTTGACGACCTCGTCGCAGTTCGACCAGAAGGTCGCGTACTTCACCGCGCCCGGGGTCTCGTCGCCCGCGTTCAGGTTCTTCACGACGTACGAACCGGGTGTCATGTCCCGGCACGCCTGGTCCCACAGGGCGCAGGCCCACGCGGTGGAGGTGCCGTGGTTGGGTCCGGCCAGCGAGACCCAGTGGTCGACGGACGCTGCGCCGCCGCCGAACTTCACGTACCAGCGGCCGACGAGCGAACCGAAGGAGTGCGCCACGACGTCGACCCGGGCGGCGCCGGTCTGTCGGCGGACCTGGTCGACGTACGCGCCGAGCTGCCCGACCAGGACCTCGTTGACGGACCGGTGCGTGTCGTAACCCCAGGAGAAGAGCTCCGAGTCGCTGTACCCGGCGGCGCGCAGGTCCTCGCGCAGGCCGCCCCAGACGCCCGGGTCGGCGTTGTAGCCGTGGACGAAGACCACCGGGTTGTGCGACTGCACACCGGCGGCGGCCTGCGCCGGGAGGGGCGCGAGCAGGGCCAGGCAGAGCGTCAGGAGCGCCAACAGTCTCTGGCGGGGCGTCAGCATGGGGTCCCCCTTACCTTGTTACGCACGAGTAGCGCGGTCGGTGCGGGCATCGTGGTGCCTGTCGGTACAGAAATCCACCCCCGTGCAGCACCTCTCACCCCGTGCGCCACACCCGGCCGGAGCAGCCCAGCGGGCGATATGCCCCATTCGCCCGAGAAGATATGAAGTACAACCGGCAGCCGCCGGTCTTCTTGCGTCAGCGCTCTCGGGAGGATCTGCCGTGACCGTCAGTCTTGAGCAGTTGCGCCGTTGCCACGTCGCCGTCGACCTGGGAGCCGCCAGGACCCGCGTGTACGTCAAGGGCGCCGGCCTCGTCGTCGACGAGCCCAGCGTCGCCGCCGTGAACACCCGCACCGGTGCACTCATCGCGGTCGGGACCTTCGCCGAACGGATGACGGGCCGCACGCCCGACTACATCCGGGTCGTACGCCCCGTCTCCGGCGGCACCGTCGTCGACATCGAGATGGCCCAGCGGATGCTGCGCCACCTGCTCGGCGAGAAGCTGCGGCGCGCCCTGCGCCGCAAGCCCCGGCTGCGGGCCGCCGCCTGCACCCCGCACGACGCCGACCCGCTCGCCCAGCGGGCCGCCGTGGAGACGATGGTCGGGCTCGGGGCCCGGCGCGTCGAACTCGTCGACACCCTGATCGCGGCGGCCGTCGGCTGCGGCCTGCCCGTGGAGCAGCCGACCGCGACGATGATCATGGTGTGCGGGGCCGCCGCCACCCAGATCGCCGTCCTCTCCCTCGGCTCGATCGTCACCGCCCAGCGGATCCCGGTCGGCGGCGAGGCCATCGACCACGCCGTCGTCCAGCACCTGCGCCACGCGCACGAGCTGATGCTGCCCAGCCAGGCCGTCCGCCCGCTCCAGGTCGCCCTGCACGGCGCCGGCATCACCGGCGGGGGCCCCACCTCCACCCTCATCCACGGCCGTGACGTGGCCACCGGACTGGCCCGCTCGGTCCACGTCGACACCGCCGCCGTACGGGACGCCATCCACACCCCGCTGACCGCCGTGCTCGACGGCATCGGCAAGGTGCTGCGCGACTGCCCGCCGGACCTGGTCGCCGACCTGACGGACCGGGGGATCATGATGGTGGGAGGCAGCGCCCTGCTGCCGGGCCTGGACCAGATGCTGCGCGACGCCACCGGCATGCCCGTCGCCATCGCGGAACGGCCGGACGTGTGCGCCGTGCTCGGTCTCGGCATGATGCTCGAAGGGAAGATCGCCCCGATGGTCCTCAACCCGCTGGCCGAATGACGAACGCGGCGCCCGAGCCGGACGGCCCGGCCGCCCCGGACGGTTCGGCCGCCCCGGACGGTTCGGCCGCCCCGGTCGCCCGCGGGCAACGGGCCCGGCTGCCCGTACTCCTGGAGGCGGTGCTCAGCGTCGGCTCCGAACTGGAGCTGCAGGCCACCCTCCAGCACATCGTGGACTCGGCGACCGAGCTGTGCACGGCCCGGTACGCGGCGCTCGGGGTCGTCGACCCCGAGCGCCTCCGGCTGACCGAGCTGTACACGGCAGGCCTGAGCGAGGCGGAGCGCGCCGCGATCCCCCGCCTGCCCGACGGGCGTTCGGGCCTGATCGGCGCGCTGATCACCGATCCGCGCCCGCTGATGCTGGAGGACCTGTCCACGGATCCGCGCTCGGCGGGGTTCCCGCCGGGCCATCCCCCCATGCGCAGCTTCCTGGGCGCACCGATCCGGGTCCACAACGAGGTCTTCGGCAATCTCTACCTCACCGAGAAGGTGGGCGGCGGCCCTTTCACCGAGGAGGACCTCGCCCTCGTACGCGTCCTGGCCTCGCAGGCGGGGATAGCGATCGGCAACGCCCGGCTGTTCGAGACGGCGCGCCGCCGGGAGCGCTGGATCGAGGGCGCCGCCGCGGTCACCACGACCCTGCTGGCGGGCCGGCCGGCCATGGACGCGCTGATGTGCGTGGCGGAACGGGCCCGGCTGCTCGCGGACGCGGCGGCCGGCGTGGTCCTCCAGCCGACTCCGGAGGGAGGCATGGAGATCGTGGCCGCCTCCACGCACGCGGACCCCGGTGACCTGGTCGGGACGGCGATCGCCCCCGGTTCGCCGGTGCTGGAACAACTCCTCGGCGGGGAGCCGGTCTTCATAGAGGACTCGGCGACGGACCCGCGGATGACGACGCATGTGCGGGAACGTTTCGGCCCGAGCATGATGCTCCCCCTCCAGAGCGGCGGCCAGCTGATCGGCACCCTCGCCCTGCCGCGTGCCCGGGGCGGGCGCCCGTACGACGCCGTGGACCGGCTGCTGGCCTCGCAGTTCGCCTCCCAGGCCGCGCTGGCCCTCGTACTGGCGGACGCGCAGCACGACCGGGAGCAGCTGGCGGTCTACGAGGACCGCGACCGGATCGCGCGGGACCTGCACGATCTGGTGGTCCAGCGGCTGTTCGCGACGGAGATGATGTTGGAGAGCACGAAGAAGCGGTCGGCGGCCGCGCCGTCCGGGGACACGGTGGGCGACGAACTCGGCCGGGCCGTGGACGAGCTCGACTCCACCATCCAGGAGGTCCGCACCGCGATCTTCGCCCTCCAGCAGCCGCCGACGGACGCCCCGACGACGTTCCGCGGCCGGGTCCTGCGGGAGACGGGCGGGGCGGCGGTCCTGCTGGGCTTCCAGCCGTCGGTCCATTTCGCGGGCGCGGTGGACGCCCTGCTCCGGGAGCCGGTGGCCGGAGACCTCCTCTCCGCCCTGCGCGGCGCCCTGGCCGCGGCCCACCGCCGCTCGGGGGTCACCTCGATCGAGGTCGAGGTGGACGCCACCCCGGCCCGAGCCCGCCTGACGGTCACGGACGACGGCCGCACGGAGTCGGGGACGCGGGGGACCACCGTGCGCTGGGAGTCGGCGCTCTGAGGGAGCAGACCTCAGGTCCCTGCCGGCCGGTGGGCGGCCCGCAAGGCGATCCGGGTGCTGGACTGAGCCACACCGGCCTCCCGCTTGAGCCGGCGCAGCAGCGCGTCGAGCGCGGCGGGATCGGCGGCCCGGGCCCGTACGAGGTAGTCGTACTCCCCCGTCACGTGGACGACTTCGGTGATCCCGGGCAGCGTGGCGACTTTCCGCTCGAACTCGTCATTGGAGGTGTCCTGCCGCAGGCTCAGATCGATGAAGACCACAAGTCCGCCCCGGGTGTCGGCAGCCGGATCCACGATGACGGTGAACCCGCGGATCACCCCGTCGCGCCGCATCCGTCGCACCCGGTCGGCGGTGGCGTTGGCACTGAGCCCGACGCGGACGCCGAGATCGCGGTACGAGATCCGCGCATCCTGCTGCAGGATGCCGAGGATTTCCCTGTCGAGGCGGTCCATACCGCGATTCTCGCAGCCGGGGCCGATATACGCCGCTGTGCGGATGCCCCCACCCCTCACCCTCCCCTTCCATGAGCGAATTCCTCTCCCCCGCCTTGGCGGGCGCTGTCGCGGGCCTGGGCGTGGCGATGCCGATGGGTGCGATGAGCGTGCTGCTGCTCCAGGAGGCGATGCGGAACCGCCGCATGGCGATGGCCGCGGCGGCGGGCATCGCCACGGTCGACCTCGCCTACGCGGCCCTGGCCACCGCACTCGGCCCCTGGGTGGCCTCCCACGTGACCCCGATCGAAGCCTGGATCCGCCTGGCCTCGGCGGCAATCCTCCTGGCGATCGCCGCCCACGGCTTCCGCAACTCCACGGCGTCAACCCCACCGCCCCTCACGGCACGGGACCCGGTCCACACGGCCCGAGGCCCAGGGCACGGCCCCGGTCTTTCGGCCCCGCCGGCGCTCGATGCGCGGGCTCTGCGGCGGAGCCCGGACCCTTCACCCCCGCCGACGCCCGAGACGCGGGCTCTGCGGCGGAGCCCGGACCCTTCACCCCCGCCGACGCTCGAGGCGCGGGCTCTGCGGCGGAGCCCGGACCCTTCACCCCGGCCGACGCTCGAGGCGCGGGGTCTGCGGCGGAGCCCCTGTTTCGGGAAGGGGCGGGGTGGGGAACGGCCGCCCGCAGGGCCCCACCCCACCGACCGGCCTGCCCCTCGGCCCGCCCCGGACCCCCTGTCCGGAGCCATGGCAGAGCCCGGGGCGGGAGCCTTCCCCGGGACCTTGCCCGGGGCCGGGCCAGCGCCCAAGCGGGAAGCCGAGGCCAACTCCGAACCTGGCGCCGGGACCCGGACTGCGGGCGGGGCCGAGCCCGGGGCGGCAGCCCGGCCCGGGGCGGGGAGCGGAGTCCATCCTGAGCTCGGCCCCGGGGCGGGGACCGGAGTCCATCCTGAGCTCGGCCCCGGGGCCGAGCCACGGGCAGAGGCCGGGGCCGTCAGGGCGTTCGGGCGGTTCGTCGGGCTCACGGCCGTGAATCCCACCACCGCCCTGTACTTCGCCGCCCTCACCACCGCCCAGGCCTCCACCCTCACCACCCCCACCACCGCCGCCGCCTTCCTCACCGGAGTCGCCGCCGCCTCGCTCCTCTGGCAGCAGACCCTCGTCGCCCTCGGCGCCCTCGCCGGCCGCAAGATCTCCCCCGCCGCCCGCGCCTGGACCTTCCGCCTCGGCTACGGCCTCGTCGCGGCCTACGCCCTGAAGATCGCCCTCCCCCTCCCCGGCCTGACGTGACCGGCCCCGCCGACATGACGACCCGCCGGACGCGCCGGGCCCCGCCGGATGACCAGCCCGCCTGACGGGCCGCCCGCCCAAGGCGTACCGGCCCCGCCGACGGGACCTGCCCCGCCCCACGGGACCGGCCCGCCCGACACCCACCCCTAGAGGGTGTCCGCACTGTCGCGCCGCCCGCACCGTCCGGTGTCGTGCATCGCACGGCAGAGAGGCGCCCGTGTACGGGGCGTACTCGGGCGCCCCGGCAACGCGGCGAGGTGCGGCACCAGACACCGCGGGCCGGGCAGGACCTTGCGGACACGCCTAGGGGATGTCGTCGAAGTAGCGTCGTCCGCCCGTGAGGGCGGGGCCGGCGGGGTCTGGTGCGTGTGATCGCAAGGCGGAGGAGGGAGGCGACGCTCGCGTCGCCGACCGACGACAACGCGGCGAGCGCGCGTGCCGGGCCCCGCCGGCCAGACGGGACTTTGACGACACCCCTAGGGTGATTCCGTGACGACGACCCGCCTCTCGGCCCGCGCAGCCATCGCCTCCGTGACCGACCCCGGCAGCTTCGCCGAACTACCGGCCCCCCACCGGGAGTCGGCCCCCGACGGCCCCCTCACCTGGGCCGGCTACGACGACTCCCGCGCCCGCGCCGCCGCGCGGACCGGCGAAGAGGAGTCCGTCGTCACCGGAACCGCCCTCATCGGCGGTCGCCAAGCCGCCCTGATCTCCTTCGAGTTCGGCTTCCTCGGCGGCTCCCTCGGCGAACGCACCGGAGACCGGCTCGAAGCCGCGTACACATACGCTCGCGAACACCGCCTCCCCCTCGTGTCCCTGATCGCCACCGGCGGCTCCCGCATGCAGGAGGGCATGCTCGCGCTGACCCAACTCCAGCGCGTGGCCCGCCAGTCCGTCCTCACCCGCGCCGCAGGGCTCCCGCAGATCGCCGTCCTGCGCGATCCCACCACCGGCGGCGGCTGGGCCACGCTCGGCGCCGGGGCGGACGTCGTGCTCGCGCTCCCGGGTGCGCAGGTCGGCTTCGCGGGCTCCCGGGTCCGGCCGGCGGACGCGGACCCGGTGGCGTACACCGCCGAGGGCCAGTACGCCGCCGGGCACGTCGACGCCGTCGTCCCGGCCGCCGAGCTGCCCGCCACCCTGGCCGGCTGGCTCCGCGTCCTGGCCGCGCCCCGCTCCGCCGAGCCGGTCGGGCCGCCGGCGGCGCTGTCGGACGTACCGCCCCCGGCCTCGGGCTGGGACGCCGTACGGCAGGCCCGCCACCCGGACCGGCCCCGCGCCGAGGCGTACCTGGACGCGTACTTCGCGCTCCGCCTCCCCCTCTCCGGGGACCGGGCGGGCGGCACGGACCCCGGGATGCTGTGCGGATTCGGGCTGCGGGAGGGGCGGGCCGTCGCGTACGCCGCCCAGTGCGGCACCGCGACCCGTCCGGCGGGCTACCGTACGGCGGCCCGCGTGATCCGCCTCGCGGACCGCCTCGGCATCCCCGTACTCACCCTGGTGGACACCCCCGGCGCGGCCAACGACGCCGCAGCGGAACACGCGGGCGCCGGAGCGGCCATCGCCGACACCTTCGCGGCGGTCGCGGCGGCCGGGGTCCCGGTGACCACCCTCCTGATCGGCGAGGGGGGTTCGGGCGGCGCCCTCGCGCTGGCCGCGCCGGGGAACACCTGGGTCACCCCGGACAGCTACTTCTCGGTGATCGCCCCCGAACTCGCGGCGGCCATCCTCAAGCGCCCCCCGTCCGAGGCCCCGTCCACGGCGGACCAACTCCGCATCCGCCCCCAGGACCTGGTCGCCCTGGGTGTGGCGCGGGGCGTGGTCGGCCCCGCCTGACCCGACTCCCGCGCGTTGTCAGAGGCTTCGGCCAGGATGTCCGTCATGACAGACGGAATAACCTGGCTGGCGGCGCCCCAGTCGATCGCCTTCGGCGGGTACAGCGTGGTGATGGCCCGCGGGCTCACCCCGGAGGAGCTCGTCGGGCGCCTCACGGAGACCCTGTACGGGCCCGAGCACACCGCCGTCCCGGTGGGCGACCTCACCGGAGCCGACCTCCTCGCCCTCCTGGTCGACTACGAGGACGTCGGCCTGCGCTACGGCCGCTGCGGCGACTGGTCGTACACGGTCGCGTACGGGGGCTGGATGGGCGGGTTCGGCGGCGGGCTGCCGCTCTCCCGCGGGGGCGTGGACATCTGCCACCTGGAGTTCGAGGAGGAGAACGGCAAGCCGGTCCCGCCGCAGTTCGCGCACCTCCGCGACGAGGTCGTGCTCAGCGCCTTCAACCTGCACCTGGACGGCTCCTGGGGCTACGACGGGGTCGACGGCGACCCCGAGACGGCCTCCCGTTTGCAGGCCGAACTGACCGCCGCGGGCCTCCCGGCGGACGAGGGCACGGGCGACGACGCGGACGACCGGGAGGTCCACCGCACCGCCCTCGGCGTGCTGGAGCGCCACTTCGGCCTCTCGCTGCCCCGGGAGGAAATCGTGAGCGGCACGCTCCCGGCCGTACTCCTGGAACCGGCGTAGGCCCCGGACGGACAGGCTCCACATAGCGGCGGCCGTCCCGCGCGGGGTCGCGCACTGCCCGGCGGCACGCGGCACGCCTCACGCCTCACACCTCAAGCCTGCGGCGACCTCGCGTCGTACCGGGCGAACCCGCGCCAGCGCAGGGCCAGCAGGAGCAGCACCAGTACGCACCCGAGCCCGCCGCCCGTGATCGCCACGGCCGGGGAGGTCAGGTCGGCGGTGGTCCCGGCGAGGAAGTCCCCGAGCCGGGGCCCGCCCGCGACGACCACGATGAACACGCCCTGCAGGCGGCCGCGCATCTCGTCCGGGGTCGCGGCCTGCATCATCGTGGAGCGGAACACCATGGAGATGGTGTCGGACCAGCCCGCCAGGGCCAGGAAGAACAGCCCGAGCCACAGGTCCCGGGTGAGCCCGAAGACGGCGATGGCCAGCCCCCAGGCGGCCACGGAGAGCAGGATCGCCAGCCCGTGCCGGCGGATCCGGCCCTGCCAGCCGGAGAACAGCCCGCCCAGCAGCGCCCCGACGGCGGGCGCGGCCACCAGCAGGCCGACGGTCTTGGCGTCGCCGCCGTACCAGAGCACGGCGATCGCCGGGAACAGCGCCTTCGGCTGGGCCAGCACCATGGCGGCCATGTCGGAGAAGAAGGTCATCCGGATGTTCGGCCGCGTCCCGAGGAAGCGCAGCCCGTCCAGTACCGAGGCCCGCCCCCGCTTGCCGCCCTCCCGCTCCGGCAGCATCGCCGGCAGCCGCCACACCGCGTAGAGGGCGGCGCAGAAGGTGACGGCGTCGATCAGGTACGCGGCCTGGTAGCCCCACCAGCCGACGATGAGCCCGCCCAGCACCGGGCCGATCATCGTCCCGGAGGTCATCGTCACCGAGTTCAGCGCGTTGGCGGCGGGCAGCTGCTCGGCCGGCAGCAGCCGCGGGATCATCGCGGACCGGGCGGGTCCGTTGAGGGCGCCGCAGACCGCCTGGAGCGCGACCACCGTGTACAGCAGCCAGACCCGGTGGTGGTCGAGCAGCGCGGCGCCGGCCAGCGCGATCGACAGGGCCGCCAGGCCGAGGGAGCTGTACAGGCCGAGCTTGCGCCGGTCGACGGTGTCGGCGATGGCCCCGCCGTAGAGCCCGAACACGACGAGCGGGACGAGCGAGAAGAGTCCGACGAGCCCGACCGAGAAGCTGGACCGGGTGATGTCGTAGACCTGGAGCGAGATCGCGAGGGCGGTCATCGCCTGGCCCATCCAGGAGATGGTGCTGCCGACCCACAGCCGCCGGTAGTCCGGAGACGTGCGCAGCGGGGTCAGGTCGGCGAATATCCGCGTCGCGCGTCGGGTGGGGGTGGGCGTGGGGGTGCTCGTACCGGTCACAGCGGATGATAACCGGCGGCCGTTCGGCGACCCCGGGCATGAACGGGCCGGGAGCCCGTACGCATCCGGCCCGCGCCCCGGCCGCTCACGCACGCGCACCAGTCGCCCCACCCGGATCCGCGGTCTCAGACCGGGCCGGTCCTTGCCGGTAACTCGCCACCGTCACAGGACATTTGACTGAATCGGCGTGCGCTCCTCGCCTCGGGTTCGGCTCATGATGAAAAGACTCGTATGTCCAGGGAGGCGTAGTGATCGAACCTGGCAACAGCACCACGAGCACCGGCAGCGCGGACAACGGCGTCCGCGCGACCCCTCTCATGGCCCCGCTCACCGTCGGTGTCGAGGAGGAGTTCCTCCTCGTCGACACCCGCACCTTCCGGGTGGTCCCGGCCGCCCCGCTCGTCCTGGCCACCGCCGCGGGCCTGCCCCACGAAGTGCACCCCGAGGGCACCCGCTACCAGGTGGAGATCTCCACCCCGGTCGCCGACTCGGCGCCCATGCTGCGCGAGGAGCTCGCCGTCCTGCGGCGCACCC
The DNA here is from genome assembly GCF_055570595.1 of Streptomyces sp. NPDC031132. Lineage (NCBI taxonomy): Bacteria > Bacillati > Actinomycetota > Actinomycetes > Kitasatosporales > Streptomycetaceae > Streptomyces > Streptomyces sp. NPDC031132. The sequence continues at coordinate 469,695 of NZ_JBVIGX010000002.1, forward strand.
TCGCCCGGGCGGCCCGCGCCCACGGCTGCCGGCTGCTGGCCGCGCCCTCGCCGGTCGTGGCCGTGGAAGGGCCGCTGCACCTGACCGACGACGAGCCGCGCCAGCGCGAGCAGCACCGCCGCTTCGGCGCGCTCACCGACACCCTCGTCAGCTGCGGCCGCCACATCCACGTCGGCACCCTCGACGTGGACACGGCCGTGGCGGTCTCGAACCGCGTCAGACCATGGCTGCCCACGCTGATCGCGCTGGCCGCCAACTCGCCGTTCTGGGGCGGCCGTGACACCGGCCACGCCAGCTGGCGGGCGATGGCCTGGTCGGGCTGGCCCTCGGCGGGCCTGCCCCCGCACTTCACGTCCACGGCCCATTTCCGGCGCTCGGTGCAGACCCTGCTCGGCTCCGGGGCGGCCCTGGACACGAAGATGGTCTATTGGGACCTCCGCCCGTCCGGGCACTGGCCGACGCTCGAGATCCGGGCGCCCGACATGTCCCCGGACATCGACACGGCGATCCTCCAGGCCGAGCTCGTCCGCGCCCTGGTGGCGACCATCCTGCGGGACATCGCGGAGCAGCGCCCCGAACCGGCGCTGCGGGACGACGTACTGCGCCTCGCACGCTGGCGGGCGGCCCACGACGGGCTGGAGGGCTTCGGCCTCGACCCGTACACGGGGGCCGAACTCCCGGCGGCGGACCTGGCGGAGGCGCTGCTGGACCTGGTCGCCCCGGAACTGGCGGCGTCGGGCGAGCTCGACCACGCGGCCAAGACCCTGGGAGGCCTCTTGCGCGACGGCTCGGGCGCCCACCGCCAACGCGCGGCCTTCGCCCGCCGCCAGGACCTGAACGACGTACTGCGCCACTTGGCGGACGAAACGGAGAACTTCTAGCCGCGGACCTCCAGCCGCACCGAAGACGCACCGAAGACGCACCGAAGCCGCAGGCGGGCCCATCCCCTGCCTGCGGCCGGGGGCTCACATCGGGGCGGGCGGCTCCTTCATCCAGGCGGGCACCTCGTAGCCGGTGAGCGACCGGAACCGCTCGGCCACTGCGGCGGGATCGCCGGCGTGTGCGCGACGCAGGTGGTCGACGAGCACGGGCATCACCTCGCGGCTCTCCTCGGGCAGCCGCAGCGCGTCGCGGTAGGCGTGGGCCAAAGGGACGACCGCGTCGCCGAACCTGCTCAGCCCGACCAGCACGCGCCCGTACGCCGCCAGGTTCTCGACGTACGCGGGCAGCCGGGCGGGGTCCGCATCGGCCAGTCGCTGGTGGAAGGCCGCCGAGTACGAGGCGTGGAGCTCCGCCTCGGCCCACCGCTCCAGCTGCGTCAGCAGGTTCACGAAGTTCTGCAACGACACCGCCAGGAGCGGCAGGAGCCGCTCCTCGTCGGCCGCCGCCGCTTCCCGGTACAGGGAGACCGCCTCCCGTGCGACCGGCACGGCCTCCTCCGGCCGCCCCGCGTCCCGCAGCCACACGCCGTGGTTGTTGGTGGCCGCGGCCAGTTGCAGCACGCGGAGGCTCCGGTCGGCCGCGGCCAGCTCCTGCCACAGGGCCACCGTCCGCCCGGAGACGGCCACCGCTTCGCCCACCCTCCCGAGACCGGCCAACAGGACGGAGTGGTTCGTGGACGCCTGGGCCAGCGGAGGCAGGAAGGCTCCCCGGTTGGCCTCGGCCAGCTCCCGGTACAGCTCCACCCCCTCGCCCGAGAGCGGTAGGGCGTCCTCGCCGCGGTCCAGCTCCCTCAGAAGCACCGCGTGGTTGTTGACGGAGGCGGCCAGCCTCTGCAGGTGGGCCTCCCGGTGGCCCGCCACCAGTTCCCGGTGCAGCTCGACCGACTCCGCCGAGACGGGGACGGCCTCCTCACGCCTTCCCGCCTTGGCCAGGATGCTCGCGTGATTGGACAGCGACCCGGCCAGCTGCTCCAGATGGCCCGCCCGGTTGGCCGCCGTCATCCCGCGCTCCAGGCCGAGGGCCTCCTCGGAGATCGGCAGCCCCTCCTCCCAGCGGTCGAGCCGGCCCAGGAGCGCGGCGTGGTTGTGCAGGCTGGCGACCAGGTCGGGCAGGTGGGCACCCCGGTCCCGCGCCGCCAGCCGGCGCCGAACGGAGACCGCGCGTTCGGAGACGGCCTCGGCCTCCTCGCGCCTGCCGACCTCCGACAGCCACAGCGCACGGTTGTGCAAGGAGTGGCCCAGGCTCTCCGCATGGGCGTCCCCGTCGACCGCGGCCAGCTCCTCGTGCAGGGCGAGCGTCTTCTCGGAGAGCGCCAGCGCGGCCCTCGTCTCCCCGAGTTCGGCCAGCCGGTTCGCGTGGTTGCCCATCGCCCTGGCCAGATCGGGCGTGTAGGCCCCGGCCTCGGAGAGCCCCAGCCACAGTTCGACCGCCTGCTGGGACACCCATGCCGCTTCTCCCCACCGTCCCACCTCGGCCAGGAGGTTGGCACGGTTGCCCAGCGATGTCGCCAGACCCGGCAGATGGGCGTGGGGGTCTTCATCGGCGAGGTCCTGCCAGATCTCCAGTGCCCGGCGATTGGCGTCCAGGGCCTCCCTGCGCAGGCCCGCGTCCTGCAGGCGGGCCGACAGTACGCCGAGGATCCGGGCACGCTGCTCGGGCGAGGTGGCACGGGCCAGGTTGTGCTCGACGAGCTCGGAGGCCAGGGCCGCGAGGCCCACGTCCAGGTCGACGTTCCGCCGCGCCGGCACCAGGGCTTCGATGCCTTTCAACAGCTCCACGTCCATGCCCTCCAGGCGGACCAGTGCGGCCAGCGTGGCGCCGGTGCCCTGCAGCGCCAGCTCGGGGTGGGCCGTGAGCAGCGGGTACAGCTGCCGCCGGGCGAGGTGCGGCCACCGGCCGGCCGCCTCCACAAGCGTGGTCAGCGCGTACCCGGCCCACACGGGCGCCGCCGGTCCGGTCGCGTCACCGGGGCACGGAGCCAGCAGGCGGGCGGGGGCGCCGTCCGCCCACAGGTCTACGGGGAAGTCGTGGTCGTGGCCGGGGGTGAGCAGCGCGAGGAAGTCCTCGCCCAGCCGATCCGGGTACAGCGGCTCCAGTACGGTCTGCACCCGCCCGCCCGGTCGGCCCTCGGCATCTGCGGCGGGCGGGTAACAGAGCGCATGGTCCTTCAGGAGCTGTCCGGAGGCCTCCCGGGATTCCACGTCGGCCCGGTCCAGGGCGCTCTTGGCGTCGGCGTAGCCGAGCGGGCCGGTGACCGTGGCGAGGTACACCAGCTGACCCATCGCGTCCGGGGCCGTGGCCAGGGGCTTCTCCCTGGTGGGGGCGTGCATCGCCTCCCAGTGGTCGCGCTCGCGGCCCAGCAGCAGCGCCGACACCGCCTTGGGGTCCACCGGCGGGCCCTTCTCACCGCCGTGGGACAGCACCGCGGCCAGGGCGGCCATGTGCACCGTCAGGACCAGCCGGTACGCCGCGTGGTCCGCCAGCGCGGCGGGCGGGTCGAGGTCCTTGGCCTCCGACGCCCCCAGCAGGTCGGCGAACCGGTCGCGTGCCGCGGCGAAGAGGCCAGCACGGGTGATCGACGAACCGTCCTCCAACGGCGCGAGTTTCCAGCGACTGGGCACCACGCCCACGTCGCGTTGGATCCGACCTTCCAGACTCTGCCACCACGTTCCGGCGGGGCGCGCGAGCAGGAGCACCCGCACCGGAGATCGGCTGGCGGCCGCACCGGCCTGCACGTCCTTCAGCAACGTCAGCAGGTCGGTCGTGTCCCAGCGTTCGGCATAGTCCACCGTCACCAGGACTCCTGCGGCGCCCTGCAGATCAGGGCTGACGAGGACGTCGGGCGCGGAACGGTCACGCCGGTGGTGGGCGGCCAGCACCACCCACCCCTCCTGCTGCCACAGTTCCGTGACGTGGGCGGCCAGCCGGGTCTTGCCCTGCCCGCCCGGCCCGTGCACCAGACGGACGCCCATCGGACCCGACGCGGTCGCGTCGCGCCACGCCCGCAGGTCGCGCAGCTCGCTCTCGCGGCCCGTGAACGCGATCAGTCCACTCGCCGCACGCAGCAGCACACTGGGCTGTTCGCCGGCCTCCTGCGGGGGCGGTTGCGGACCCCGTGCGGGCGGGTGGACGAGCCGGTACGGCTCCTCACCGCCGTACACCACCATGTCCCCGGCGGCCTGGTGGATCCGCGCGAACCCCGACGCCACCGCGTGCTGACGGAACGCCTCACCCTCGGATGCGGTGCTCATCGGCCGAAAATATCCGCACCGGCCCGCCCAGGTCAGCCGTTCCCTCGGATTAGCCAACCCCCGCAAACGTCAAAGCCGCAGGTGCAATCGTTTCTGCACCTGCGGCTCGCAGTGGGGCGGGTGGGACTCGAACCCACGGCCGACGGATTATGAGTCCGCTGCTCTAACCGGCTGAGCTACCGCCCCTTCACGGCGTGGCGCGTACATGTGTGCGCGCCGTCTGCCGCAGCATAGCCGCTCATACGATCTCCTGCCTCGGATGCCTCGCATGATCGGCTTCGCCTGCTGAGGGAGACCGTTCTGAGGGCTGCCCGGTTCCAGAACCAGGGCAAAAAAGAAAGAGGACCCGCGTGAGGTCCTCTTCTTTCACGCTCCCCCGACTGGACTCGAACCAGTAACCTGCCGGTTAACAGCCGGCTGCTCTGCCAATTGAGCTACAGGGGACTGCGCTCCCCCGACTGGACTCGAACCAGTAACCTGCCGGTTAACAGCCGGCTGCTCTGCCAATTGAGCTACAGGGGATTGCTGCGGTGCGCCGAACAGCCCACCTCCGGCCTTGCCGGGGGGCGAGCGCCCGTTGCGAGTCATAGATTAGCGCAAGCAGGGGGGTGCTCCGCCAATCGGTATCGCCAGCAGGCCGGGCACCACACGACGAAGGGTGACAGGCATGCGGTACAAGGTCACGTTCGTGGTCGGACTGGCCCTCGGGTACGTGCTCGGAACGCGAGCGGGACGCGAGCGCTACGAGCAGATGAAGAAGTCGGCGCGCGAGATCGCGCAGAACCCGGCGGTGCGCAATGCCGCCGAGTCCGCCGGTCACATGGGCCGCGAGTACGCCGGGAAGGCCTTCGCCGCCGTCGGCGACAAGGTCGGCAACGCGGTCCCGGCCTCCCTGGCCGGGCGGGTACGGGGACTGCGCGACCGGGCCGGCGGCGGCTCCGAGGACGAATGGGGCACCAGCAACACCTGAACCGTGGGAACCGGCCGGGATCCGGCGCCTCCGGGCGGCGGATCCCGGTCCGGCGTGCGGCAGAATTCTCCGCATGGGGATAGTCGCCGGGCTGGACAGTTCTTCCGCCTTCACTCGCATCGTCGTCTGTGACACCGACACGGGTGCCGTGCTGCGCCAGGGGTACGCGCCCCATCCGCAGCCCGCGGGCGATCCCGAGAGCGTCCACCCCCACGAGACCGACCCCCAGGCCTGGCTGCTCTCCCTCGGCGAGGCCGCCGGCGGCGGGCTCCTCGAAGGGGTCCAGGCCATAGGCGTCTCCGCGCAGCAGCACGGGCTGCTGCCCCTGGACCAGCAGGGCGCCCTCGTACGTCCGGCCCTGGTCGGCAACGACAAGCGCGGCCAGGTCGCCGCCGCCGACCTCGTCGAGGCGCTCGGCGGCCGGCACGCCTGGGCCGAGGCCGTCGGGTCCGTGCCGCAGTCCGCGCAGCCGGTGGCGAAGCTCGCCTGGCTGGCCCGCGCAGAACCGGAGGCGGCCCGGAGGGTCGCCGTGCTGATGTCCGCGCACGACTGGCTGGTCTGGCAGCTGCTCGGCCGCCCCGCCCGGCGGACCACCGACCGGGGCGGCGCCTCGGGCACCGGGTACTGGTCGGCGGCCACCGGTTCGTACCGCCCCGACCTGGTCGAGCTGGCCCTCGGGCACATGGCGCTGCTGCCCGAGGTGCTCGGACCGGCCGACGCCGCCGGCATGACTCCGGAGGGGCTGCTGATCTCCGCGGGCACCGGGGAGACCATGGCCGCAGCCCTCGGGCTGGGCCTCGGACCCGGCGACGCGGTGGTCTCGCTGGGCGCCTCCGGCTCGGTGATGGCCGTGCACCACGAGGCGCTGTCGGAGCCGGGCGGGCTGATCACCTCGCTGGCCGACGCCAGCGGCATGCACCTGCCGGTGGTGAACACCTCCAACGCCGTACGGGCCCTGCGCGGCACCGCCGAGCTGCTGGGTACCGATCTCGAAGGGCTGTCGGCGCTCGCGCTGAAGTCGACGCCGGGCGCGCACGGCCTCGTGCTCCTGCCGTACCTGGAGGGTGAGCGCACGCCCAACCTGCCGCACACCGCCGGGACCCTGTCCGGGCTGCGGCGGGACTCGATGAAGCCGGAACACCTGGCCCGGGCCGCGTTCGAGGGCATGCTGTGCGGGCTCGTCGACGCGCTCGACGTGCTGCGTCTGCGCGGGGTCGAGATCCGCCGGGTGTTCCTGCTGGGCGCGGCGGCCGAGCTGCCCGCCGTACAGGCCGCGGCTCCCGGGCTGTTCGGCACGCAGATCGTCGTGCCGGCGCCGGCCGACTACGCGGCGCTCGGCGCGGCCCGTCAGGCGGCCTGGGCGCTCGGGGTGCAGCAGGGCACGCTGGCCCCGCACACCCCGCCGGTGTGGCCGGGCCCGGCGGCGCAGGTCTTCGAGCCGGGCGAGGAGTACCCGGCCTGGCAGGCGGTGCGCCAGCAGTACATCGCGACTCGGGAGCAGATGCACCCCGGGGCGTTCCAGGGGTAGGGCCGCGCCCCGCTCCTCCCCTCGGGCGCGGGACCTACTGCCGTCGCAGTAGGGCCCGTGGCCGGTCTACTCCTTTTGACCGGCCTTTGCGAAAAGCGGTGGGGATCGGCGCCGGGGTGGCCGAAGATGGGGTGAACCCCACGAACTGCCGACCGGAGCCTGCGCGTGCTCATACGACTTCTGCGGACCCATCTGAGTCCGTACCGGAAACCGATCGCCCTCCTGGTCCTGCTGCAACTGCTGCAGACCAGTGCGAGCCTCTACCTCCCCACGCTGAACGCGGACATCATCGACAACGGTGTCGTCAGCGGTGACACCGGCTACATCCTGCGCTTCGGCGCCCTGATGCTCGGCGTCTCCCTCGTCCAGCTCGGGTGCAACATCGGCGCCGTCTACTTCGGCGCCCGTACCGCGGCCGCCGTCGGCCGCGACATCCGCGCGTCCGTCTTCGACCGGGTACAGAGCTTCTCCGCGCGGGAGCTCGGCCAGTTCGGCGCGCCCTCGCTGATCACCCGTACGACGAACGACGTGCAGCAGATCCAGATGCTGGTGCTGATGACCTTCACGCTGATGGTCTCCGCGCCGATCATGTGCATCGGCGGCATCGCCATGGCGCTCTCGCTCGACGTGAAGCTGTCGGGCGTCCTGCTGGCCGTGGTCCCCGTCCTCGGGCTGTCGGTCGGCGCGATCGTCTTCAAGACGCGGCCGCTGTTCCGGAAGATGCAGGTCCGCCTGGACACGGTGAACCGGGTGCTGCGCGAGCAGATCACCGGCAACCGCGTCATCCGCGCGTTCGTCCGCGACGAGTACGAGAAGGACCGGTTCCGGGAGGCCAACGCGGACCTGACCGGGGTCTCCCTCGCGGCCGGCAAGCTGCTCGCGCTCATGTTCCCGACCGTGATCGTCGTCGTGAACATCTCCAGCGTCGCCGTCATCTGGTTCGGCGCGATGCGCATCGACAGCGGCGGCATGGAGATCGGCCAGCTGACGGCCTTCCTCGCCTACCTGATGCAGATCGTCATGTCCGTGATGATGGCCACCTTCATGTTCATGATGGTGCCGCGCGCCGAGGTCTGCGCCGAGCGCGTCCAGGAGGTCCTGGACACCGAGTCCAGCGTGGTCCCGCCCACCGACCCGATCCGCAAGCTCCTGCGGCGCGGCATGCTGGAGCTGCGCGGCGCCGACTTCCGCTACCCGGGCGCCGAAGCCCCGGTGCTGCGCGGGGTGGACCTGGTGGCCCGCCCCGGTGAGACCACGGCCGTGATCGGCTCCACCGGCAGCGGCAAGTCCACGCTGCTGGGCCTGGTGCCCCGGCTGTTCGACGCGACCGGCGGCCACGTGCTGGTCGACGGGGAGGACGTACGCCGCATCGAGCCGGAACTGCTGGCCAAGACGGTGGGCATGGTCCCCCAGAAGCCGTACCTCTTCTCCGGAACCGTCGCCTCCAACCTGCGGTACGGGCGTCCCGACGCCACCGACGAGGAGTTGTGGCGCGCGCTCGAGGTGGCGCAGGCCAAGGACTTCGTGTCCGAGCTCGAGGGCGGTCTGGACGCGCCCGTCACCCAGGGCGGAACGAACGTCTCCGGAGGCCAGCGCCAGCGCCTGGCCATCGCCCGCACGCTGGTGCAGAGCCCTGAGATCTACCTCTTCGACGACTCCTTCTCGGCCCTGGACTACGCGACGGACGCGGCGCTGCGCGCGGCGCTCGCCCGCGAGACCGAGGACGCGACGGTGGTCATCGTCGCCCAGCGGGTCTCCACGATCCGCGACGCCGACCGGATCATCGTGCTGGACGAGGGCCAGGTCGTGGGCGAGGGACGCCACCACGAGCTGATGGCCGACAACGAGACCTACCGGGAGATCGTGCTCTCCCAGCTGACGGAGGCGGAGGCCGCATGAGCGGGCCCGGAGGACGGATGATGATGGGGCCGGCCGAGCGGTCCCTGGATTTCAAGGGCTCGGGCAAACGGCTGCTGCGCCAGATCGCGCACGACCGGGCCAAGCTGTGGGGCATGGTCGTCGCCGTCGTCGGCAGCGTCGGCTGCTCGGTCATCGGCCCGAAGATCCTCGGCGAGGCCACCGACCTGGTGTTCGCGGGGATCGTCGGCCGGCAGATGCCGGCCGGGATCACCAAGCAGCAGGCGCTGGACGGGCTGCGCGCCAAGGGTGAGGGCGGGATGGCGGACATGCTGTCCGGCACCGACTTCACCCCCGGCGAGGGCATCGACTTCGGTGCCGTCGGGGTCGTGGCGATCTGGGCGCTGGTGGTCTTCACCCTCGCCGGCCTGCTGATGCTGGTCGCGACGCGGCTGTCGAACCACATCATGAACGGCACCGTGTACCGGATGCGCGAGGAGCTGCAGGGGAAGCTGTCGCGGCTGCCGCTGTCGTACTTCGACCGGCAGAAGCGCGGTGAGGTGCTCAGCCGGGCCACCAACGACATCGACAACATCGGGCAGACGCTGCAGCAGACGATGGGTCAGCTGCTCAACTCGCTGCTGACGATCGTCGGCGTGCTGGCGATGATGCTCTGGATCTCTCCGCTGCTGGCGCTGGTCGCCCTGCTGACCATTCCGGTCTCGATCTTCGTCGCGGCGAAGATCGGCAAGAAGTCGCAGCCGCAGTTCGTGGCGCAGTGGAAGTCGACGGGCGCGCTCAACGCGCACGTCGAGGAGATGTACTCGGGCCACGCGCTGGTCAAGGTCTTCGGCCGGCAGAAGGAGTCCGCGGCCGTCTTCGCCGAGCAGAACGAGGCGCTGTACCGGGCCTCGTTCAAGGCGCAGCTGGTCAGCGGGATCATGCAGCCGGTGATGTTCTTCATCTCGAACATCAACTACGTGCTGGTGGCGGTCGTCGGCGGTCTGCGGGTGGCCTCGGGCAGCCTGTCGATCGGTGACGTGCAGGCCTTCATCCAGTACTCGCGCCAGTTCTCGATGCCGCTGACGCAGGTCGCGTCGATGGCGAACCTGGTGCAGTCCGGTGTCGCCTCGGCGGAGCGGGTGTACGAGCTGCTGGACGCGGAGGAGCAGGAGCCGGACGCCGAGGTGCCGGAGCGGCCGGAGCAGCTGCGCGGCCAGGTCACCCTCGACAAGGTGGCCTTCCGGTACGAGCCGGACAAGCGGCTGATCGAGAACCTGTCGCTGACCGTCGAGCCCGGCCACACGGTCGCGATCGTCGGCCCGACCGGCGCCGGCAAGACCACGCTGGTCAACCTGCTGATGCGGTTCTACGAGGTCACGGGCGGCGAGATCGCCCTCGACGGGGTGGACATCGCGAAGATGACCCGCGAGGAACTGCGCAACGGGATCGGCATGGTGCTCCAGGACACGTGGCTGTTCGGCGGCACCATCGCGGAGAACATCGCCTACGGTGCGGCGCGCGAGGTCACGCGCGCCGAGATCGAGGAGGCGGCGCGGGCGGCCCACGCCGACCGGTTCATCCGCACCCTGCCGGACGGCTACGACACCGTGCTGGACGACGAGGGCGCGGGCGTCAGCGCGGGCGAGAAGCAGCTGATCACCATCGCCCGGGCGTTCCTGTCGGACCCGGTGATCCTGGTGCTCGACGAGGCCACGAGCTCGGTGGACACCCGTACCGAGGTGCTGATCCAGAAGGCGATGGCCCGCCTCGCGCACGGCCGTACGTCCTTCGTGATCGCGCACCGGCTGTCCACGATCCGCGATGCGGACGTGATCTTGGTGATGGAGAACGGCTCGATCGTGGAGCAGGGCACGCACGAGGAGCTGCTGGCGGCGGACGGCGCGTACGCGCGGCTGTACGCGGCGCAGTTCGCGCAGGCGGTGGCCGAGGTCGACTAGCGTCGGCGTGTCGGCTTGGTGTGGGGGTGCCCTCTCGGCAGAGGGCACCCCTTCTCCGTACTCAGTCCAGGTAGCCGCGGAGCTGGTCGGCGAAGGCGTGGTCGCGCAGCTTGTTGAGCGTCTTGGACTCGATCTGCCGGATCCGCTCGCGCGTCACGCCGAAGATCCGCCCGATCTCCTCCAGGGTGCGCGGGCGGCCGTCGGCCAGTCCGTAGCGCAGCTGGACGACCTTGCGTTCGCGCTCGCCGAGGGTCGACAGCACGGCTTCGAGGTGCTCGCGGAGCAGGAAGAACGCGGCGGACTCCATGGGCGAGGCCGCGTCCCCGTCCTCGATCAGATCGCCGAGGGCGACGTCGTCCTCCTCGCCGACCGGCGCGTGGAGCGAGACCGGCTCCTGGGCGAGGCGCAGCACCTCCAGGACCCGCTCGGGGGTCAGCTCGAGGTGGACGGCGACCTCTTCGGCGGTGGGCTCGTAACCGCGCTCCTGGAGCATGCGGCGCTGTACGCGCACGACGCGGTTGATCAGCTCCACGACGTGCACGGGCACGCGGATGGTGCGGGCCTGGTCGGCGAGGGCCCGCGACATGGCCTGCCGGATCCACCACGTGGCGTAGGTGGAGAACTTGTACCCGCGGGCGTAGTCGAACTTCTCAACGGCCCGGATGAGCCCGAGGTTCCCCTCCTGCACGAGGTCGAGCATGGTGAGCCCGCGGCCCACGTAGCGCTTCGCGACGGAGACGACGAGCCGCAGGTTCGACTCGATGAGGCGCCTCTTGGCCATCCGCCCCATGACGACGAGCTTGTCGAGGTCGAGGGCGAGCCTCAGGTCGAGGTCGGGGGTGTTCCCGAGCTTCTCCTCCGCGAAGAGTCCGGCTTCGACGCGGCGCGCGAGCTCGACCTCCTCGGCGGCGGAGAGCAGCGGGATCCTGCCTATCTCGCGCAGGTACTGCCGGAACAGGTCGGCGGAAGGGCCCGCTCCGCCGCTGTCCGCGCGTCGGCGCGGCTCGGGCACCTGCTCGATCAGCTCCAGCACCTCGGGCTCTTCGGGCTCCTCGTCCACGGCGTCGACCTCGGGCTCTTCACCCGCAGCGGCCTCGGTGTCATGGGCGGGCGGGCTCACGTTGACGGTCAGGATCTGGGTCTGCACGGGGGCGACCTCCAGGGCTCCGAGGACGGGGGCACCGCACCTCAGTGTGGGGTACGACACATCACTGCCACGAGGGGCGTGCGAGCACTTTCTGAGTCCGGTGCGTGACCGGATGGTTACCCCCCGCCGGGAATCCCGATGCGGATCGGACGCATGTCCGAGAAGATCGATGCCATGTCTGAGTACGAAACCCACGTCACGGTGCGCTGCCCGGACCCGGGGGAGCTGGCGCGGCTCGAAGCGTGGGCCGGGGGGCGGGGGTTGAAGGTGACGCACATCCTGCTGGCCCGGGGCCGGATGGTGTCGCAGCCGATGCTGACCCTGCGGGACCGCGACGGCCACGAGCGTCTGGTGCCGCGGCTGCGGGCGGCGGGCTTCGACCCGGTCCGGGTCAAGGTGGAGACGGTCCCGTGGACCACGGACTCCCCCGGCCCGGGCGGCGGTTACTTCGAGCACCACCTGAAGCTGCTCCTGCCGGCGGACTTCGACCGCGGGGCGCTGGAGTTGCTGGTCGTCCCGCACGGGGCCCACCTGTCCTGGAACGCCCGCCGGGTCGTGGCCGGTGGTGCGCACGAACGGTTCGTCACCCAGCGGTGGCGCGGCACGGCGGCGGAGGCGGGGACGGCCTGCGACGCGCTGATCGCTGCGCTCGGCTCGGCCGGGTACGAAATCCGCTCGGAGGAGCGGGAGTTCGTGCTGTACGACAGTGACCTGTCGGTGGACGACGGGTGGATCGACGAAGGGGCGACGGCATGACCGGGACGAGCGCGCAGGACGCGGCCAGGGACGACTGGAGGCGGCGCCAGGTCAGCCTGCCGCGCACCTCCACGGCCGGACTGGACGCCGCGGGCCCCGGCGCCCGGGTCTTCGACCCGGCGCTCAAGCACTTCGCGGAGGGCTACCGGATCACGGACGCGACCGTGGATGACGCGGTGCGCCCCGCCTGGCGGGCGGCTCGCCGCACCGCGCTGGACGTGGTGGCGCGGGGCGTCGCCCGGTCCGGCTGGGCGGACTCGCTGGTGCTGCGCGGCAGCATGCTCATGTCGGGGTGGTTCGCAGCTGCGGCGCGGGAGCCGCACGACCTGGACTTCGTGGTGGTCCCCCAGGACTGGGCGATCGACGAGCCGCGTACGGGCACGTTGCTGGCCGCCGTCGCGGAGGCGGCCGAGCGTGCCGCAGCCGAGCACGGCGAGCTGGTCATGGCGGCCCGGGCAGCGGTCTCCGAGGACATCTGGACGTACGAGCGCGTCCCCGGGCGCCGTCTGGTCCTGCCCTGGTCGGCGCCCGGGCTGCCCGGGGGCCAGGTCCAGCTGGACTTCGTCTTCAACGAGCGGCTCCCGGCGGCGCCGGAGCCGGCCGATGTCGCGGGCGTGCGCCTGCGGGCGGCCACGCCGGAGCTGTCGCTGGCCTGGAAGCTGGTCTGGCTGGCGACCGACATGTACCCGCAGGGCAAGGACCTCTACGACGCGGTCCTGCTCGCCGAGCGCTGCACTGCTCCGTACGAGCTGGTCCACACGGTCTTCCTGGAGTCCGGGGAGTACTTCCCGCCGCAGGCGCCCTCGGACACCCCGCTGACCCTGGAGGCCTTCTCCGAGGTCAAGTGGGCCGACTGGGACGCCTTCCGGGCCGAGTACCCGGGGATCTCCGGCTCCGCCGAGTCCTACGCCGAGCGGCTGCTGGCCGCGCTGGCCCCGACCTTCGACCGCCCGGTCGGCTGAGGCTCAGGCCGGCTCCACACGGACCGCGCAGACCTTGAACTCCGGCATGCGGGAGATCGGGTCCAGGGCCGGGTTGGTCAGGGAGTTGGCTCGACCCTCGCCCGGCCAGTGGAACGGCATGAAGACCGTGTCCGCGCGGATCGTGTCCGTGATGCGGGCCGGGGCCACGGCGCGGCCGCGGCGGGAGACGACCGCGAGCGGGGCCCCCTCGACCGCGCCGATGCGGGACGCGAGGCGCGGGTGGAGTTCCACGAAGGCCCCGGGGGCGGCCGCGTTGAGCTCGTCCACGCGGCGGGTCTGGGCGCCCGACTGGTACTGGGCGACCACGCGGCCGGTGGTGAGCAGGACGGGGTACTCGGCGTCCGGGACCTCGGCCGCGTCGCGGTGGGAGACGGGGACGAAGCGGGCCCGGCCGTCGTCGGTGGCGAAGCGGTCGAGGAAGAGGCGCGGGGTGCCGGCGTGGGCGTCGTCCGGGCAGGGCCAGAAGACGCCCTGTTCGGCCTCGATGCGGGCGTAGGAGATGCCCGAGTAGTCCGCCGGGCCGCCGGCCGAGGCGCGGCGGAGCTCCTCGAAGACCTCCTCGGGGGCGGTGGGGAACCCCTTCTCGATGCCGAGGCGGGCGGCCAGCCCGTGCAGGACCTCCAGGTCGGTGCGCACCCCCGGCGGCGGGGTCAGGGCGCGCCGGCGCAGCAGGACGCGGCCCTCCAGGTTGGTGGTGGTGCCGGTCTCCTCCGCCCACTGGGTGACGGGGAGGACCACGTCGGCGAGGGCCGCCGTCTCGGAGAGGACCACGTCCGCCACCGCCAGGAAGTCCAGGGAGCGGATGCGGTCCTCGATGTGGGCGGCGCGGGGGGCCGAGACCACCGGGTTGGAGCCCATGAGGAGGAGGGCCTTCACCTCCGTGCCGAGGGCGTCGAGGAGTTCGTACGCACTGCGGCCCGGGGCGGGCAGGCTGTCGGGGTCGACGCCCCAGACCTCGGCCACGTGCGCCCGCGCCGCGGGGTCGGCGAGCTTGCGGTAGCCGGGGAGCTGGTCGGCCTTCTGGCCGTGCTCGCGGCCGCCCTGGCCGTTGCCCTGGCCGGTGAGGCAGCCGTACCCGGAGAGCGGCCGGCCGGCGCGGCCGGTGGCCAGGCACAGGTTGATCCACGCGCCGACGGTGTCGGTGCCCTTGGACTGCTGCTCCGGCCCACGGGCGGTCAGCACCATGGCGGAGGACGGCGCGCAGAACAGGGAGACCGCCTCGCGGAGTTTCGGGACGGGCACGCCGGTGATCCGCTCCACCAGCTCCGGCCAGTGCGCCATGGCCGCGGCCCGGGCCTCCTCCCAGCCGGTGGTCCGCCCGGCGATGAACTCCTCGTCGGTGCGCCCTTCGGCGACGATCAGGTGCAGCAGGCCCAGCGCGAGGGCGAGGTCCGTGCCGGGGCGGGGGGCGAGGTGCAGGTCGGCCTGCTCGGCGGTCCGGGTCCGGCGCGGGTCGATGACGATCAGCGTGCCGCCGTTCGCCTTGAGCTCGGTGAGGTAGCGCAGGGCGGGCGGCATGGTTTCGGCCAGGTTCGAGCCGACGAGGATGACGCAACCGGTCCGCGGGATGTCCTCCAGGGGGAAGGGCAGTCCGCGGTCCAGTCCGAAGGCCCGCTGGTGGGCGGCTGCGGCCGAAGACATGCAGAAGCGGCCGTTGTAGTCGATCTGCGAGGTCCGCAGGGCGACCCGGGCGAACTTGCCGAGCGCGTACGCCTTCTCGTTGGTCAGCCCGCCGCCGCCGAACACCCCGACGGCGTCGCGCCCGTGCGTACGGCCCGTGCGGGCGAGGCCCTCGGCGACGGTGTCGAGGGCCTCCTCCCAGGTGGCCGGCTCGAGCCGTCCGGCGTGGGTGCGGACGAGCGGCCCGGTCAGGCGTACCCGGGAGGAGAGCACGGCGGGGGCGGTGCGCCCCTTGCCGCACAGCGCACCCCGGTTCACGGGGAAATCCGCCCGCTCCTCCACCACGACGCTCGCGCCGCCCGGCTCAGGGCGGAGGTTCATCCCGCACTGCAGCGCGCAGTACGGGCAGTGCGTGGCGGTGGCGGTGTCCGGGGTGTGCATACGGTCCAGCCTGCGGCGGTGGTGTTACGCGGGCCGCCGCCTCCGGTTACACCTCCCGTACGAGCACCTCAGCGAGCCCACGGACGCCCGGTGAGGCCCGGCGGGGCCCGGCGGGGCCCGGCGGGAGCAGCTGCCGGCGCCGGTCAGGGCCGGTGCTACTGGCCGGTGAGGGTGCGGACGGTCGGTCCGGCGGTCCAGCCGCCGTCCACCGCGAGTTCGGCGCCCGTCATGTACGCGGCAGCGTCGGAGAGGAGGAAGGCGACCACCGCGGCTGTCTCCTCCGGGGCGCCGACGCGGCCCATCGGGGCGCCGGGGAAGTTTCCCTCGCCCGGCCGGATGCCGACCGGGGCGGTCATCGGGGTCAGCGTCATGCCCGGGTGCACCGAGTTGACCCGGATCCTCGCCTCGGCGAGCTCGACCGCGCCGATCTTCGACAGGCCGCGCACGCCCCACTTGGACGCCCCGTACCCGGCGGTGAGCGCCAGCCCGGTGAGCCCGGCCGCGGACGAGATGTTGACGACGGAGCCGCCGCCGTTCGCCCGCAGCAGCGGTATCGCGGTCTTGATGCCGATGAAGGTGCCGACCAGGTTGATCTCGACGACCTGGCGGAAGTGCTCGACGCTCTCGTGCTCCAGGAGCTGCCCGGTGGGTATGCCGGCGTTGTTCACGAGTCCGTCGATCCGGCCGAACTCGGCCACCGCGTGGTCGAGGGCGGCCTGCCAGTCTGCCTCGCTCGTGACGTCGTGCCGCAGGAACCGCGCCGCGCCGCCGAGCTCCTCGGCCGTCTCCGCGCCCTGTGCCTCCAGCACGTCGGTGATCAGCACGCTGCCGCCGCCGTCCACCACGGCCTGCGCCGCCGCCGCGCCCAGTCCCCGGGCTCCCCCGGTGATGACGACGGCCTTGCCGCTCAGATCCACAACAGCCACGGTTCCACACCCCTGACAGCGAGACGGACACACGGGTATATGACTAATCGGCATGGACAGCCGACGGCGCGTCAGTTTGCCAGAGCGCCCAGGACCCGCGACACCCCCGGTTCCTTCGGCCCCATGAACCGCGGTTCCGGCTTGAAGGCCGCGTCCAGCGCCGCCTTGCCCGCCGCGAAGACCTCGCGCGTGCCGCCGTAGTACCAGGTCGAGTCGTGCTCGTCGTCCACCCCGATCCCGTACGCCTCCACGCCCGCCGCATCGCACAGCGCGACGGCCCGGCGTATGTGGAAGCCCTGGCTGATCAGCACGGCCCGCTTCACCCCGAAGATCTCCTTGGCCCGGACACAGGAGTCCCACGTGTCGAAGCCGGCGTAGTCGCTGACGATGCGGTCGCCCGGCACCCCGTGGGCGGTCAGGTACGTGCGCATCGCATCGGGCTCGTCGTACTCGGTGCGGCTGTTGTCCCCCGTGACGAGCACGACCTTGGCCTTGCCCGTCCGGTACAGCTCGGCCGCCGCATCGAGCCGTCTGGCCAGATACGGGGTCGGCCGCCCGTTCCACAGCCCCGCCCCGAACACCACCGCCACCTCGGTGGCCGGCGCATCGGCCGTGGTCCGCAGCCGGTCCGCGGCCGCCGCATGCGTCCACGCCGACGGCAGCAGGAACAGCACGCACCCCGCCACCACCGCCTGGACGGCCCGCCGCCGCCCCGCCACCGTCCCCGTCCAACCCGGCATCAGCTTCAGCTTCATGGTCGATCCCCCCGTTGCGCCACACGTCGTTCGCACACATTGACGATCTACGCCCGGCCCCCAGTTCCCCCTCCCCCGCCTTTCACTCGGACGAATGAGCGGGTGAGCACCCGGAAAACACCCGTCACCCCCGCGCAACGCCCACGCAACCTCCGGCCCGCAGGATCGGTTCATGACGGAGCTGGTGCACCCTCCCGAGTCCCTGTCCCTCCCCTTTCCCCCCGCCACGGCCACAGAGCTGCTGACCCGGATCACCACCCAACTCGGCATGCAGCTCAGCGGACTGCGCCCATGGCTCAGCGCGGGGGACCGGTCCGACGGAGTCCGCCCATGCAGCCCACCCTCGTCGCCGTCGCCCACGGCAGCCGCGACCCCCGCGCCCTCCCCACCGTCCTGGCCCTCCTCGACCGGATCCGCGAGCTCCGCCCCCGCCTCGACGTCCGGCTCGGACACGTCGAGCTGAACCGGCCGCTCCTCGGCGAGACCCTCGCGGACACCACCGGCGCGGCCGTGCTCGTCCCGCTGCTCCTCGGCCGCGGCCACCACGTCAAGCGGGACCTCCCCGCGGCCGCCGCCCGCGCCGCCCACCTCGACACCTGCGTCGCCGCCCCGCTCGGCCCGCATCCGCTGCTGGTCGAGGCCCTGTACGAGCGCCTCCTCGAGGCCGGCTGGGCCCCCGGCGCGAGTACGGCCGTCGTGCTCGCCGCCGCCGGCTCCCGCGACCCCGACGCTGCGGACGACACCCGCCGCACCGCCGCCCTGCTCTCCGAACGCCTCGGCGGCGCGCCCGTCGTACCGGCCTACGCCTCCGCCGCGGCGCCCACCGTCCCCGACGCCGCCCGCTCCCTCACCGCCCGCGGCCACCACCGGATCGCGGTGGCCTCGTACTTCACCGCCCCCGGCCGCTTCGCCGCGCAGAGCGCCGCCGCCGCGCCCGGCCCGGCGGCCGCCCCGCTCGGCGACCACCCGGCCCTGGCCCGCCTCGTGCTCCAGCGCTACGACGAGGCCCTGGCCCGGCAGCGGACCCACCTGGCCTCCCCGGCTGCCCTGGCCGCCCTGAAACTGGCCAGCGCATAAACACCGCGTTGGCGCGGATTGCTCAGATTGGTCGCATTGTCGGTGCTTCCGGTTACCGTCTGAGCATGGAAGGCATGGAAGGCACCACCAGCGCACCCGACCGCCACCTCGACCCGAACGGCCCTTACGACGCGTCCGACACCGAGCGCTGGGCCGCCGAGCCCGACAAACGTCCCGGCCGCACCGCCTTCCAGCGCGACCGGGCCCGCGTCCTGCACTCCGCCTCCCTGCGCCGCCTCGCCGGGAAGACCCAGGTGGTCACCCCCGGCAGCCGCTCGTACGACTGGGACGCCAGCCCCCGCACCCGGCTGACGCACTCCCTGGAGTGCGCCCAGGTCGGCCGCGAGCTCGGCGCGGCCCTCGGATGCGATCCCGACCTCGTCGAGGCCGCCTGCCTCTCGCACGACATGGGCCACCCGCCGTTCGGGCACAACGGCGAGGAGGCGCTGAACGAGTTCGCCAAGGACTGCGGCGGCTTCGAGGGCAACGCCCAGTCGCTGCGCCTGCTCACCCGCCTGGAGCCGAAGCGGTTCGTGCCAGACCCGGCCGGCGGCGAGCCCGTCAGCGTCGGGCTCAACCTCACCCGGGCCTGCCTGGACGCCGCCACCAAGTACCCGTGGGCCCGCGGCGGCCACCCCACCGACCCCGACTCGGTCAAGTTCGGCGCGTACGACGACGACCTGCCGGTCTTCGAGTGGCTGCGGCGCGGCGCGCCCGCGGACCGCAAGTGCTTCGAGGCCCAGGTGATGGACTGGTCGGACGACGTCGCGTACTCCGTCCACGACTTCGAGGACGGCCTGCACGCCGGGCACCTCGACCCCAACCTCCTCTTCGCCGAACCCGAGCGCACCGCCATCTGGCGGGTCGCGATCGGCCGGTACGTGCCCGACGACACCGAGCCGGAGGAACTGCGCGAGGCCCTCGACCGGCTGATGGAGGAGGAGTGGTGGCCGCACGGGTACGACGGATCGGCCGTCGCCCAGGCCCGCCTCAAGGACGCCACCAGCCAGCTGATCGGCCGGTTCTGCCTGGCCGCCGAGGGCGCCACGCGCGAGGCGTACGGCTCCGGCCGGCTGACCCGGTACGCGGCCGAGCTGGTCGTCCCGCGCGAGGCGCGCAACGAGTGCGCGGTCCTCAAGGCCGTCGCCGACCTGTACGTGATGCAGCGCGACGAGCAGGAGCGGCTGCGCGCCGACCAGCGCATCGTCCTGGCCGAACTGGCCGAGGCGCTCAGCGCCCGCGCACCCGAGGGACTGGACCCGCAGTTCCGGGCGATCTTCGACGCCGCGCCCGACGACAAGGCCCGCAAACGCGCGGTCATCGACCAGATCGCGGCGCTCACGGACGCCTCTGCGCGCTCCCTGCACGCCCGGCTCACACAGCGCACGCGCCGGTCCGAAGGGTGAGCCGATCGGGCCACTCCCCCTTCACGCGGCAGGCTCAGTGCGGGACGCTCGCATGTGGTCGCATGTGGCGGAGAGGTTATGAGGAGGCATCAGGTGGTCGACGCACACCGGACATTCGTCATCGTCGGCGCAGGGCTTGCCGGAGCTAAGGCGGCCGAGACGCTGAGGTCCGAGGGGTTCACGGGGCGGGTGATCCTGATCGGCGACGAGCGCGACCATCCCTACGAACGGCCCCCGCTGTCCAAGGGGTACCTCCAGGGCAAGGAGGAGCGCGACAGCGTCTTCGTCCACGAGCCGTCCTGGTACGCCCGGGCCGACGTCGAGCTGCACCTCGGCCAGCCCGCGGTCCACCTGGACCGGGAGGCCAGGAAGGTCGTCCTCGGCGACGGCACGGCGCTGCACTACGACAAGCTGCTGCTGGCCACCGGGGCCGAACCGCGCCGCCTCGACATCCCGGGCACGGGGCTGGCCGGGGTGCACCACCTGCGCCGGCTCGCCCACGCCGAGCGGCTGAAGGGCGTACTGGCCACCCTCGGCCGGGACAACGGCCATCTGTTGATCGCAGGGGCCGGCTGGATCGGCCTGGAGGTCGCCGCCGCGGCCCGCGGGTACGGGGCCGAGGTCACCGTGGTCGAGTCGCTGGCCACCCCGCTGCACGCGGTGCTCGGCCCGGAGATCGGCCGGCTCTTCGGGGACCTGCACGCCGAGCACGGGGTCCGCTTCCACTTCGGTTCGCGGCTCACCGAGATCGTCGGGCACGACGGCATGGTGCTCGCGGCCCGGACCGACGACGGTGAGGAGCACCCGGCGCACGCCGTGCTCGCGGCGATCGGGGCCGCCCCGCGGACCGCGCTCGCCGAGACCTCCGGGCTGGCCCTGGTCGACCGGCAGCACGGCGGCGGCATCGCCGTGGACGCCTCGCTGCGGACCAGCGACCCGCACGTGTTCGCCGTCGGGGACGTGGCCGCCGCGCACCACCCGCTGCTCGGGACCCGGCTGCGGGTCGAGCACTGGGCGAACGCGCTCAACGGCGGCCCCGCCGCGGCGCGGGCGATGCTGGGGCAGGAGGTGTCGTACGACCGGGTGCCGTACTTCTTCTCCGACCAGTACGACGTGGGCCTGGAGTACTCGGGGTACGCCCCGGTGGGCGGCTACGACCAGGTGCTGGTCCGCGGCGACGTGGCCAAGCGGGAGTTCATCGCGTTCTGGCTGTCGGAAGGGCGGGTGCTGGCCGGAATGAACGTGAACGTGTGGGATGTCACCGAGCACATCCAGGCCCTGATCCGGTCGAAGGCACAGGTCAACCGCGAGGCACTGGCGGACCCGTCGGTTCCGCTCGACTCCCTGCTCCCGGCCGAAGGGGCTTAGGGGGGCCTGACGGTTTTGTCGGCGCCCGGCCGTAGACTTCACGGGTGGCAGGACGGATCAACGACGACGACGTGAAGGCGGTACGGGACGCGGTCCCGATCGACGCCGTGGTCTCCGACTACCTCCAACTGCGCAACGCGGGCGGCGGCAACCTCAAGGGCCTCTGCCCCTTCCACGACGAGAAGTCCCCGTCCTTCCAGGTCAGCCCCAGCAAGGGTCTCTACCACTGCTTCGGCTGCCAGGCGGGCGGGGACACCCTCGACTTCATCATGAAGATCGACCACCTGTCGTTCTCGGAAGCGGTCGAGCGCCTCGCAGGGCAGGCCGGCATCACCCTGCGGTACGAGGAGGGCGGCTACACCGCCGGCACCAGCGGCCGCGGCGAGCGCATCCGGCTCGTCGAGGCGCACAAGGCGGCCGCCCAGTTCTACGTCGAGCAGCTGGGCAGCGCCGAGGCGGAGATCGGCCGCAGGTTCCTGGCGGAGCGGGGCTTCGACCAGGCCGCCGCCGAGCACTTCAGCGTCGGGTACAGCCCGGCCGGCTGGGACCACCTGACCCGATTCCTGCGCGGCAAGGGCTTCAGCGACAAGGAGCTGATCACCTCCGGCCTGGCCCAGGACAGCCGCAGCGGCAAGCCCATCGACCGCTTCCGCGGCCGGCTGATGTGGCCGATCCGCGACATCAGCGGCGAGGTGGTCGGCTTCGGCGCGCGCAAGCTGCGCGACGACGACAACGGGCCGAAGTACCTGAACACGCCGGAAACGGCGATCTACAAGAAGTCACAGGTGCTGTACGGCATCGACCTGGCGAAGAAGGAGATCGCGAAGACCTCCCGGGCCGTGGTGGTCGAGGGGTACACGGACGTGATGGCCTGCCACATGGCCGGGGTCACGACCGCGATCGCGACCTGTGGCACCGCCTTCGGCGGGGACCACATCAAGATCCTGCGCCGTCTGCTGATGGACAACGCGACGGCCGAGGTGATCTTCACCTTCGACGGCGACGCGGCCGGCCAGAAGGCCGCGCTGCGCGCCTTCGAGGACGACCAGAAGTTCGCCGCCGAAACCTCCATCACCATCGCCCCCGGCGGCATGGACCCGTGCGACCTGCGCCTGGCGCAGGGGGACGCGGCGGTGTCCGGGCTGGTGGAGGCGCGGACCCCGCTGTTCGAGTTCGCGCTGCGGCACATCGTGGCCCGGCACAACCTGGAGAACCCGGCGGGCCGGGCGGCCGCGCTGGACGAGGCGGCTCCGGTCGTCGCCAACATCAAGAACGTCGCGATCCAGCACGAGTCGGCGGTCCAGCTGGCGGGGATGCTGGGCATCCGGGACGAGCAGTTCGTGGTCAAGCGGGTCGCCCAGCTGGCCCGCTGGGCGCGGGAGCGGGGCAACCAGCCCGGCGGGCAGCAGCAGGGCCGCGGCCGGTCCTCGCACGCGTCGTACGAGGCGCCGGCGTCGGCCGCCCCCGCGGGCGGACCGGCGCTGAACCTGCGCAGCCCGGCGCACCGCACCGAGCGCGAGCTGCTCAAACTGGCGCTGCAGCGGCCGGCCCTGGTCTCGCCGGCCTTCGACGCGTACGGGGTGGACGAGTTCACCGCCCCGCCGTACGCGGCGGTCCGCGAGGCCATCCAGGCCGCGGGCGGCGCCTCCCTGGGCACCGACGACTATCTGGCCCGGGTCCGCGACGCCGCGCCGAACGACACGGTCCGCGCGCTCGTCACCGAGCTGGCGGTGGAGGCCATCCACGCCAAGACGGTGGACGAGGTGTACGCGGGCGTCCAGCTGGTCCAGGTCCGGCTGCGGGCGGTCGACCGCCGGGTCCACGAGATCCAGGGCACGATGTCGCGCCTGGGCTCCCAGGCCCCGCCGGAGCAACTGGCGGCGGTCCAGGAGGAGCTCTGGGTCCTCCAGCAGTACGGCCAGCGCCTGCGCAACCGCGGCGCCGAGGGCCTGTAGGACACCCCCTACGGCCGCCGTCCGAACCAGTCGCCGCCCGGTATCTCGGTGCCGGACTCGCGCAGCCGGCGGGCCAGCAGCGGTGCCGCCAGGTAGACCCAGGCAGGGGTCCGGGTGCCGTCAGGGCGGACCGCGTCCCGGCGGACCCGGTCGTAGACGTTCAACGGCCGGTCGGGGCCGTGGTACTCCTCCAGCCGGTCCAGTTCGGCCAGCAGCCTCCCGTACGCGCCGGGCGCCGGCGTGACCAGCTCGCCGACGATCTCCGATCCCGCGTGCTGGACGGCGTACGGGTAGCCGGGACCGTCGTAGAGGAGTGCGTCCGGGAGCCGCGCGGGCTCCTCGGCGGCTGTCCGACCGCGCAGGAACAGGCCGTGGTTGACCTCCCCCGGGCGCAGGGTCCCGTACACGAAGAAGGGGAGCTCGGCGGTCATCCGGCCGTCACCTCGCTCGCGACCCACGCCAGGTAGTCCGCGCTGCCCCGCACCACCGGGGTGGCGATGATCTCCGGAGTGTCGTACGGGTGATCGGCGCTCAGCCGGGCCTCCAGGGCCGGGTAGCCGGCCGGGGTGGTCTTGAACAGCACCTGCCACTCCTGGGACGTCTCCAGCGCGTCCTTCCAACGGTAGACGGAGGTCACCGGTCCGGAGACCTGCGCACACGCGGCCAGCCGCGCCTCCACCGCGCCGCGGGCGAGCGCCGCGGCCGCCTCCGCCGAGTCGACCGTGGTCAGCACGGTGAGCGCGGCGAGCGCCCCGAGCGGCGGATCCGGTGGCGTCTGTGGCGGCGACGGCCGATCGGCTGGTGTCACGGGAGCCCTCCCTCGGTTACGGCGGACAGCGCGCGGTCCGGGACTTTGGTCCCGAGTCTGCCTGCGCCCTTCCACCGTACGCACCGCTGTTACACAACCTCCCGGTGGCCGTGACCGCGGCCGTCTACCGTCGGTCTGTCCTCCCCCAGACCCCTTTGGCCCCTCATGAAACGACCCACCCGACAGCTCGCCGCCGTCCTCCTGTGCGCCTGTACCGGCGCACTCGCCGTCGGCTGCTGCGCCGCGCCCGGAGGGCTCGCCGCCGGTGAGCCCGCGCCGCCCGTGTCGGCCCAGCCCCGGCCCGAGTCGCTCTGGCCGCTGTGGACCGACCACACCGCCCCCGTGGCGCCCGGCAAGCCGGTCGGCACCCGGGAGCCCCCGCCGCAGCCGCTGAAGAACGCCCCGGAGGTGGGGCCGGGCGGGCTGCCCTCGGTGGACGTGAAGGACGTCGTACGAGCCGACAAGCAGATGAAGCCGTTCGCGGCGAAGGGGTGGATCGACGCACCCGGCAAGGCCGGGATCCGCCCGCCCCTGTACCGCGACCTCACGGGCGACGGGAAGCCGGATCTGATCGTCGCCGCCGACGCGCAGACCGGGCGCACCGCCCTCACCGTGTACACCGCGGAGGGCACCCGGATCGTCCCCGTCCTCTTCACCGTCGGCCGGCGGATGGCCGCCGAGTCCATCGGCGGCGACCTGCTGCTGCGCACCGCCGCCGACGACGGCTCCGAGCAGGCCGTCCGCTACCACTGGGACGGCGAGCGGATGCGGGTCGTCAGCGACGAGCGGCGCTACAGCAAGTCCCGGGCGGACTGCGACAGCGGGCAGCGCCCCCAGCCGAAGCGCACCGACCGGTTCGGGGAGGTGTGTGAGTGAAGCCCGGCCTGATCCGCTGCCGCCACCTCCTGCAGGCCCTCGGCCTGCGCTGGAAGATCTCCGCCCTGCTCGCGGCCGGCTGCTCGCTGGTCGCGGTGACCATCGGCGTACTGATCCACGAGGCGCGGGCCCGGCAGGTGGGCGAGGCGGCGCGGGAGAGCGCCCTCGCTCAGCTGATCCGGGTACGCCAGGTGTACGAGCTCACCGGGCGGCTGGACGACGACAAGGTAGGCGAGGCCGGTGCGCGGATCGACTGCCCCGGCCTGCCGGAGCCGCTGCGCCGGGCGGCCCTCGCGGGGCAGCGCACCACCTACCTCGACCTGTCCGGGTCCGATCCGGCGGTGTGGGCCGCGCGCCCGGTCGGCGGCGACCAGGTGCTGTCCGTACGCCGGTCGCTGGCCGGCGAGCAGGCCGAACTGGCCGATCTGGACGAGCAGCTGGTGGCTTCCGGGGCCGGGGTCGTCACACTCGCGGCGATCGGCGGGGCCCTGCTGGCGAGCCGGCTGAGCAAGGACCTGCGGACGGCGGCCGAGACGGCCCGGCGGATCAGCGAGGGCGAGCTGGACGCGCGGATCGGGGCGTCGGGCGGGCCGGGAACCCGCAACGAGGTCGCCGAACTGTCCTCGGCGGTCGACACGATGGCGGCCAGTCTGCAGCAGCGGCTGGAGGCGGAGCAGCGGTTCACGGCCGATGTGGCGCACGAGCTGCGGACACCGCTGACGGGGCTGCACACCGCGGCCGAGCTGCTGCCGGCGGGGCGGCCGACGGAACTGGTCCGGGACCGGGTCGCGGCGCTGCGGGCGCTGACGGAGGACCTGTTGGAGGTCGCGCGGCTGGACGCGCGCCGGGAGGAGGCGCAGCTGGGGGTGCACGCGCTGGGTCCGCTGGTCGCGGCGATCACGCGGCGGGCGGGGGTGACGGCGCAGGTGGTCGGCGCGGACTGCCCGGCCCCGGTCCGTACGGACGTCCGCCGCCTGGAGCGGATCCTGACGAACCTGCTGGTCAACGCCCGTCGCCACGGCGGCGACCCGGTCACGGTGGAGGTCTGCGGGAACACCGTGACCGTACGGGACTGCGGTCCGGGCTTCCCTACGACGCTGCTGCGGGAGGGGCCGCAGCGGTTCCTGACGGGTGCGGCCGAACGGGGCCAGGGGACGGGGCTGGGCCTGACCATCGCCTTCGGCCAGGCGCAGGTGATCGGCGCGCGGGTGACCCTGTCCAACCCGGCCCCGGCGGGCGCTGCGGCGACGGTGACGCTCCCTGCGGGCTGAGCCCTGCCCACCTCCCGACGGCCGGCCCGGCTCACCCGGACGGGGTGGGTCATCTGAACGGCCGAAGTCAGGCGCCGTGACCTGCGGCAACGGCGGCCCACCGGCCAGATCTGACGGAACATCAGCAGGCGGGCCGCGGGCCGGCCGGGTTTCCTCGGGAACACGACCCCGCGTCTCCAGGAGCCCCCATGCGCCGACGCACCGCCCACGTGCTCACCGCCACCGCGCTGACCGCCGCCGCGTTCACCGGCCCGGTCGCCGGCGCGGTGGCCGCCGCGGAGCTCGGCACGGCGGGCTTCGCGCCCGGCGACTTCGCGAAGCTGGAGGTGTGGCCGAAATCCGCCGCCCCCGGGGCGAGCGTCACCGTGAACACCACCGCGTGCGGCCCGGGCAGCCATGCCGACGGCGACGCCACCACGGTCGGCGGCGGCCGCTTCAAGCTGGTGCCCGGCACCCACAAAGAGGTGGTCGTCGGGCAGTTCCAGATCGCCCGCGGCACCCGCCCGGGCACGTACAACCTCGGCGCGACCTGCGCCGACGGCAAGTTCGCCACCGGCGACCTGATCGTCACCGAACGCGGTCCGCAGGGCCACGTGCGCACCGGGGTGGGTGGCGGGACGACCACCACCGTCGACCCCACCAAGATCACGGCGGGAGCGGCCGTGCTGGCCGCGGCCGCCGTCGGCGGTACCTGGCTCCTGCGTCGCCGGGCGAGCGGCACGCGGAGCTGACGGGCGCCCACCGCGGCTGCGGCCGCGGTCCGACCGGTACCGTCCCCCGTCGCCCGCCCCGCGAGGTCCCCCCGTTCGCGGGGCCGGGCGACGGCCTGCCACACGGAACACGGACCCGGAACACAGCCAGGGGGCACCCATGGGCAGAGGCCAGGCCGGCCGCGGCGGGCTCGTCGCGCTCACCGCCTGTGTCGGCATCTGGCTCGTCGGCAGCGGATCCGGCCAGTCCGTCGGGCCCCCGCTGCCCTCCCCCGCAGAAGCGCTGAGCGGGCGGGCGAGCTACCCCGGCAGCATCGCCCCGCTCCCCGGATCCCCGCCGACCCGGATCCGGATCCCCTCCATCCGGGTCGATGCCCCGCTGATCGGGCTGGGCCTGGACCGTGACGGCAGCATCGAGGTGCCCCCGCCCGCGCGCCGCGACCTGGCGGGCTGGTACCGGGACGGCACCACCCCCGGAGCCGTCGGCACCGCCGTCGTCGTCGGGCACGTCGACCACGCCGCCGGCCCGGCGGTCTTCTACCACCTGGGCGCACTGCACCGCGGAGCCGCGATCGAGGTGCCGCGCGCGGACGGACGTACGGCCGTGTTCACCGTCCACGCGGTCGAGGTCTACGAGGCCGAGCGCTTTCCGGACAGCCGCGTGTACGGGCCCTCGCCGCGCGCCGAGCTCCGGGTGATCACCTGCGGCGGGGGCTTCTCACCCCGTACCGGCTACCAGGGCAACGTGGTCGTCTTCGCCCACCTCACCGGCACGTACTGACAGGGTGCGGGGACCGGTCAGCCCCACTGCTCCAGACCGAGCTTGATCACCAGCGCGCCCACCACGGTCAACAGCACGCCGCGGACGAACCCGCTCCCCTTCTTCAGCGCCATCCGGGCCCCGATCATGCCGCCGGCCAGGTTGAACACCGCCATCAGCGCGGCCAGCTGCCACAGCACCATGCCCTGGTACGCGAACATCGCGAGCGCCCCGGCGTTCGTGCAGCAGTTGACGATCTTGGCGGTGGCGGAAGCGGTGACCAGGTCGAGGTGGAGCAGCGCGGTGAGGGCGAGCACCAGGAACGTGCCGGTACCGGGCCCGATGAGACCGTCGTAGAAGCCGATGCCGAGGCCGGCGAGCCCGATGGCGAGCAGCACCCGCTGCCGGCTGACGGGCGCGGTCGAGGGGGCGGTGCCGAAGCCCGGCTTGAAGATCACGACGCCCGCGACGATCACGAGCACCCCCATGATGAGCGGGCGGAGGGCGTCCTTGCTGATCCCGCCGGCCAGCGCGGCGCCGCCCATGGATCCGGCGAGCGCGGCCAGGCCGATCCGGACGGCGAGCTTCACGTCCACCGGGGCCTTGCGTACGTACGTCACCGCCGCGCCCGTGGTGCCGACGATGGCCACGGCCTTGTTGGTGCCGAGCACGGCGGCGGGGTGGGCGTTCGGCAGGCCGAGGAGCAGGGCGGGCAGGAGCAGCAGCCCGCCGCCGCCCACCACCGCGTCGATCCAGCCGGCCGCGGCGGCGGCCACGCACAGCACGATGATCATGGTCGTCGATATGTCAGGCACGCCCACGACCCTATGGAGCCGATCGGTGCAGGACCCATCAACCCCCGGAAACTTGCGCAAAGGTTGAGCTTTCCCGGGCCGGCACCCGGTCCGGAGCCACCGGAGCCGCCGGGTCCACCGTCGCCGTCAGCACGGTCGCGGCCAGCACGCTGGCCAGCCCCAGCCCGGCCGCGACCCGCCGCGCGGGCGGTACGGAGCCCAGCGCGGCCGCGGCCGCCCGCAGCGCGGAGGGCCGGCGGGGCCTGCGGTGCCGGGCCGCGGCTGCGGGGGTGGCGGCCCCGACCGGTACGGACAGCGGGACGTGCAGCGGATGGCGCATGGCGCGGCGGCCTCTCGGAAGCGGGTCGGGGATCAGAAGCTGAAGCACTCGGAATGGATGCGTCCGGCCGGCACCCCGGCCCGCAGCAGCGCGCTCCGCGTCGCCCCGGCCATCCCCGGGGGACCGCAGAGGTACACGTCGTGCTCGGTCAGGTCCGCCACCAGCGCGAGCAGCGCCTGCGGGGCCAGCGGATCGTATGCGGCATCCGAGGAACCGAGCAGGTAGTGCAGCCCGGCCTGCCGCTCGGCGGCGATGGCCTCCAGCTCGGAGCGCAGGACCAGGTGTTCCTCGGCCCCGGCCCGGTAGAGCAGGGTGATCTCCCCCGGCCCGCCGGGCAGCGTCTCGAACAGGGCCCGCATCGGGGTGATGCCGACCCCGCCCGCGATCAGCAGCACCTTGGGCCGGGTCCGCCGGGCGGCGGTGAGCGCACCGAACGGCCCGGTGGCGATGACCCTGGTCCCGGGGCGCAGTCGGCGGATCCGGCGGGAGTGCCCGCCGAGTGCCTTCACGGTGATCCGCAGGGCGTGGCCGCGGACCGGCGCGGACAGCGAGAACGGCAGGGCGGTGTGCCACAGCCGCCGCTGCAGGAACCGCCAGCGCAGGAACTGGCCCGGCTCCGCGCGCAGTTCCGCCAGGTGCTCCCCGTACACGACGACGGAGACCACCCCGGGCCCCTCGATCCGCACCTCGGCCACCCGCAGCGCGTGCCGCAGGGCCTGCCGTACGGGGACCACGGCCCGGTACCAGAGCAGCAGGACGGCGACGGTGGCATGGGCGAGGGCCCAGAACCAGCCGGCCAGGGCGAGGTCGGGCCCGGCGAGCTGGTGGCCGAAGGCCAGGGAGGCGGCGAGGTAGACGAGGAGGTGGACCCCGCGCCAGGTTTCGTGGCCGACCCGGCGGCGTACGGCCCGGGCGGAGGTCGCCCCGACGGCGCCCAGCAGGGCCGTCCCGGCGAAGGCGGCGGCCACCGCGGGGTAGCCGAACAGCTCCCGGACGGCGGAGACCACGTCGACGCCCTGGTGGGCGGCGTATCCGCACAGGGCGAAGAGCGCGTGCCCGAAGCAGAGCAGCAGCACGTGCCGACCGCCCAGCGCATGCCAGCGGGCGAGCCGGTCGGCGCCGACCCCGTGCTCGACGGCGGGTACCCGGGCCATCAGGAAGAGCAGCACCAGCACCCCGTACCCGGCGAGCAGGCCGGTCAGGTGGGCGGCGGTCGCGAACAGCGCGTCGAGCCGGGCGAAGGGACGCACCTGGGCCGCCCACAGCAGCGCCACCACCCCCGCCCCGCCGAGCATCCCGCCCCTGACCCGCACCGCCGCATCTCGCATGCGGATCACGCTAAGGGCGGCCCGAGGGCCGCCGAGCTGCCCGAACCGATCCTTAAGCCGCCCTTGAGGGGCGCCTCACCGACCCTTAACCCGGGCGCTGAGGTGCGCGTTCCGTCCGGGTAACAGAGGCGATGCGGCGGGGAAACAGCGGCCGCGCACGCTCTTGCCATGACATCGGAGCAGCAGCGTGTGGTGGTGATCGGCGGCGGCCTCGCGGGCCTGCGGCTCGCTGCGCGGCTGGGCGCGGGTGCGGGCTCCGACGCGGGTGCCGCGGCGGGTCCGGACGTGACGGTCCTCGGCGAGGAGTCGCACGTCCCGTACAACCGGGTCCTGCTGGCGGACGTGCTGGCGGGCCGGTACGCACCCGAGGTGACCGCCCTCCCGGCCCCCGGTCCGGCGCTGCGGCCCGGTGTCCGGGCCGTCCGCATCGACCGCGCCGACCGGACGGTCCACTGCGACGACGGCAGCACGGAGCAGTACGACACGCTGGTCCTGGCCACGGGCTCCAACGCGGTCCTCCCGCCGCTGCGCGGACTGTTCGAGCCGGAGGGCCGGGAACTGCCCGACGGGGTCCATGCGTTCCGCACCATGGACGACTGTCTGGCCCTGTCCGCCGCCGTGGCCGTACGGGAGGGCGTGCGCGCGGTGGTCATCGGCGGCGGCCTCCTCGGCGTCTCCGCGGCCCGCGCCCTGGCCGAACGCGGCGCCCAGGTGGTCCTGGCCCAGCAGGGCGAGCGGCTGATGGAACGCCAGCTCGACGCGGACGCCTCGGCGCTGCTGCACACCCACCTCACCGCCCTCGGCATCGAGATCCACACGGAATGCCGGGTCCGCGGCCTGACGACGGCGCAGGACACCGGCCGGCGGCGGGTCACCGGGGTCGAGTTCGCCGACGGGTACCGGCTCGATGCCGATGTCGTCGTGCTCGCCTGCGGCGTGCGGCCCCGGACCGGGCTCGCGCTCGCCGCCGGGCTCGAGGTGCGCACCGGAATCGTCGTGGACGACCGGCTGCGGACCAGCGACCCCCGCATCCACGCCATCGGCGACTGCGCCGAGCACGCCGGCCGGGTGTACGGCCTCGCGGGCCCCGCGCTGGAGCAGGCCGACGCCCTCGCCGCGCAGCTCACCGGCACCACCGGAGCCGCCCCCGCCGCCCCCTCGTACACCGGAACCCGCGCCCTCACCCGCCTCACCCTCACCACCGCCGGAGGCGCCGGAACCGGCTCGGGCCCCCTCGATCTCGCCGCCTTCGGCGAGACCACCCCGCTCCCCGGCGACGACGTGGTCCGCCTCGCCGACGCCACCCGCCGGACCTACCGGAAGGTCGTCGTCCGCGGCGACCGCCTCGTCGGCGGAGTCCTCCTCGGCGAACTCTCCAGCGTGGGCGCCCTCGCCCGCAGCTGGGAGGACGAGGAGGACCTGACCGACCTGTTCCACCTGCTCACCGACGACGGAGGCTCCTGATCATGGCCGCAGCCACGCCCACGCCCACTCCCGCCATCGTGCTCATCGGCCACGGCATGGTCGGCCAGCGCTACCTCGAGGCACTCGCCGAGCGCGGGGCCACCGCCACGCACCGGATCACCGTGCTCTGCGAGGAGCCCCGGCCGGCCTACGACCGCGTGCACCTCACCTCGTACTTCTCCGGAAGCACCGCCGAGGACCTCTCCCTCACCCCCGCCGGCTTCATGGAGGAGCACGGGATCGAGCTGCACCTCGGCGACCCCGCCGAGTCCGTCGACCGCGACGCCCGTACCGTCACCTCCCGCTCCGGGCAGGTGTTCCCGTACGACGTGCTCGTCCTGGCGACCGGCAGCTACCCCTTCGTGCCGCCCGTCCCCGGCAAGGACGCGCCCGGCTGCTTCGTCTACCGCACCATCGAGGACCTGCTCGCGATCGAGGAGTACGCGAAGACCCGCACCAGCGGCGCCGTCGTCGGCGGCGGCCTCCTCGGGCTCGAGGCCGCCGGCGCCCTCCAGGGCCTCGGACTCACCACCCGCATCGTGGAGTTCGCCCCGCGCCTGATGCCCGTCCAGATCGACGACGGCGGCGGCGCGGCCCTGCTGCGCACCATCGAGTCGATGGGGCTGACGGTCCACACCGGCGTGGGCACCCAGGAGGTCGTCACCGGAGAGGACGGCCACGTCAGCGGAATGCGGCTCTCCGACGGCTCCACCGTCGACACCGACCTCGTCGTCTTCTCCGCCGGGGTCCGCCCCCGCGACCAGCTCGCCCGTGACGCGGGCCTGACCGTCGGCGAGCGCGGCGGCATCGGCGTCGACGCCCGCTGCCGCACCTCCGACCCGCGCGTCTACGCGATCGGCGAGTGCGCGCTGGCCACCGACGGCCGCGTCTACGGCCTGGTCGCCCCCGGCTACGAGATGGCCGAGACCGCCGCCGAGGACCTGCTGGGCCGCGACAAGGAGTTCACCGGAGCCGACCTCTCCACCAAGCTCAAGCTGCTCGGCGTGGACGTGGCCTCCTTCGGCGACGCCCACGGCGCCACCCAGGGCAGCCTCGACGTCGTCTACTCCGACTCCCGCTCCGGCGTCTACAAGAAGCTGGTCGTCTCCCCCGACGGGGTGCTGCTCGGCGGGGTCCTGGTCGGCGACGCCGACTCGTACGGCCTGCTGCGCCCGCTCACCGGCAGCGTCCCGCCCGTCAGCCCCGACCAGCTGGTCCTGCCCGCCGGCCTCGGCGCGCCCGTCGCGCTCGGCCCGTCGGCGCTCCCCGACTCCGCGGTGATCTGCTCCTGCCACAACGTCACCAAGAAGGCGATCACCGCCTGCGCGACGCTCCCCGAGGTCAAGCAGTGCACCAAGGCGGGCACCGGCTGCGGCAGCTGCCTCAAGGTGATCGGCCAGCTGCTGCCCGCGCCCGCCGACAAAGGGCTGTGCGACTGCTTCCCCTTCACCCGCGCCGAGCTCTACGAGATCGTCCGTACCCGTCGGCTGACCTCGTACGAGCAGCTCCTCGACGGCCACGGCCGGGAGGCGGCCCGCGGCGGCGACGGCTGCGAGGTCTGCAAGCCGACCGTCGGCTCGATCATCGCCTCGCTCGCCCCCACCCTCGGCGCGAGCGGTTACGTCCTCGACGGGGAGCAGGCCGCCCTCCAGGACACCAACGACCACTTCCTCGCGAACCTCCAGCGCAACGGCTCGTACTCGGTCGTCCCGCGCATCCCCGGCGGTGAGATCACGCCCGACAAGCTCATCGTGATCGGCGAGGTCGCCCGCGACTTCGGGCTCTACACGAAGATCACCGGCGGCCAGCGCATCGACCTCTTCGGCGCCAGCGTCGACCAGCTCCCGCGGATCTGGGCCCGGCTCGTCGAGGCCGGGTTCGAGTCCGGCCACGCGTACGGGAAGGCGCTGCGCACGGTGAAGTCCTGCGTGGGCCAGACCTGGTGCCGGTACGGGGTCCAGGACAGCGTGCGGATGGCCATCGACCTGGAGCTGCGCTACCGGGGCCTGCGCGCCCCGCACAAGCTCAAGTCGGCGGTGTCCGGCTGCGCGCGCGAGTGCGCGGAGGCGCAGAGCAAGGACTTCGGGGTGATCGCGACGGCGAACGGCTGGAACCTGTACGTCGGCGGGAACGGCGGGGCCACCCCGCGCCACGCGGACCTGCTGGCCCAGGACCTGTCCGACGCCGAACTGGTCCGGCTCATCGACCGGTTCCTGATGTTCTACATCCGCACGGCGGACCGGCTGGAGCGCACCTCGACCTGGCTGGACCGGCTGGAGGGCGGCCTGGACCACCTGCGGGACGTGGTCGTGCACGACTCGCTCGGGCTGTGCGCGGAGCTGGAGTCGCTGATGGCCGACCACGTGGCGCACTACCGCGACGAATGGGCCGAGACGCTCCAGGACCCGGAGCGGCTGCGCCGGTTCGTGTCCTTCGTCAACGCGCCGGGCGCCCCGGACCCGACCGTGAAGTTCATCCCCGAACGCGACCAGGTCAAGCCCGACCTGACCATTCTCAACATCCGGCCGCTGGAGGCCGTGGGAGGCACCCGATGACCGTGGAACTGCACGTGGCCGAAGGCTGGCTGACGGTGTGCGAGCTGTCCGACCTGACCCCCGGCCGGGGGGTGGCGGTCCTGCTGCCCGACGGGAGCCAGGCCGCGGTGTTCATCGGCCGCTCGGGCGGCATGTACGCCATCGACAACCAGGACCCGTTCACCGGGGCGGCCGTGCTCTCGCGCGGGCTGGTCGGCTGCATCGACGGCAAGCCGTTCGTGGCCTCGCCGCTGCTCAAGCAGCGCTTCGACCTCGCCACGGGGCGCTGTCTGGACGACGAGGAGGCGGCGGTCCGTACCTATCCGGTGCGGACCGCCGTGACCTCCGGCGCGGCGGCGTAGCGACGACGCAGCGAGGGCGTGGCGCGGGCGTTGCGGGGGCGTGTCAGCCCTGGACGGCTGCCGGGTCCATCCAGACGTACTCCCAGACGTGGCCCTCCAGGTCCTCGAAGGCGCGGCCGTACATGAAGCCGAGGTCCTGGGCCGGGCGGGGTTCGGTGCCGCCCGCCGCGAGGGCGGCGTCGACCACCTCGTCGACCTTCTCCCGGCTGTCCGCGCTCAGGGCGAGCATGACCTCGGTGGTCTTGCCGGCGTCCGCCACCTCCTTGGTGGCGAAGTCCTTGAACCGGGCCTCGGTCATCAGCATGGCGAAGATCGTGTCGCTGATGACGAGGCAGCCGGTCGACTCGTCGCTGAACTGGGGGTTGAAGGAGTAGCCGAGCTTGCCCCAGAACGCCTTGGTGGCATCGATGTCCTTGACCGGCAGGTTGACGAAGATCATGGTGGGCATCTCGGTTCCTCTTCTCTCGCGTGGTGTGCTTTCGAGAGATAGACCGGGGGTGGCGGGAAAACTCATCGCTCCCGCGAAAACTTTTCCGAAGATCGCCGCGGGGCGGCCGGCCGGGGCCCGTCACCGCAGGTCAGGCCCTGGAGCGGAGCTCCAGGGCGGCCAGCGGGACGAACCCGCAGGCGTCCTCCCTCCGGAGCAGCGCGGGATCCGGCCCGGCCAGCCGCCGGTGCAGGGCCAGCGCGATCCGCTCGCCCGTCGCCTTCGCCCGCTCCGCGTTCGGCCCCCGGTACAGGCCGTCGACGGTGGCGTGCCACAGCTGCACCCAGCGCCCGAAGTCCTCTGCGGTCAGTGCCCGCGCCGCGTGCAGGTCGGCGTGCGGGGCGAAGGCGTCGCGCCGGTAGTCGGCCGTACGGAACAGGGCCCGCTCCCAGAAGTCCGTGATCCGGGACAGGTGGACCTCGAGGTCCGTCCCGGCGATCTCGGTGAAGAACGGCCCGATGCGCCGGTCGGCGAAGGCGGCGGTGTAGAAGCGGCGCAGCACGACGGCGAGGTCGGCGCGGCCGGAGATGTCGTTGTCCGCGGCGAACTGGTTCATTGCTCCACCATCCTCGCCGAAGCGGCGCCGCTCCAGGGCGGAAAGTCCCGCGGTTCGTCACATCGTGAGGATCGGAAATCGTGCGCATCGAAACATCGTGCGGATCGCGGGGCCGCCTATGCGGCGCCCGCCCAGCCCGGCACCGGCCCCTACGGGGTCCTCGGTGCGGCGGACGCGAACGGGATCCGGCTGCCGGCCGGCTTCAGCAGCCGGGTGATCGCCCGGTCCGGCCAGAACGTCGGCCCCACGAGCTACAAGTGGCACAGCGCCCCCGACGGCGGTGCCTGTTTCGCGGACGGCACCGGCTGGATCTACGTCTCCAACTCCGAGATCAACCCGTCCGGCGGCGCGAGCGCGGTGAAGCTCAACGCCTCCGGAACGGTCACCGGCGCCTACCGGATCCTCTCCGGCACCCGGCAGAACTGCGCGGGCGGCCGGACCCCGTGGAACACGTGGCTGTCCTGCGAGGAGGTGAGCCTCGGCTACGTCTACGAGACCGACCCGTACGGGGTGAACGCGGCCGTGCAGCGGCCGGCGCTGGGCCGGTTCAAGCACGAGGCCGCGGCCGCCGACCCGGTGCGCCAGGCGATCTACCTGACCGAGGACGAGACCAACGGCTGCTTCTACCGGTTCCTGCCCACGACCTGGGGCAACCTGTCCTCCGGCACCCTCCAGGTGCTGGTGGCCGGCTCTGCCACCTCCGGCTCCTTCACCTGGGCGAACGTGCCCGACCCGGACGGCTCGCCGACCACGACCCGCACCCAGGTCTCCGGCGCCAAGCACTTCAACGGAGGCGAGGGCTGCCACTACGCCGGCGACACGGTCTGGTTCACCACCAAGGGGGACAACCGCGTCTGGCAGGTCAACCTGGCGAGCGGCACGTACGAGCTGGCCTACGACGACTCGCTCGTGCCCGGCGGCGCGGCCCCGCTCACGGGCGTGGACAACGTCACCGGGTCCTCTTGCGGGGACCTGTACGTGGCCGAGGACGGCGGCGAGATGGAGATCTGCGTGATCACCCCGGACGACGTGGTCGCCCCGTTCCTGCAGATCACGGGCCAGTCCTCCTCCGAGATCACCGGCCCGGCCTTCTCCCCCGACGGCACCCGGCTCTACTTCTCGAGCCGGCGCGGCACGACGGGCAGCTCCTCCGGCGGCATCACGTACGAGGTGACCGGGCCCTTCCGGGTCTGACTGCGGCGTCCACGGGCCCCGGACCGCGATGCCCGGTCCGGGGCCCGTGCGCGGCTACGAGGCCACCGCGCCGCCCTTGAGGAGCGCGGCCCCCAGCGGGGTCACCGTGTGCAGGACGGCGTTGCCCCGGCGCAGGGTGGTGACCAGGCCCGCCTCGCGCATCACGCAGGCGTGCTGGCTCGCGGAGGCCAGCGAGACCCCGGCCCGGCGGGCCAGTTCGCTGGTGGTGGCGCCGTCGCCGATGGCCCGCAGCACCACTGAGCGGGTGTGCCCGACGAGCTTGCCCAGCGTGCGCTGGCGCTGCTCCTCCAGGGGCCGAATCGATTCGCCGCCGGTCGGCGCCGAGGCCAGCTGCGCGGCGGCCGGGTAGACCAGCACCGGGGGCAGCTCCGGGTCGTGCAGGGTCACGGCGGTCTTCCGGCAGAAGAACGACGGCTGGAGCAACAGCCCGCGCCCCCGCAGCCGTACGTCCCGGTCCACCGGGTAGTCGCACTCCAGCACCGGAGCCCGCCAGCGCAGCATCGGCGGCAGCGAGGCCAGCAGCTCGTCGGCACCGCCGTCGAGCAGGGCGCGGCCGCGCGCGGCCCGCTCGGCCTCGATCTGGGCCTGGATGTGCGTCCAGTACGGCTCCACGGCCGCCCGGTGGTAGCCGCGCAGCTCGCCCAGCAGCCTCGGCAGGTGCTTGGTGCCGCCGTCCATGAAGTCCCGCAGCCGCCGCGGGACCGGCGCGTCGGCGCCTCCGCTCACGGCCGAGGGCATGCCGAACGCGGCCCCCACGCCCGTGCCCGCGCCCAGCAGCACCAGCTCGCGCCGCATCCGCTCGGGGCGGATCCCGCGCAGGGCGTCGAGTCCCACGTCCCACCCGTACTGCCCCTCCACAGGGGTCAGGAAATCGGGAAAATACCCGCGACTCGGTATGAGCGCACCAAGCAAACGTGTTTCACTATTCAACCTGCTCCGGGTTTCCGTACGCCATTCACCGAAGAGACGGGCATCGCGCCGGTCTCTTAAGCGGTGAAAACTCAGAATCGTTTCCCACAACGCATCGGGACGCCCTGCCATCCGTACGCGTGCCAGGTCCACTCCAGTGAAATGGATACGCAGCACCGAACCCCCACCTGTGCAACCGCAATCCCCCCGCCTCATGAGTATGCATGCCGTCACACGTTGTCACCACGCCCTTTCAGCCACAGTTGAAACCCCTTTCGGCGGGGGCGTGACAACCGAAATCCTGTACTCCGCCAGGCACACTCCGGTGCGACCGAAACGCTCCGTGAAGGCCGTGGGGGGCTTTGCGGGGCCTGGCGGTCGGTCGCACCGGGAAGCGCCGACGTGCCTGGCAGATTGACAGCAGGCGGTGGACGGGTGGGGATCCGTCCACCGCCTGCTGGCGTAAAGATTTGTTGAACAACAAAAAATGGGCGCGTCCGCCCTCGGGGGTCAGGGAACCCGGGGGCGGACGCGCAGTCAGCAGGCCCTGTCAGGGCCGTGGAGGGGTCAGCGGCTGTCGCTGCCCTTCGCCTCGGCTGCGGCACGGCCGGCCTCCAGGCGCGCCACCGGAATCCGGAAGGGCGAGCAGGAGACGTAGTCGAGACCCACCTCGTGGAAGAAGTGGACGGACTCCGGGTCGCCGCCGTGCTCGCCGCAGACGCCGAGCTTGAGGTCGGGGCGGGTGGCCCGGCCGGCCTGGACCGCGCTGCGGACCAGCGCGCCGACGCCGTCCTTGTCGATGGTCTCGAACGGCGAGACCCCGAAGATGCCCTTCTCCAGGTACGCGGTGAAGAAGCTGGCCTCGACGTCGTCGCGGGAGAAGCCCCACACCGTCTGGGTCAGGTCGTTCGTACCGAAGGAGAAGAACTGCGCGGCCTCGGCGATCTGCCCGGCCGTGAGGGCGGCGCGGGGCAGCTCGATCATCGTGCCGATGGTCAGCTTGAGGCTGGTGCCGGTCGCGGCCTCGACCTCGGCGATGACCGCGTCGGCCTCCTCGCGGACGATCTCCAGCTCCTGGACGGTGCCGACGAGCGGGACCATGATCTCGGCGCGCGGGTCGCCCTTGGCGTTCTTGCGCTCGGCCGCGGCCTCGGCGATCGCCCGGACCTGCATGGCGAACAGACCGGGGATGACCAGGCCGAGGCGGACACCGCGCAGACCCAGCATCGGGTTCTGCTCGTGCAGCTTGTGCACGGCCTGGAGCAGGCGCAGGTCGTTCTCGTTGGCGTCCTTGCGGGCCTCGGCGAGGGCGACGCGCACCGACAGCTCGGTGATGTCGGGCAGGAACTCGTGCAGCGGCGGGTCGAGGAGGCGGACGGTGACGGGCAGGCCGTCCATCGCCTCGAACAGCTCGACGAAGTCCTTCTTCTGCAGCGGCAGGAGGGCACTCAGTGCCTCCTCGCGCTCCTTGTCGGTGTCCGCGAGGATCAGGTGCTCGACCAGCTCGCGGCGCTCACCGAGGAACATGTGCTCGGTGCGGCACAGGCCGATGCCCTGGGCGCCGAAGCGGCGGGCGCGCAGCGCGTCCTCGGCGTTGTCGGCGTTGGCGCGCACCCGCAGCCGGCGGACGCGGTCGGCGTACGCCATGATCCGGTGGACGGCGGCGACCAGCTCGTCGGCGTCGTCGGCGCCGGCGTGCATGCGGCCCTCGAAGTACTCGACGACCGGGGACGGTACGACGGGTACCTCTCCGAGGTAGACCTTGCCGGTGGAGCCGTCGATGGAGACGACGTCGCCCTCCTCGATCACCGTTCCGCCGACCGTCATCCGGCGGCGCTTGGTGTCGACCTCGAGGTCCTCGGCGCCGCAGACGCAGGTCTTGCCCATGCCGCGGGCCACGACGGCGGCGTGCGAGGTCTTGCCGCCGCGGGAGGTCAGGATGCCCTCGGCGGCGATCATGCCGTCCAGGTCGTCCGGGTTGGTCTCGCGGCGGATCAGGATGACCTTCTCGCCGGAGCGGGACCACTTGACGGCCGTGTACGAGTCGAAGACGGCCTTGCCGACCGCCGCACCCGGGGAGGCGGCGATGCCGCGGCCGAGCAGGGTCGTCTTGGCGTCCTCGTCGAAGCGCGGGAACATCAGCTGCGCCAGCTGGGCGCCGTTGACGCGCTGGAGGGCCTCGGCCTCGTCGATCAGGCCCTGGTCGACGAGCTGGGTGGCGATGCGGAAGGCGGCGCCGGCGGTGCGCTTGCCGACGCGGGTCTGGAGCATCCACAGCTGGCCGCGCTCGATGGTGAACTCGATGTCGCAGAGATCCTTGTAGTGGGTCTCCAGCGTCGTCATGATCGTCATGAGCTGGTCGTACGAGACCTTGTCGATCGACTCCAGGTCCGCCAGCGGGACGGTGTTGCGGATGCCCGCGACGACGTCCTCGCCCTGGGCGTTCTGCAGGTAGTCGCCGTACACGCCCGCGTGGCCGCTGGCCGGGTCGCGGGTGAAGGCGACGCCGGTGCCCGAGTCGGGGCCGAGGTTGCCGAAGACCATGGAGCAGATGTTGACCGCGGTGCCCAGGTCGCTCGGGATGCGCTCCTGGCGGCGGTAGAGCTTGGCGCGCTCGGTGTTCCAGGAGTTGAAGACCGCCTCGACGGCGAGGTCCAGCTGCTCGCGGGCGTCCTGCGGGAACTCCCGGCCGGCCTGCTTGGCGACGATCTTCTTGAAGCGGGCGACCAGCTTCTTCAGGTCGGCGGCGTCGAGGTCGGTGTCGACGGTGACCTTCTTGGCGGCCTTGGCCTCGTCGAGGGCGTCCTCGAAGAGCTCGCCCTCGACACCGAGGACGGTCTTGCCGAACATCTGGATCAGGCGGCGGTACGAGTCCCACGCGAAGCGCTCGTTGCCGTCGGCCTGGGCGGCGAGGCCGGCGACCGACTCGTCGGAGAGGCCGATGTTGAGGACCGTGTCCATCATGCCGGGCATGGAGAACTTGGCACCGGAGCGCACGGAGACCAGCAGCGGGTCGTCCGACTGGCCGAGCTTCTTGCCCATCTTCGCCTCGAGGGCGGCCAGGTGGGCGCTGACCTCGTCGCGCAGCGCGGCCGGGGCCTCACCGCTGGCGAGGTAGACCTTGCAGGCCTCGGTGGTGATGGTGAAGCCGGGAGGGACCGGCAGACCCAGGTTGGTCATCTCGGCGAGGTTGGCCCCCTTGCCGCCGAGAAGGTCCTTGAGGTCGCGGTTTCCCTCGGTGAAGTCGTAGACGAACTTCTGATCTTTGTTTTCCGACACGGGTCTCGACTCCTCGAGGACTCGGTGGCTGCCCTGACGGCCAGGAACATACCCAGATCGAAGGCTTCTGGGTACGTCCACTTGGTCGTCATACGGCTGTAACCACTCGTGCGCCAGCAGATCGAAAGTAACCGATCAGTAGCCAGAACCTACGAAGAGCGTTCACCTCCCGAAGGATCAAGGCCATTCTGAGGCTTGATTCCGCTCGGATGAGCGATCATCGATACATTTGCGTTCAACTCTTGAACAAACAAAGGGTGGCACCCAGTGCCACCCTTTGGAAGTCTTACCCGTGATTTTTGCGCTCATGTGAGCGCAACCCCACCCATGCGTGGCGTATGTCACGCCGCCGACGGCATAATTTGTCAGCTGTTTCTCAGCCTCCGGACGTGTCCAGTTCGGCGTCCTCGCTCACCCCGGCACAGTCGTACGGATCCTTCAGCCAGCCGTCCGGCAGGACAACCCGGTTGTTTCCGGACGTCCTGCCGCGCGGGCCGTCCGCGCTGTCGGGCCACGGCTGGTCCAGGTCGAGCTCGCTCAGATGAGCATCGAGCTCGGCCAGCGACGAGGTGATCGCCAGCTTCTTCCGCATCTCGGAACCCACCGAGAAGCCCTTCAAGTACCAGGCCACGTGCTTACGGAAGTCGATCACCCCGCGCGCCTCGTCTCCGATCCACTGCCCCAGCAGTTCGGCGTGCCGGTGCATGGTGGCCGCGACCTCGCGCAGCGTGGGCTTGTGGAAGTCCTCGGGGCGCCCCTCGAAGGCCGCGACCAGGTCGTTGAACAGCCACGGGCGGCCCAGGCAGCCCCGCCCGACGACCACGCCGTCGCAGCCGGTCTCGCGGACCATGCGCAGCGCGTCCTCGGCGCACCAGATGTCGCCGTTGCCGAGCACGGGGATCTCCGGCACGTGCTCCTTGAGCCGCGCAATGGCGTCCCAGTCGGCGGTGCCGCCGTAGTGCTGGGCGGTGGTGCGCCCGTGCAGGGCGATGGCGGTGACGCCCTCCTCGACGGCGATCCGGCCGGCGTCCAGGTAGGTGAGGTGGTCGTCGTTGATGCCCTTGCGCATCTTCATGGTGACCGGCAGGTCGCCGGCGCCCGCGACGGCCTCGCGCAGGATCGCGCGCAGCAGGTTCCGCTTGTACGGGAGCGCGGAGCCGCCGCCCTTGCGGGTCACCTTGGGGACCGGGCAGCCGAAGTTCAGGTCGATGTGGTCGGCCCGGTCCTCTTCGACGATCATGCGGACCGCCTTGCCGACCGTCGTCGGGTCGACTCCGTACAGCTGGATCGAGCGAGGCTTCTCGGTCTCGTCGAAGTGGATCAGCTGCATGGTCTTCTCGTTGCGCTCGACCAGGGCGCGGGTCGTGATCATCTCGCTCACGAACAGCCCCTTGCCGCCGCTGAACTCGCGGCAGAGGGTACGGAACGGGGCATTGGTGATGCCGGCCATGGGGGCGAGCACCACAGGGGGCTGCACGGTGTGCGGGCCGATCGCGAGCGGCGGAGGGAGCGTGGTCATCCCCCCATTGTCGCCCAGGCGAACCGCAGCACACATTTCTTTAGTTAGGCGTACTATCGTAAGCATGCCGGAGTCGAGCCGCCGCCGCAGGATGCTGATCCTGGCGATCTGCTGCATGAGCCTGCTCATCGTCAGCCTCGACGTCACCGTCCTCAACGTCGCCCTGCCCTCGATGCGCCGTGAGCTGGACGCCTCCGTCGCCGGCATGCAGTGGACGATCGACGCGTACACGCTGGTCCTGGCCTCGCTGCTGATGCTGGCGGGCTCCACTGCCGACCGGATCGGGCGCCGCAAGGTCTTCGCCGCGGGCCTCGTCCTTTTCACGACGGGTTCGCTGCTCTGCTCGATGGCACCGACCCTGGAGTGGCTGATCGCCTTCCGGATGGTCCAGGCGGTGGGCGGCTCGATGCTCAACCCGGTCGCCATGTCGATCATCACCAACACCTTCACGGAGCCCCGCGAGCGGGCCCGCGCCATCGGCGTCTGGGGCGCGGTGGTCGGCATCTCCATGGCCGTGGGCCCGCTGATCGGCGGGCTGCTCGTGGAATCGGTCGGCTGGCGCTCCATCTTCTGGATCAACCTCCCCGTCGGGCTGCTGGCCTTCGCGCTGACCCTGCGGTTCGTCCCGGAGTCGCGGGCCGCACACCCGCGCCGCCCGGACCCGGTGGGCCAGCTGCTGGTCATGGCCCTCCTGGGGTCCATGACGTACGGGATCATCGAGGCGCCGACCGCCGGCTGGAGCTCGCCGGTCATCCTCGGCTGCACGGCCCTCGCCGTGGCCTCGCTGGCGGGGCTGCTCTTCTACGAGCCCCGGCGGGCGGAGCCGCTGATCGACCCGCGGTTCTTCCGGAGCGCTCCGTTCAGCGGTGCGACGGTGATAGCGATCAGCGCCTTTGCCGCGCTGTCCGGGTTCCTGTTCCTGAACACCCTGTACCTGCAGGACGTACGGGGGCTCAGCGCGCTCGACGCCGGGCTCTACATGCTGCCGAT
Organism: Streptomyces sp. NPDC031132; assembly: GCF_055570595.1. Taxonomy (NCBI): domain Bacteria; kingdom Bacillati; phylum Actinomycetota; class Actinomycetes; order Kitasatosporales; family Streptomycetaceae; genus Streptomyces; species Streptomyces sp. NPDC031132. Next base: position 512,840 of record NZ_JBVIGX010000002.1, read on the forward strand.
GGCCCTGCTGACGTTCCTCTGCGCCCCGCTGTCGGGCCGTCTGGTCGGCAATCGGGGGCCGCGGCCGTCGCTGCTGATCGCGGGGACGGCGATGGCGGCGAGCGGGGTGCTGTTCGCCGCCTTCTCGGCGGAGACCTCGACGCCGCTGCTGTTCACCGCGTACGTGCTGTTCGGGCTGGGCTTCGGCATGGTGAACGCGCCCATCACCAACACGGCGGTCTCCGGGATGCCCCGGGCCCAGGCGGGGGTCGCGGCCGCGGTCGCCTCCACCAGCAGGCAGACCGGCGGCACGCTGGGCGTGGCCGTGATCGGCGCGGTCCTGGCGGCCGGGACGGCGGGCGGCGCCGATTTCATCGAGGCGACCCGGCCCGCCTGGTGGATCATCACGGGCTGCGGGCTGCTCGCACTCGTCGTGGGAGCCGCGACCAGTGGCCGCTGGGCCATGGGGACGGCGGCGCGGACCGCCCACAGGCTGGAGCAGACGACCGCGGCGTCCTCGCACGCGGCCGGAGCTCCGCCGCGCGGCTGACGCCCGGGCGGGCTGCCTCGGGGGTGCCCGGCGCGCCTACTCGCCGCAGTTGAAGTCGTCGGCGTTCGAGTCGATCCGGGCCAGCAGGCCGCGCAGTGCGTCCTGGTCCTGCTGCGAGAGCGCGGCGAACATGGAGAGTTCGACCTCGTCGAGGGCCGCGTTCGTCTTGGCGAGGGCGGCCGATCCGGCCTCGGTGATGGCCACGTTGTGGCGGCGGCGGTCGGCCGGGTCCCGGCGGCGCAGGGCGAGGCCGTCGCCCTCCAGGTCGTTGAGGATGCCGACCAGCACGCTCGGGTCCACCTCGAGCTGCTCGGCGAGTGCCCGCTGGCCGACGGGGCCGCCCTCCAGGCGCATCAGCGTCATCGCGTGCCGCGGGGTGAGCCCGGCCGCGCTGAGCGCCTTCTTCATGCGGGTCTCGGTGATCGAGCCGTGCCAGGCCAGCAGCAGGCCCAGCCGCTGCGGTGGGTGCGGAGACTCCTGAGCTGCCGTCATATCAGACATCGTAACAACCGAGGAATGGTTGCATGGATACGATCGTTGATGCTATTCAATGATTAGTCATCCCCGATCGTTGGAGTGCCTCATGTTCATCGCGTACGCCGTCGTCGCCGGTCTGCTCGCCCTCGTCCTGGTCGCGTCCGCCACCCTCACGCTCCGGCGCAACGACGCGATCGTGGCGAGCATGCAGAAGGTCCAGGTCCCCGACGCCTGGCTGCCCCGGCTGGCCACCCTGAAGGCGGCCGGCGCGACAGGCCTGGTCGCAGGCCTGTGGGTGACCCCACTGGGCGTGGCCGCCGCCGTCGGCGTGACCCTCTACTTCATCGGCGCGGTCATTAGCCACCTGCGCGTGAAGGACTTCGAACTGGCCCCGGCGGCCGTCCTCGCCCTGGTCGCGGCAGCGGCGCTCGCCCTGCGGGTGGCTGCGTAGCCACCCTGACGGGTGACAGATATTGAAATCTGTCACCCGTCATGCCATGGTTGTTCCATGACCGAGAACGAGAACACCCGCACCCTCGGCTCGACCGGCCCCTCCGTCTTTCCGCTGGGGCTGGGCTGCATGGGCATGTCCGCCCTGTACGGGGAGGCCGACCGCACCGAGTCGATTGCGACCATCCACGCCTACCTGGACGCCGTCCCCGACAGCGCTGGCGCGCTGCTCGACACCGGCGACTTCTACGGCATGGGGCACAACGAGATGGTCATCGGCGAGGCGCTGCGTACCGCGCCCGCCGCGGCGCGCGAGCAGGCGCTGGTGAGCGTGAAGTTCGGCGCCCTGCGCACCGTCGAAGGCGGCTTCACCGGCTACGACGGCCGGCCGGAGGCCGTCAAGAACTTCCTGGCGTACTCGCTCCAGCGCCTCGGCCGGGACCACATCGACATCTACCGGATCGCCCGTGTCGACCCGGCCGTCCCCATCGAGGAGACCGTCGGCGCCATCGCCGAGGCCGTCGAGGCCGGGCACGTGCGGCACATCGGCCTCTCCGAGGTCGGGGCGGACACGCTGCGCAGAGCCGCGGCCGTGGCCCCGATCACGGACCTCCAGATCGAGTACTCGCTCATCTCCCGCGGCATCGAGGAGGAGATCCTGCCGACCGCCCGCGAGCTGGGCATCGGCGTCACGGCGTACGGGGTGCTGAGCCGCGGCCTGATCAGCGGGCACTTCAGCCGCGACCGGGAGCTGGCGCCGGGCGACTTCCGCGGGATGAGCCCCCGTTTCCAGGGCGAGAACCTCCAGCGCAACCTCGACCTGGTCGACGCCCTGCGCAAGGTCGCGGAGGGCAAGGGGGTCAGCGTCGCCCAGACCGCCATCGCCTGGGTGCTCTCGCGTGGCGAGGACATCGTGCCGCTGGTGGGCGCCCGCCGCCGGGACCGGCTGTCCGAGGCACTGGGTGCCATGGACGTGGAGCTGACCCCTGAGGACCTGGCGGCCGTCGAGGAGGCGGTCCCGGCGGGAGCCGCGGCCGGCGAGCGGTACCCGGCAGCGCAGATGGCCCACCTCGACAGCGAGCACTGAGCGGGCGGTACGGTCGTAGTCATGCCCCCCGCTGCTGCCGAGCCCCTGACACCCGAGCGCATCCTCGAGACCACCGAGGAGGTGCTGCGCCGCTACGGCCCCACCAAGGCGACCGTGGTGGACGTGGCCCGCGCCCTGGGCGTCAGCCACGGCAGCGTGTACCGGCACTTCCCGTCGAAGGCGGCGCTGCGCGAGGCCGTCACCGACCGCTGGCTCGCCAAGAGCGTCGTCCGCCTGGACGAGATCGCCTCCACCCCCGGCGCGGCCGCGCCCTCCAAGTTGGAGGCTTGGCTGGAGGCGCTGTTCGAGGCCAAGCGGCACAAAGCCGGTGACGACCCGGAACTGTTCGCGACGTACACGGTGCTGCTCGCCGAGAACAGCGATGTGGTGGACCACCACCTGAGCCAGCTGATCGACCAGTTGGGCCGGATCATCTCCGAGGGTGTCGAGGCAGGCTCACTCAGTGCGCCCGACGTGCCGGCCGCCGCCCGGGCGGTCTTCGACGCCACCGGCCGCTTCCACGATCCGCAGTACGCGGCCGACTGGCTCTCGCCCACGATCATCACGGAGTTCGAGGCCGTCACCGCCCTCGTGATCCGGGGCCTACGCGCCTGACCGGGCCGGCAACACCCACAACACAACGCCCGGAACCAGCCGCTCCGGACAGCTTGATGATCATTTTGGGCGCGTCCAGCTTGTCTGTCCCCCGTCAAATTCCATACGGTCCCCCTACCGCACTTCATCAGGCACGATCCAGGGGGAACCTTGTCCGCTCAACCAACTCAGGCAGCCCAGCCCGCGCCTCCGGCCCGCTCCGGCGGCGCCGCCGCGATCGGCTGGATTCTGACCATCGGCCTCAACGTGGTCGCGCCGATCATCACGTACAACCAGCTGCACGACCACGGCTGGAGCGAGTTCTCCGCGCTGATGGTCAGCGGCGCCTGGTCCGTGCTCGACACCGCCATCGTCGTGGCCTGGCGCCGCAAGGTCGACGAGTTCGCCATCATCGCCCTCGTGTTCGTGGCGATCACTGCCGTCGTCTCGCTGATCGGCGCCCACTCCGCCCGGGCCCTGCTGATCAAGGACTCCGGGGTGACCGGGCTGTTCGGGGCGCTCTGCCTGGCGACCCTGCTCGCCCCGCGTCCGCTGATGTTCTACTTCAGCCGGAAGTTCGCCACCGACGGCACGCCCGAGAGCACCGCCTGGTGGAACGGCCTGTGGCAGTACGAGGGCTTCCGCCGGACGATGACCGTCATGACCACGGTGTGGGGCGTGACCTACTTCGCCGAGGCCGGGGTGCGGATCGCCCTGGCGTACGCGCTGCCCACCGACACGATGGTGGTCATCAGCCCGATCATGATCTACGCGGTGCTCGGCACGCTGGCCGCGTGGACCGCGTTCTACGCCAAGCGTTCGAAGGCCGAGGGCGAGCGGCGCGCCGCCGCGGCCGAGGCCCAGGCCGCGGCCCAGGCCGCGGCCCAGGCCCAGCCCCAGACCGCCTGAGCGGAGGCGGAGGAAACGACGGTGGCCCGGTACGCGTGATGCGTACCGGGCCACCGGCCGTTTCAGCCCGGCCGTTTCAGCCCGGCCGTTTCAGCCCGGCCAGGGCGTGACCTAGCAGCCGAGCAGACGGCTGCCCAGGTAGCTCTGGATCTGGTCCAGGGAGACGCGCTCCTGCTTCATCGTGTCGCGCTCGCGCACGGTCACCGCGTTGTCGTCGAGGGTGTCGAAGTCGACGGTCACGCAGAACGGGGTACCGATCTCGTCCTGGCGGCGGTAGCGGCGGCCGATGGCACCCGCGTCGTCGAACTCGATGTTCCAGAACTTGCGCAGGTCGGCGGCGAGGCCCTTGGCCTTCGGTGACAGCTCCGCGTTGCGGGACAGCGGCAGGACGGCGACCTTGATCGGGGCCAGGCGCGGGTCGAGGCGCATCACGGTGCGCTTCTCCATGACGCCCTTGGCGTTGGGGGCCTCGTCCTCGTTGTACGCGTCGAGCATGAAGGCGAGCATGGCGCGGTTGACACCGGCCGCCGGCTCGATGACGTACGGGGTGTACTTCTCCTTGGTCTCCTGGTCGAAGTAGACCAGGTCCTGGCCGGAGGCGGCGGAGTGGGCCTTGAGGTCGAAGTCGGTGCGGTTGGCCACGCCTTCGAGCTCGGAGAACTCACTGCCACCGAAGTTGAAGCGGTACTCGATGTCGGCGGTGCGCTTCGAGTAGTGGGACAGCTTCTCCTTCGGGTGGTCGTACCAGCGGATGTTCTCCTCGCGGATGCCGAGGTCGCGGTACCAGTTCCACCGCTCCTGCATCCAGTACTCCTGCCACTGCTCGTCCTCGCCCGGCTTGACGAAGAACTCCATCTCCATCTGCTCGAACTCGCGGGTGCGGAAGATGAAGTTGCCGGGGGTGATCTCGTTGCGGAAGGACTTGCCCATCTGGGCGATGCCGAACGGGGGCTTCTTGCGCGACGTGGTCTGGACGACGGCGAAGTTGGTGAAGATGCCCTGGGCGGTCTCGGGGCGCAGGTACGCCTTCGAGCCGGTGTCCTGGGTCGGGCCGAGGTGGGTCTCCAGCATGCCGGAGAACTGCTTCGGCTCGGTGAACTGGCCCTTCACACCGCAGTTGGGGCAGTTGATGTCGGCGAGACCATTGGCGGGCAGACGGCCGTGCTTGGCCTCGTACGCCTCTTCCAGGTGGTCGGCGCGGTGGCGCTTGTGGCAGGAGGTGCACTCGGTCAGCGGGTCCGAGAAGGTCGCGACGTGGCCGGAGGCCACCCAGACCTCGGGGGCCAGGATCACGGACGAGTCGATGCCGACGATGTCCTCACGCCCGGTGACCATCGCCTTCCACCACTGGCGCTTGATGTTCTCCTTGAGCTCGACACCGAGCGGGCCGTAGTCCCAGGCGGCCTTGGTGCCGCCGTAGATCTCACTGCACGGGAAAACGAAGCCACGGCGCTTGCTCAGGCTGACGATGGTTTCGATCTTGTCGGCGGCCACGGTGCTCTCTTCATTACGAGGACGAACGGCGAAGGCTTTAGGTTACCGGCGCCCGCACCCCCCCTTTCAAATCGGTTCCCCGTTCACGGTGCGGTCCCCGGGCTCCTCACCTGGGTTTTTGACAATCGTTTCCATCTTTGATGAAAATGGATGTCATGAACGTACGACGCCTCATACCCGCAGCCGCCCTCGCCGGAGCCGTCGCCCTCGGCGCCACGGCCCTCACCGCCTGCTCCGGAGCCTCGGCCGCCGGCGGCGGCAAGGACGGCAAGCTGCACGTCATGTCGTCGTTCTACCCGATGCAGTTCCTGGCCGAACAGATCGGCAAGGACCACGTGAAGGCCGCCGCCCTGACCAAGCCGGGCGTCGAGCCGCACGACCTGGAGATCACCCCGAAGCAGACCGGGCAGCTCGGCGAGTCCGACGTGGTCCTCTACCTCAAGGGTCTGCAGCCCGCCGTCGACAAGGCCGTCGCCCAGTCCGGCGTGAAGCACGTCGTCGACGCCGCCGCCCTCACGAAGCTCGAGGTCCACGGCTCCTCCGGCCACGACCACGCCCACGAGGGCGAGGAGGGCCACGACCACAGCCACGGCGAGGCCGGCGAGGACCCCCACATCTGGCTCGACCCGGTGAAGTACGCCGAGGTCGCCAAGGGCGTCGGCGCGGCCCTCGAGAAGGCCGACCCCGACCACGCGGCCGACTACCGGAAGAACACCGACGAGCTGGTCGGCAAGCTGACCGCGCTCGATGCGGAGTTCAAGGGCGGCCTGGAGAACACCGCGTCCAAGACCTTCATCACCACGCACTCCGCCTTCGGCTACCTCGCCGAGCGCTACGGCCTCGACCAGGAGGGCATCTCCGGCGTCGACCCCGAGTCCGAGCCGAGCCCGGCCCGGATGAAGGAACTCCAGGCCGTCGCGAAGAAGGACAATGTCTCGACCGTGTTCTTCGAGACCCTGGCCAGCGACAAGACGGCCAAGACGCTCGCCGCCGACACCGGCCTGAAGACCGACGTCCTCGACCCGCTCGAGGGAATCACCGACAAGTCCCAGGGCGCTGACTACTTCGAGGTCATGCGGTCCAACCTGAAGAACCTGCAGAAGGCGCTCGGTAGCAAGTAATGGCAGTAACGGAGGCGCGTGCCATGGAGTCCCGGCCCACCGAGGCGACCGACCAGCCCGTCATATCCCTGCGCGGGGCCACCGCCTCGCTCGGCTCGCGCCCCGTGCTGCGCGGGGTCGACCTCACCGTCCGGCGCGGCGAGGTCGTCGCCCTGCTCGGCGCCAACGGCTCCGGCAAGTCCACGGCCGTGCGCGCCGTCGTCGGCCAGGTCCCGCTGTCCGACGGCGAACTGGCGCTGTTCGGCACCGACTTCAAGCGCTTCCGCGCCTGGTCGCGCATCGGGTACGTCCCGCAGCGCACCACCGCCGCCAGCGGCGTGCCGGCCACCGTCCGCGAGGTCGTCTCCTCCGGCCGGCTCGCCCGCTCCCGCTTCGGCATCCTCCGTAAAGCCGACAAGGCGGCCGTCGAGCGGGCCCTGGCCCTGCTCGACATGAGCCAGTACGCCGACGCCTCCGTCAACGCCCTCTCCGGCGGGCAGCACCAGCGCGTGCTCATCGCGCGGGCGCTCGCCGTGGAACCCGAACTGCTGATCATGGACGAGCCGATGGCCGGCGTGGACCTCGCCAACCAGGAGGTCCTCGCGAACGCCCTGCGCGAGCAGGTCGCCGCCGGCTCCACCGTCCTGCTCGTCCTGCACGAGCTGGGCCCGCTGGAGCCGCTGATCGACCGCGCCGTCGTCCTGCGCGACGGCTGCGTCGTCCACGACGGCGCGCCCCCGGAGGCCGTGGGCCAGCACGCCCTGCCCGGCCACGACCACGTACACCCCCACGCGGCGCACGACGCCGAGCCGCTTCGGACGGGACTGCTGAGCTGATGGACCTCCTCACCTACGCCTTCATGCAGCGGGCCCTGCTCGCGGCCGTCCTGGTCGGCGTCACCGCCCCCGCGATCGGCACGTACCTCGTGCAGCGCCGCCAGGCCGTCATGGGCGACGGCATCGGGCACGTGGCCATGACCGGTGTCGCGCTCGGCTTCCTGTTCAACGCGAGTCCGGTGTGGATGGCGACCCTGGTCGCGGTCATCGGCGCGGTCGGCATGGAGCTGATCCGCTCCCGCGGCAAGACCAGCGGCGACATTGCGCTCGCCATGCTGTTCTACGGCGGCCTGGCCGGCGGCGTGATGATCATCAACCTGGCTCCGGGCGGCTCGACAGCCAATCTGACCAGCTACCTCTTCGGCTCGATCACCACGGTTTCCGCCGAGGACGTCACCGCGGTCGTGATCCTCGCGGCGTTCGTGATCGCCGTCACCCTCGGCCTGCGCCGCCAGCTGTTCGCGGTCTGCCAGGACGAGGAGTTCGCCCGGGTCACCGGCCTGCCGGTGCGCTTCCTGAACCTGCTGATCGCGGTCACCGCCGCCGTCACCGTGACCGTGGCCATGCGGATCGTCGGCCTGCTGCTGGTCAGCGCCATGATGGTGATCCCGGTCGCGGCGGCGCAGCGCGTCACCCGGGGGTTCACCGCCACCCTGTCGGTGGCGATGGTGATCGGCGTGCTGGTCTCGCTCTCGGGCACGACCTTGACGTACTACATCGACGCCCCCTCCGGCGGCACCATCGTGCTGCTCGCCATCGGCGTCTTCATGGTGATGACCGCAGTGTCCACCCCGCTGGCCCGCCGCCGGGCGAATGCCGCCCGCGCCGCCGAAGAGGTCTGCACGCGCGATGATGTGAAGGTCTAGGGGGTGTCTTGCCGATCAGGCCGGATCAGGGAGCGGCGTCCGGTGCGTGCGATCGCAAGGCCGAGGAGGGAGTCGACGCGGTGGGGGCACCTCCCAGCGGTAGCTGGGGGACGTCGGCGAGTGACGAGAACGCGGCGAGCGCGCGTGCCGGACGCCGCGAGCCCGGCCTGATCGGCAAGACGCCCCCTAGGGGGTCCCGGCGGGCCGGGCCCGGCCACGATCCGCCCGGGACCCCTGAGAGTCGGCCGCCTGGCACAATGGGCCGAGGCCGATACGAGGAGGAACCGGTGGCGACTGCGCCTGGCGAGATGAATACCGCGCCAGTACGAGGACGATCCACCCGGCAGCGGGCAGCCGTGGCGGCGGCGCTGGACGAGGTGGACGAGTTCCGCAGCGCCCAGGAGCTGCACGACATGCTCAAGCACCGCGGTGACTCCGTGGGCCTGACGACCGTGTACCGCACCCTCCAGTCGCTCGTCGACGCCGGCGAGGTCGACGTGCTGCGCACCAGCGACGGCGAGTCGGTCTACCGGCGCTGTTCCACCGGGGACCACCACCACCACCTGGTCTGCCGCAAGTGCGGCAAGGCGGTCGAGGTGGAGGGCCCGGCGGTGGAGAAGTGGGCGGAGTCGATCGCGGCGGAGCACGGCTACGTGAACGTCGCCCACACGGTGGAGATCTTCGGCACCTGCGCCGACTGCGCGGCCTCCGCCTAGAGCCGGCGCAGGTTCGCGTCCAGGATCGCGCGCAGCCGGTCGACCTCCGCCGGGCCCTGGGCTCCGCGCTTGGGCAGGACCGTCATCGCCACGGCTCCCTTGTCGTCGCTGAGCATCACGAACAGCTCGTCCGTCTCCGCGTACGTGGGCTGCGCGGCCCAGCCGATGCGGGTGTCGCAGGCGGCCGCCGTCAACCGGACCCCGGTGCCGTCGATGACGGCCCGGGTCTCTCCCGCTTTCGCCAGCAGCCCGCGGAAGGCCCGGGCCTGCAGACGCGGGACGAAGAGCCCGATGGCCCACAGGAGCACGCCGCCGACCAGGAAGCCCACGGCCCTGGAGACATCGGGTTCGTCCCCCGTCAGCAGGAGGACGCCACCGATCAGGGACAGGGTCCCGACGCAGCGGAACAGCCATTTCTTGCGGCGCGCCGCCGCGGTGCGGCCGTCTCGCACGCGCAGCGCCCCGGCAAGGTCCGCCTCGGTGGTCTGGTAGACGAGCTCGACCGCCGGGCCGTCCGCCCCGCCTTCGCCGTCCTGCCGCGCGTCCCGCTGTTCCGCAATGTCCATGACAGCGGACCCTACCGCCTGCCCGGCCGAGCCGGTCGCGCGCACCGGCTCGGCCCGACGGGGTCACGCCGAGGGGGTCGGCTCCGCCTGGTTCGGGACGGCGCCGCCGAAGCGGCGGTCGCGCTGGGCGTACTCGTAGCAGGCCTGCCAGAGGTTGCGGCGGTCGAAGTCCGGCCACAGCACGTCCTGGAAGACCATCTCGGCGTACGCGCTCTGCCAGAGCAGGTAGTTGGAGGTGCGCTGCTCGCCGCTCGGCCGCAGGAACAGGTCCACGTCCGGCATGTCCGGGTAGTACATGTACTTCGCGAAGGTCTTCTCGTTGACCTTCGACGGGTCCAGCCGGCCCGCGGCCACGTCGCGCGCGATCGCCTGCGCCGCGTCCGCGATCTCCGCACGGCCGCCGTAGTTCACGCAGAAGTACAAGGTCATCGCGTCGTTGTCGACGGTCTGCTCCTGGGCGACCTGGAGCTCTTGGACGACCGACTTCCACATCTTCGGCATGCGGCCGACCCAGCGGATCCGGATGCCCAGCTCGTTCATCTCGTCGCGGCGGCGCCGGATGACGTCGCGGTTGAAGTTCATCAGGAAGCGGACCTCGTCGGGCGAGCGCTTCCAGTTCTCCGTCGAGAAGGCGTACAGGGAGAGGTTCTTGACGCCCATCTCCAGGCAGCCCTTGAGCACGTCGAGGACGACGCCCTCGCCGACCTTGTGGCCCTCGGTGCGCGGCAGGCCGCGCTCCTTGGCCCAGCGGCCGTTGCCGTCCATGACCACGGCGACGTGGTTCGGGACGAGCTCGCCGGGGATCTTCGGCGGGCGCTCACCGGACGGGTGCGGCTCGGGAACCTTGTACTCCCGGCGAGAGCGTCCCAGAATCCCGCGTCGTGCCATGTGTCCAGCTCCTATTTCTCGACGTATCGCAGGGAGCGTAGCCCGCGCTCCAGATGCCAGTGCAAATAGGCGGAGACGAGCCCGCTGCCCTCCCGCACGTACCGCGCCTCGCAGGCGTCCGCATGCCCCCAGTCGCCCGTCAGCAGCGCGCTGAGCAGGGCGATGGCCTCAGACGAGGGTACGACGCTGCCGGCCATCCGGCAGTCGCCGCAGACGACCCCGCCCGCGGCGACGGAGAAGTGCCGGTTGGGGCCGTGGATCCCGCACTTCGCGCAGTCCGTGAAGCTGGGCGCGTAGCCGTTGACGGCGAGCGAGCGCAGCAGGAAGGCGTCGAGGATGAGGTTCGGCTCGTGCTCCCCGCGCGAGAGCGTGCGCAGGGCGCCGATCAGCAGCAGGTACTGCTGTACGGCGGGCTCGCCCTCGTTCTCGGTGAACCGCTCGGCGGTCTCCAGCATCGCGGTGCCGGCGGTGTAGCGGGCGTAGTCGGTGACGATGCCGTTGCCGTACGGGGCGATGATCTCGGTCTGGGTGCACAGCGGGAGGCTGCGGCCGATCAGTTCGCTGCCCCGGGCGAAGAACTGCACGTCGGCGTGGGAGAAAGGTTCCAGCCCGGCGCCGAACTTGGACTTCGTCCGGCGCACCCCGCGGGCGACGGCGCGCACCCGTCCGTGGCCGCGGGTGAGCAGCGTGATGATGCGGTCCGCCTCACCCAGCTTCTGGGTGCGCAGCACGATGCCGTCGTCGCGGAACAGACTCATGCGCCCATTGTCGCCTGTGCGGGCACGGCGACGGCCCTCCGCCCGGACACGGGTCCGGACGGAGGGCCGTCACCCCTTGGGAGGGTCAGGAGGCGGGCGGGGCCTTCTCGTCCGCCTCCGCCTTCGGAGCAGCAACGGCGACTGCGGTCACGGCGGCGCCGACCGTGGCCTCGGCCACCGTCTCGGCCTCGCCCGCCGCCTTCGCCTCGGCAGCCTCAGGAGCCTCGGCGGCCTGGGCGGCCTCGGGGGTCTCGGGGCTTTCGTCCGCTGCGTCCGCGGCGGCCGTCGCGGTGTCGGCCGGGCCCGCCGCCTGGGCGGGCACCGCCGCCACGGCGCCGTGCGCATCGTCCTTGCCCAGCCCGTTGAAGATCAGGTTGAGCACGATCGCGGCCGTGGCACCGAGCGTCACACCGCTGTTGAGGAGCGAGGAGAGGTCCGCGTCCATGTGGTCCTTGAAGAGCACCGGGACGGTGGCCGGGAGCAGCGCGAAGGCCAGGGAGACACCCACGACCAGCGCGTTCTTCTCCTCCTTGAGGTCGACCTTGGCCAGGGTCTGGATGCCCGCCAGGGCCACCATCGCGAACATCACCGTCGCCGCGCCGCCGAGCACTCCGTGCGGGACCGCGGCGACGACCGCGGCGGCCTTCGGGATCAGCCCGAGCACGATCATGAAGACGCCCGCGGCGACCACGACGAACCGGCTCTTGACCTTGGTCATGCGGACCAGGCCGACGTTCTCGGCGAAGGCCACGTACGGGAAGGAGTTGAGGATGCCGCCGAGCGCGGTCGCGGCGCCGTCGGCGCGCAGCGCGCGGGCCACGGTCTCGCTGTCGATCTCCTTGCCGACGATGTCGCCGACGGCGTACGTGTCACCGGTGGTCTCGACCATGGTGATCAGCATGACGATGAGCATCAGCAGGATCGGGAACCAGGCGAACTTCGGTGCTCCGTAGTGGAACGGGGTGGTGATGCCGATCCAGTCCGAGTTGCCCACGTCGCCGAACTTGGCGTCGCCCAGCAGGAAGGCGACGACGGTGCCGCCGACGAGGCCGAGCAGGATGGAGATGCTGGAGACGAAGGGCTTGCCGAGCTTCATCAGGACGAGGATGAAGAGCATCGTGCCGCCGGCGTACGCGAAGTGCTTGGGGTCGCCGAAGTCGGGGCTGCCGAGGCCGCCCGCGGCGTCGTTGAGGCCGACGGGGATCAGCACGATGCCGAGGACGGTGATCACCGTGCCGGTCACGACCGGCGGGAAGAGCCTCATGATCGTACGGAAGGCCTTGGGGGGCAGCCAGGCGAAGGCGAAGGTGGCGATGCCGGCCGTGATGACCGCGCCGTAGATGACGAGCAGACCCGCCGTTCCGCCGCCGGCTCCGAGCCCGATGGCGATCATCGGGGAGACCGCGGTGAAGGTGACGCCCTGGATCAGGGGCAGGCGCGCACCGATCCGTCCGATGCCCCACGCCTGGAGGATCGAGGCGATACCGCAGGTGAACAGGTCGGCGTTGATCAGGTAGACCAGCTGCTCGGTGGTCAGGCCGAGGGCACCGCCCACGATGATCGGGACGATCACCGCACCGGCGTAGAACGCGAGTACGTGCTGGAAGCCGTACAGCGCGAGCTTGGGGAGGGGGAGCACCTCGTCGACCGGGTGCGTGCTGGGCTCTCCACTGTCGGTGAGCCGGGCGGCGACACGTGCCATCTCTGCCTTGCCCTTCAAGAGGTAGGTAATCGAGAGGAATCTGGTTATCCCTGGGCGAAGTGGGTCGCTATCCCGTTGGTTCGCCAGGGTTGTCAGTGCGTTCACGTGAATCGAAGCCCCGCTGTGTTACTGGCGGCGTCTCGTCGTGTGACCGGAATTGAACGCCTGTGGGGGTACTCACAGATATCGTGGACTTCTACAAAGTGTTGACGCCTGGGCATGTCAGATCTGTAGGTATCTCCAGTGGCGGATGTCTCCGCAAGGGCGTAACGGCGCACGACCAGGAAGACCGAATGCGCAGGTCACAGGCCCGTCCGGGTGTCCACTGGGTGGACGGGCCGAGGCCGGAACACACGAATCCCCCTCCACGCGGCGCGTGAAGGGGGACGGATTCAGCCGCGTGAGGCCGGATCGTTACCTCGGCGAAGGCGTACCGAGCCCTTACCGAGGCCGTACCGAGGCCGTACCGAGGCCGTTTCGGTCAGGGTCGCGGCGGTTACGGCGCCCGGACCGCCGACAGCAGCCGGGTCACCTCGTCGGACGCCATCCGCAGCGCGGCTCCCACCGTGGCGAGCACCTCGCGCTCGGCCGGGGTGTACGGGCCGTCCGCGAGGGCGATCCGGGCGCCCTGCAGCAGGATCGATTCGCGCCCGGGCGCGGCCAGGTGCGGAGCCAGCGGTTCCAGCGCCTCGTGGAGCTCTATCGCCAGCGCGGCCCCACAGCATTCGGGGCCGTCGTACAGCCCGAGCCGGCCCTCGTCGGTGGCGAGCGCCTCCACCAGGGACTCCAGCTGCTCCTCCGTGCAGTCCTGGAAGCCCGCCGCCCGTACGGCCGACACGGCGGCCTCCAGCGCCCCGCGCGAGGCGGTTCCGCCCGCCGCGAGGACCGCCAGCGTCACGGTGTGCACGGCGTCGCGCAGCAGCGCCGAGAAGCGGGTGGTGGTCAGGTGGTCGAGGACCTCGGTCTCGAAGCGCTCGCGGCAGCCCTGGCACTCGATGACGGGCCCGGCCGCCCCGCGCGGCAGCAGCGGGACGCCGAGGACGGTGAACCGGCGGCGCCCGGTGCGCCTGCGGTAGTTGCGGTCGCCACCGCAGTCGGGGCAGAAGAACTCCCCGTCGCCCACGGTGCTCCAGGTGGTACGGATGCCCCAGACCGTCAGCTTCCGGCCGTCCCCACCCCGAACTGGCAGCACGTCGCACCTCCGTCACTCCCCCGTGGCCCTGCGGGCACGGGCGGGAACCCCAGGCAGCTTCGCCGGGTTGGCGTGATGTTAGCCACATCGGTGAGGATGCGTCAGTCGTGTGACAAGACAACATGCCCTGCCGCCCGCACTTGGCCGGTCTGCATCCATGCCGCCGCACCCGCTGACGCCGCGTTTTCCCTACGCTCACCCGCGTGAACAACAAATCCTGTCTGGTCACGGGCGCGGCGAGCGGGATCGGCCGGGCCACCGCCCGGCTGCTGGCCCGCTCCGGCGCCCTCGTGACCGCGGCTGACATCAATGGCCCCGGCGTCGAGGACCTGCGTACGGAACTGGCCGCCGAGGGGTACGACATCACGATCGTGGCCGGTGACGTCGCCGATCCGGAGGCCAACCGCGCGATGGTCGGGGCCGCGCTCGGGGCGTACGGGCGGCTCGACGTCGCCGTGGCGAACGCCGGAGTGCTCCCTCTTTCGGATGTACGGGAGACCGGCCCGGACGACTGGGACCGGGTCATGGCGATCGACGGCCGGGGGATGTTCCTGACCTGCAAGTACGCGATCGAGGCGATGCTGGCGCAGCCGGACCCGGGCGGGGCGCTGGTCTGCGTGTCCTCGGTGTCGGGGGTGGCGGGGCAGGCCCGGCAGGCGGCGTACGGACCGGCGAAGTTCGTCGCGTCGGGGCTGACCAAGCACCTGGCGGTCGAGTGGGCGGCGCACGGGATCCGGGTCAACGCGGTGGCCCCCGGCACCATCCGAACGGAGCGGGTGCTGGCACTGAAGGACGAGCCGGGCGGCCCTGAATACCTGGCCGAGGTCTCCGCGGCGCATCCGATGGGCCGGCTCGGCGAGCCGGAGGAGGTGGCCCGGGTCATCGCCTTCCTGGCCTCCGACGCGGCCTCGTTCGTGACGGGCGCGATCCTGCCGGTGGACGGCGGCTACCTGGCCCGCTGAATCCCGGGAACGACGGAACCCCGCCCCTCCACAGGGAGGGACGGGGTCCTCGTACGGACGGTCAGCGGCCCGCGCGGTTGACGGCGGAGATGACCGCCTTCAGGGAGGCGCGGGTGGTGTTGGCGTCGATGCCGATGCCCCACAGGACGCGGCCGTCGATCGCGCACTCGATGTACGAGGCGGCCACGGCGGAGGCGCCCTCGCTCATCGTGTGCTCGGTGTAGTCCAGCAGGCGGGCGTCGACGCCGATGCCGGCCAGCGCGTCGAAGAAGGCCGAGATCGGGCCGTTGCCGGTGCCGGTCAGGACCGCCTCCACGCCGTCCACGACCGCCTCGACGGTCAGCGTGTCCGTACCGTCCTTGTCGGTGGCCGTCGAGCCGGAGCGCAGCTGGATGCGGCCCCACGGGTTCTCGGGGTTGGGCAGGTACTCGTCGGAGAAGACGTCCCAGATCGCCTTCGGCGTGACCTCGCCGCCCTCGGCGTCGGTCTTGGCCTGGATGATCCGCGAGAACTCGATCTGCATGCGGCGCGGCAGGTCCAGCTTGTGGTCGTTCTTCAGGACGTACGCGATGCCGCCCTTACCGGACTGCGAGTTGACGCGGATGACCGCCTCGTAGGAGCGGCCGACGTCCTTCGGGTCGATCGGCAGGTACGGGACCGCCCACTCGATGTCGTCGACGGTCTTGCCCTGGGCGGCCGCGTCGGCCTCCATGGCGTCGAAGCCCTTCTTGATGGCGTCCTGGTGGGAGCCGGAGAAGGCGGTGTAGACCAGGTCGCCCGCGTAGGGGTGGCGCGGGTGGACCTCCATCTGGTTGCAGTACTCGCTGGTGCGACGGATCTCGTCGATCTGCGAGAAGTCGATCTGCGGGTCGATGCCCTGCGAGAACAGGTTCATGCCCAGCGTGATCAGGTCGACGTTGCCGGTGCGCTCGCCCTGCCCGAACAGGCAGCCCTCGATGCGGTCGGCGCCGGCCATCAGGGCCAGCTCGGCGGCGGCGACGGCGGTGCCGCGGTCGTTGTGCGGGTGCACGGAGATGCAGATGTGCTCGCGGCGGGTCAGGTTGCGGGCCATCCACTCGAAGCGGTCCGCGTGCGTGGACGGCGTCGAACGCTCCACGGTGGCGGGCAGGTTCAGGATGATCTCGCGGCTCTCGGACGGCTGCCACACGTCACAGACGGCCTCGCAGACCTCCAGGGCGAAGTCCAGCTCGGTGTCCGTGAAGATCTCCGGGCTGTACTGGTAGCCGAAGGTGGTCTCGGGGCCCAGCAGCTTCTCGGCGTACTCCATGACCAGGCGGGTGCCGTCGACGGCGATCTGCTTGATCTGCTGCTTGGAGCCGCGGAAGACGACCCGGCGGAAGGTCGGGGCGGTCGCGTTGTACAGGTGCACGGTGGCGCGCTTGGCGCCGATCAGCGACTCGACGGTCCGCTCGATCAGGTCCTCGCGGGCCTGGGTCAGGACGGAGATGGTGACGTCGTCCGGGATCGCGCCCTCTTCGATGATGGAGCGTACGAAGGCGAAGTCGGTCTCGCCGGAGGACGGGAAGCCGACCTCGATCTCCTTGTAGCCCATGCGCACCAGCAGGTCGAACATCTCGCGCTTGCGGGCGGGGGTCATCGGGTCGATCAGCGACTGGTTGCCGTCGCGCAGGTCGGTGGAGAGCCAGCGGGGGGCCTTGGTGACGCGGGCTTCCGGCCAGGTGCGGTCCTGGATGTCCACCTGCTCGTACCGACCGTACTTGTGGATCGGCATCCCGGAGTTCTTCTGGGTGTGGGTCGCGTTCGTGATGGGCGTGGGGCGACCGACAAAAGGCTGCTGGCTCATGGCGTTGGGCTCCTCGCGTGTCCGCGTGTAGTTCGCTGGGACGGCCGACGGCGGTCGTAAGAACCGCAACACCAAACTCCGCGGGGAGGGGGTCGGCCTACGACTACAGGCCCTCGCCGCGGCAGCTAAGGAGAAGCAGCCCGAAACGCATGATGGGCCGAGCCTAACCGAGCCGCCCCGTAACGCGAGGACCTGTTTCAGTATGCAAGACCCCGGTGTCCGATTTATACCGAATGTGAGGTCAGTCTCGTTCCTCCGCTACAGGTCCGGTCGAACCGTCAACGCGGCGCGACGGCTTTCAGACAACTGAATGAATCATGGTTGCAGGTAGTGACACCGCCATGACTCACTGCCACATTGCCGGGATGGATGCCTCCCACGCTCACCACCACCCCGTCTTCTGCACGGTGGTCCCGCCCCACCTGCTCGACAAGATCGCCCGGTCCGAGGACACGCGGCGCGCCGACGCCGCCCAGCGCACCCTCGAGCAGGACTCCCTCCTGCGCACCCGCCGCCGGGTCACCACCGTCCGCGGGATCGCCCCCGCGCTGGGGACGCCCGTCTCCGACGAGCCCCGCCGGACGGTCTACGACGCCCAGCACCGCACCCGGCTGCCCGGGAAGAAGGTGCGCGGCGAGGGCGGGGCGGCGTCCGAGGACGCCACCGTCAACCGCGCGTACGCGGGGCTCGGCGCCACGTACGAGCTGTTCCTGAAGGGTTTCGGCCGGCACTCGATCGACGATTCCGGGCTGGCTCTGGATGCGAGCGTCCACTACGGCGAGGACTACAACAACGCCTTCTGGGACGGGCAGCAGATGGTCTTCGGCGACGGGGACGGGGACCTCTTCCTCGACTTCACCGTGTCGGTGGACGTCATCGGCCACGAGCTCACGCACGGGGTCACCCAGTACACGGCGAACCTGGAGTACCACGGGCAGTCGGGCGCGCTGAACGAGTCGATGTCCGACGTCTTCGGCTCGCTGATCAAGCAGTACTCGCTCGACCAGACCGCCGGGGACGCGGACTGGCTGATCGGCGCCGGGCTGCTGGGCCCGAACGTCAGCGGGGTCGCGCTGCGCTCGATGAAGGCGCCGGGCACGGCGTACGACGACGACGAGCTCGGCAAGGACCCGCAGCCGGCGACGATGGACGACTACGTGGACACCGCGCGGGACAACGGCGGGGTGCACATCAACTCCGGAATCCCGAACCACGCGTTCTACCTCGTGGCCACCGAACTCGGCGGCAAGGCGTGGGAGCGGGCCGGGCGGATCTGGTACGACACGCTGACCGGCGGCGAGCTGGCCTCGGACGCGGACTTCAAGGACTTCGCCCGGCTGTCCGTGGCCGCCGCGGTGGCCCGGTACGGGGACGGCGGCGCGGAGCACCAGGCGCTGCAGAAGGCGTGGTCGACGGTCGGGCTGGGGTAGCCGGCCCTTCCGGGGTAGAAAGGCGGGCATGCGGATTCTGGTGGTGCGGACGGGCGGCTTCGCGGGCATCGAGCGCCGGGCCGAGGTGGACACCTCGGGCCGGCCCGACGAGGACGAGTGGCAGGCCCTGGCCCAGCTGGCGCTGCGGCCCGTCCCGGCCGCGCCCGGGTCGGACCGGATCCGGGACGGGTTCTCGTACCGGATCACCGTCGACGGACGGACGGTCTCCTGCCAGGAGCCGAACCTCTCGGAGGCGCAGCGGACGCTGATCTCCCGGCTGCTGAAGGAAGGCGCCTGAGCCGGGGCGCCTCCCCCTTCGGACGGGGTGGCCGAAAGCAGCCCTTTGCCGTCACGGACGCCCGCCCGTTTTGCCGGATCGGCAACAAGGTTTGCCCGGCGGGCGGGGCGGGCGCAGCATCGGTCGCATCGGCACCCGTACCGGAAGAGGAAGCCATGACCGAGCACGCGCACGCACACACCCGCTCCCACCACTCCCCCGCATCCGGGGCCTCGGCGGGCGAGGAGTTCTGGGACGGCCGCTACGGCGAGAGCGACCGCATCTGGAGCGGCGAGGCCAACGCCATGCTGGTGCACGAGGTGTCCGGCCTCGCCCCGGGGCGGGCCCTGGACCTCGGCTGCGGGGAGGGCGCCGACGCCGTCTGGCTGGCCCGCCGCGGGTGGACCGTCACCGGGACCGACATCTCCGGGGTCGCCCTCGGCCGGGCCGCCGAGCACGCGGCGGACGCCGGGGTCGCGGACCGGGCCACCTGGGCGCGGCACGATCTGACCGAGTCCTTCCCGGAGGGGGAGTTCGACCTCGTCTCGGCCTGCTTCCTGCACAACTACGGGGACTTCCCCCGCGACCGCGTCCTGCGCAGCGCCGCCGCGGCCGTGGCCCCCGGCGGCACCCTGCTGGTCGTCGGCCACGCGGGCTGGGCGCCCTGGCAGGAGGACCGCGAGGAGGCCCACTTCCCCACGCCGCAGGAGGTCGTGGCGCAGCTGGAGCCGGTCACGGCGGGCTGGGAGGTCCTGCGGGCCGAGGAGACCGAACGGATCCAGAACATGCCCGACGGCACGCCCGGGACCCGTACGGACAACGTGGTGCGGATGCGCCGGCCCGCGTAGCGGGCTCGTCCGGCCCGGCCCCCTCGCGGGGTGCCGGGCCCGGGACGCGGACGGAGTCCGTCGCCTGAAGAAGGAATCAGAAGCCGAGCTTGCGCAGCTGCTTGGGGTCGCGCTGCCAGTCCTTCGCGACCTTCACGTGCAGGTCGAGGAAGACCGGGGTCCCGAGCAGCGCCTCGATGTGCTTGCGCGACTTCATCCCGACCTCCTTCAGCCGGGAGCCCTTCGGGCCGATGATGATGCCCTTCTGGCTCGGCCGCTCGATGTAGACGTTCGCGTGGATGTCCAGCAGCGGCCGGTCCGCCGGGCGGTTCTCCCGCGGGATCATCTCCTCGACGACCACGGCGATGGAGTGCGGGAGCTCGTCCCGTACGCCCTCCAGCGCGGCCTCGCGGATCAGCTCCGCGACCATCACCATCTCGGGCTCGTCGGTGAGGTCGCCCTCCGGGTACAGCGGCGGGCTCTCGGGCAGCAGCGGCGCGATCAGGTCGGCCAGCAGCTGGACCTGGGTGTCGCCGACCGCCGAGACGGGGACGATCTCGGCCCATTCGAAACCGAGCTCGGCGCCGAGCTGGTGGACGGCGAGGAGCTGCTCGGCCAGCTGCTTGGACTCGACGAGGTCGGTCTTCGTGATGATGGCGATCTTGGGGGTCTTCTTGATCCCCGCGAGCTCCTTCGCGATGAACTTGTCGCCGGGGCCGAGCTTCTGGTCGGCCGGCAGGCAGAAGCCGATGACGTCGACCTCGGCCCAGGTGGTCCGTACGACGTCGTTCAGCCGCTCGCCGAGGAGCGTGCGCGGCTTGTGCAGACCGGGCGTGTCGACCAGCACGAGCTGGGCGTCGGGGCGGTGCACGATGCCGCGGACGGTGTGGCGGGTGGTCTGCGGCCGGTTGGAGGTGATCGCGACCTTGGTGCCCACGAGTGCGTTGGTCAGGGTCGACTTCCCCGCGTTGGGGCGGCCGACGAAGCAGGCGAAGCCCGCACGGTGCGGGCTGGTGGACTCGGGGGAACGATCGCTCATACGGGCCATTCTCCCCGATGCGGGTCCCACCGCCGACCAGGCTGCCGCGACGAGGGCCAGTGCGCCCGCGAGCAGGGCCGTCAGCGGGGGCCGGGCGGAGTAGGACGTGGCGGCCCGGGCGACGGCTCCCGCGGCCTCGGCGCGCACCGTGACCTCGGCCCATTCGACGGCGGGCGGGTGCTCCCACCTGGTGTTCAGCCGGACTTCCTGACCGGGCAGCAGCTCGGCGGGCAGCCCGGTCGGCTCGGGGCCGAGGAGGCGCCGGCCGAGGGCCCCGGAGGCGGAGAGGGTGGCGCGGGGGCGCAGGGTGACGTTGCCCAGGTTGTGGAGCGTGTACGAGACCCCGGTCCCGGAGGCCCGCAGGTCCTCGACGGCCAGCGCGGGGGCGGTGGGGCCGGCCACCCGCAGGTACAGCCGGGCGGCGACGGCCTGTTGGACGCCGATCCCCCGGGCGGGGGCGGCGGCGCTCGCCTCCTTCTCCTCGAGGGCGACGATGGCGCCGGGGTGGTCGCCCGGTTCCGCCCGGTCGGGGACGGTGAGGGTGAAGCCGACGCTCACCGCTGCGCGGGCCGGTACGGTGACCCGCTCCTGCGCGAGCCGCGCCCAGGCGGCGGTGGCGCGGCGCGGCTCGTCGGGGCCGCGGAGCGCGAAGCCGCCGTCGCGGGCGGTGTTGTACGCGTCGGCGGCGTAGAGCCGGAAGGTGCGGGGGCGGTCGGTGCGGTTGGTGACGGTGACGGCGTCGGTGACGGCCTGGCCGGGCGCGGCGGCGAGGTAGAAGCAGGGCCGCCGGGTCACTGCGTTGGCGGCGGGCATGACGGACCACTGCCCGTTGTCGGCCGCCGCGGCCGACCCGCAGGGCTGCAGCAGTACGGCTCCGCCGATCACGCCGGCGAGCACGGGCGCCCACTGCCGGGCCGAGCGCCGCGGGGCCCGCCGAGCGGCGGCGGATCTCACGAGAGGGTCAGGGTCAGGACCGCCGTGTACGCGCCCAGCGGGGTGTACGGGGGGACCCGGAGGGTGACGGTCGCGTCGATCGTGAAGGTTCCGCCGACCAGCTCCGCGTCGGGTGCGGACGCCAGCACCGCCCCCTCCGGCCCCACCACCCCCGCACTGCCCGCCACGCACCGGCTCGGGCTGCCCGCCGCGGCACTACAGGACGGGGTCCAGCTCAGCGAGGCCCCCGAGATCCGGACCCCGCCCGGGCCCGTGAAGTCCGTGACCTTGCCGATCAGCGACCACCCCGCCGGTCCTCCCCGCGCGTCCTTGACCGTGACCGTCCCGATGCGGCCGGGTGCCGCGCCGCCCTCCCCGTACGGGACCGCGCCCAGCGCGATCGACTCGCCCGCCTGGGTCATCGAGAGGGCACCCGGCTCCACCACCGCCGTCACCTGCTGCGTGCCGACGGGCGCGGCCGCGATCACCGTGTACGCCGCCGGCCCCGAGCCCTCCTGCGCCGACCACGCCGTCCCCTCGTACGCCACCACCGCCGTCGTCGCCCGGTCCGAGACCGGCAGCTCCGCCAGGACCTCGCCCCGCTCGTCCGCCGTGGCCGCCACCCGGTCCGCGGTCTCGGCGGCGCCCGCCCGGCCGGTCACCGTCACGGCCGCGCCCGGGGCGAAGCCGACGCCCGTGACCTTGACCTCGGCGCCGGGCTTCCCGTACGCCGCGCCCAGGGCGACCGACCGCAGGTTGGCCCGGGGCAGCGGGCTCGCGGTGAGCCGTTCGGACACCGGGGCCCCGGTGACGGCGCAGGCGGTGTCCAGGTCCGGCAGGTGGCTGGTGTGCAGCGTGTAGCCGCCCGGGGCCAGGGTGATCCCGCCGGGCGCGGTGACGGTGAACGTGCCGGTCATGGTGACGGCCGGCAGTCCCACACCCGCCTGAACGGGATCGTTCCGCTTCGCCCCCACCACGGTGACCTCACCGCTCTGCGCACCCCCCAGCAGGATCCGCCCGGTCGGGGTCAGCACATCGGCCGGGAGTTCGGCGCCGAGCGGGTTCACGGCAGGGGTCCGGGCGACCTGGTACGTCACGGTGACCGTGTCGCCGACCTTCGGCGCCGGGTCGTCGACGGTGATCCGGGCGGTGGTCGGCCCGTCGGCGGGCGGGAGTCCCGCCTCCTGCGGCGCAACGCAGTGCGTCGGGAACTCCACCTGCCCGGACGGCGTCTCCCCTTCCGCCGCGGCAGGCGGGCTCAGGGCACCCCCGGTCGTCGCCGCGAGCGCGACGACGCCGACGGCCACCGACCATCTCCTGCTGCTGCCCGCCCGTGTTCGCACGGCCCGCCCCCTGGGTTCCCTCGCGCCGACAGGGGGCCATTCACGAGCGGGCGGCGGGAGAAGTCAATGCACGGACCCGGCATCAACTGATGGTCCATCAGGAGATGGCAGACTCCCGGGCCGGCTCCCCGTGTCCGCCGGTCGCGCGGAACGTCCGCCGGTACGCCGTCGGGCTCACCCCCAGCGCCGCCTGCACGTGCTTGCGCAGCGACTGCGCCGTCCCGAACCCCGCCTCCCGCGCCACCTGTTCCATCGGCAGGTCCGTCCGCTCCAGCAGCCGCCGGGCCCGTTCCACCCGCTGTCCGACGATCCACTCGCCGGGGCTGACCCCGGACTCCTCCCGGAACCGGCGCGTGAACGTCCGTACCGACATGGCCTCCTGCCGGGCCAGGTCGACCAGCCGCACCGGCTCGTGCAGCCGGTCCAGCACCCATGCGCGGGCGGCCGCCGTACTGGCCAGCTGCGGCTGCGGCACCGGGCGGTCGACGAACTGGGCCTGCCCGCCGTCCCGGTGGGGCGGTACGACGGTCCGCCGGGCCACGTCGTTGGCGACGGCCGCGCCGTGGTCGCGGCGCACGATGTGCAGGCACAGGTCGATGCCGGCGGCGACCCCGGCCGAGGTCAGCACGTCCCCGTCGTCGGTGTAGAGCACGCCGGCGTCCACCCGTACGGCCGGGAAGAGCCGCTGGAAGTGCTCGGCGTGGGCCCAGTGCGTGGTGGCGGGTCGGCCGTCCAGGAATCCGGCGGCGGCCAGCACGTAACCGCCCGTGCAGATCGAGACGAGCCGCGTCCCGGGCCGGATGTGCGCGAGCGCCGCGGCGAGCCCGTCGCCCAGCCTGCCTTCCTCGTACACGGGGCCCAGCTCGTAGGAGGCGGGCACCACCACCGTGTCGGCCGTGGCCAGCAGCTCGGGGCCGTGCTCGACCTGGACCGCGAAATCGGCGTCGGTGCGCACCGGCCCGGGGGCGAGGGCGCAGGTGAGGATCTCGTACAGCGGCTCTCCGGCGGGACCCTTGGCACGGCCGAAGATCCGGTGCGGGATGCCGAGCTCGAAGGGCAGCAGCCCGGTGAGCGCGAGGACGACGACACGGTGAGGGGCCATGGCCCAATCGTATCGAAGGGTGTCGGTCAGGCCACTGTCGTACGGGGCCCTCCGGGCCGGAAGCTTTCTGCGTGACGCAGACAGCCCCCACCCCCGCCCCCGCCTCCACCTCCGCCTCCACCGCCCCGACCACCCCCGGCCGTATCCACCGCGCCTGGTTCGTCGCGGCGGTCGCCTTCGTGACGATCATCGGCGCCGCCGCCTTCGCCTCCCTGCCCGGACTGCTCATCGAGCCGCTGCACGCGGAGTTCGACTGGTCGCGCGGCACGATCGGCCTCGCCGTCTCGGTGAACCTCGCGCTGTACGGGCTCACCGCACCCTTCGCCGCCGCCCTGATGGACCGCTTCGGCATCCGCAAGGTGGTGGCCCTGGCCCTGCTGGTCATATCCGGCGGCACGGTGGCCACCGTGTGGATGACGGCGTCCTGGCAGCTGGTGCTCTTCTGGGGCGTGCTGGTGGGCCTGGGCAGCGGCTCCATGGCGCTGGCCTTCGCGGCGACGGTGACCAACCGCTGGTTCACCGCCCGGCGCGGGCTCGTCACCGGCATCCTGACCGCGGCCGGGGCCTCCGGTCAGCTGATCTTCCTGCCGCTGCTGTCCTGGCTGGTGGTGCACCACGGCTGGCGCCCGGCGGCCGTGACGGTGTCGCTCGCGGCCCTCGTGGTCGTTCCGTTCGTCTGGCTGCTGCTGCGCGACCACCCGGCCGACGTGGGGCTCGCGCCGTACGGGGGCGCCTACGCCGAGAAGCCCGCACCGGCCCTGGGAGCGGCGCGCCGGGCGGTGACGGTGCTGTTCAAGGCGGCCAGGACCGGCCCCTTCTGGCTGCTGGCCGGGACTTTCGCGATCTGCGGGGCCTCGACCAACGGGCTGGTCAAGACCCACTTCGTGCCGGCGGCGCACGACCACGGCATGCCGGTGACGGCGGCCGCGGGACTGCTCGCGGTGATCGGCGTGTTCGACGTGGTCGGCACCATCGCCTCCGGCTGGTTCACCGACCGCTTCGAGGCGCGCCGCCTGCTGGCGGTGTACTACGCGCTGCGCGGTGTCTCGCTGATGTTCCTGCCGATGCTGCTGGCGCCGTCCGTGCACCCGCCGATGCTCTTCTTCATCATCTTCTACGGGCTGGACTGGGTCGCGACCGTCCCGCCGACCATCGCGCTCTGCCGTGAGCACTACGGCGAGGACAGCGCGATCGTCTTCGGCTGGGTGCTGGCCTCGCACCAGGTGGGCGCGGCGCTGGTGGCCTTCCTGGGCGGCCTGGCCCGCGACGCGTTCGGCTCGTACGACCTGGTCTGGTACGCGTCGGGCGCGCTGTGCGCGATGGCCGCGCTGATGGCGATGGTGATCCGCCGCCGCGGAAATGATCAACTCACCGTGTGACGAGGACACTGACGCAGCGCGCCTTCGAGGCGCTCGGCCGGTTCAACGAAGCCCACCCCTGGGACCACAACGCCCACTACCACCGCTGGATCCTGCGGCAGCTGCCCGGGCGGTTCGGCCGGGCGATGGACGTCGGCTCGGGCACCGGCGACCTGGCCCGGTTGCTGGCCGGGCGGGCCGGGGCGGTGCACGGCGTCGACGCCGATGCGGCGATCGTCGGCCGGGCCCGGGAGCTGACCCCTCCGGACGCCCCGGGCGCGCCGGTGACGTTCGCCGTGGCGGACGCGATGACGGAGCTGCCGCCGGGCCCGTACGACGTCATCACCTGCGTCGCCACGATCCACCACCTGCCGTTCGGCGATGCCCTGCACCACTTCCGCCGGCACCTGGCGCCGGGCGGAACCCTGGTCGTCGTCGGTCTCGCGCAGGCGCAGACGCCGGGGGACCACCTGCTCGGTGCCGCCGCGATCCCGCTGAACGCCGCCTTGGGCTGGATCAAGAACAAGGGCCGTACGGCTCCCCGGCCGCCCTCGATGACCGCCCCGACCCGCCCGGCGGGGATGGGCTTCCGGGCCGTCGTCAGGGAGACCGAGGCCGCACTGCCGGGCGCGCGGCTGCGCCGCAGGCTGTTCTGGCGGTACACCCTGGTCTGGCGCGAGGCCTGACGGGCCGACCCCGAACGGGTCAGGCGCCGGCCGGGGTGGCGGACTTGAGGGTGCCGTCCGGGGCGGCCAGGAGGACCGGGGTGTCCGGGCCGCCGAGGTCGCGGACCGCCGCGCGGTCGGCGTCGGCCACCGCCTCCGCCGAGCTGACCACGGCCGCGGCCTCCAGGGACTCGGCCCCGCTCGCCACCGCCATCGCGACCGCCGTCTGCAGCGCGCTCAGCTTCAGGGACTCCAGCTCCACCGTCCCGGCGACGTACGTACGGCCCGTCTCGTCCCGCACCGCCGCACCCTCGGGCACTGCGTTGCGGGCCCGGGCGCTGCGCGCCAGCGTGATGATCTTGCTGTCCTCGGGGTTGATCCCGGTGGTGTCGGTCATGGGCGAAAGCATAGGGAGCGTCTCGGCAGGACCGCACAACGGCCCTGCCGAGACGCTCTCCCCTCCATCCCCGCATCCCCGCATCCCCGCATCCCCCGGGACCTTGCGCCACGCGCCAACCTAAGCGCTCACCAGGGCAATCCTGTGATCCAAAGGCCACAGAGCGCCAGGACCTTCGTCCCGTCCCCGCCGCGCCCTCACGGCCGGTCGAGCCGCAGCCGCTCCGCCCTCGGCAGGCCCGCGACCACCAGGTCGTACGAGTCCTCGATCAGCTCCCGCACCAGCGCGTCCGGCAGCCCGCCGACCGTCACCGTGTTCCAGTGCCGCTTGTTCATGTGCCAGCCCGGGGCGATCGCCTCGTGCTCCTCCCGCAGCCGCACCGCCAGCTCCGGTTCGCACTTGAGGTTGACCTTCAGCGGGTCGGCGTCTAGCGCGGTCAGCGCGAACATCTTCCCCAGCACCTTGAACACCGAGGTCTCGGGCGTGAAGGGGAACTCCTCCACCGCCGCGTTGAAACCCAGGCAGAACGCGCGCAGCTCCGCCGGCGTCATGCGCCCTCCTCGCCCTCGCCCGCCACCGGGGCCACCGGCTCCACCAGCACCGTCACGATCTTGTTCCGCCGACCCGCCGGGGACTCGGCCGTCAGCCGCAGCGGCCGCCCGTCCGGCAGCTCCACGACCGCCGAGGCGCCGGCGATCGGCACCCGGCCCAGCGCCTTCGCCAGCAGCCCGCCGACCGTCTCCACGTCCTCGTCGTCGTAGTCCTCGACCTTGAACAGCTCGCCGAGGTCGGTGATGTCGAGCCGCGCCGTCACCCGGTAGCTGTCCTCGCCCAGGTCCTCGACGGGCGCGAGCTCGCGGTCGTACTCGTCGGTGATCTCGCCGACGATCTCCTCGAGGATGTCCTCGATGGTGACGATGCCCGCAGTGCCGCCGTACTCGTCGATGACCACGGCCACGTGGTTGCGCACCTGCTGCATCTCCCGCAGCAGATCGCCCGCGTTCTTGGTGTCCGGTACGAACACCGCCGGCCGCATCGCCGTCGTGACCAGGTCGGCCTCCGCCTCCCGGCTGATGTGCGTCTTGCGGACCAGGTCCTTCAGGTACACGATGCCGACGATGTCGTCCTCGTTCTCGCCGGTCACCGGGATGCGCGAGAAGCCCGACCGCAGTGCGAGCGTCGTCGCCTGACGGACCGTCTTGTACCGCTCGATGCAGACCAGGTCGGTGCGCGGCACCATCACCTCGCGCACGAGGGTGTCGCCGAGCTCGAAGACCTGGTGCACCATCCGGCGCTCCTCGTCCTCGATCAGCGACTCCTTCTCCGCGAGGTCGACCATCGCGCGCAGCTCGGCCTCGGAGGCGAACGGCCCCTTGCGGAAGCCCTTTCCGGGCGTGAGCGCGTTGCCGATGAGGATCAGCAGCTGCGGGATGGGCCCCATGACGCGGGCGAGCGGGACCAGGACGTACGAGGCCGCCGTCGCCGTGTTGAGGGGGTGCTGGCGGCCGATGGTGCGCGGGGAGACGCCGACGGCCACGAAGGACACGAGCACCATCACCGCGATCGCGATGAGCAGCGCCTTCCAGTTGTCGCCGAACTCGTCGAGGCAGACGTACGTGACGAGCACGCCGGCCGCCATCTCGCAGGTGACCCGCACGAGCAGCGCCACATTGAGGTAGCGGGTGGGATCGGCGGCGACCTGCGCGAGCTTCGCGCTGCCGCGCCGGCCCTCCCGTACGGCCTGCTCGGCGCGGAAGCTCGAGATCCGGGCGATCCCGGACTCGGCGCACGCCGCGAACCAGGCCACCACCACCAGCAGCACCGCGCCGGTGATCAGCTGCGGGGCGGTCACGAGACGGTCGGGGCCGGGGACGGACCGGTCATGCCGCGCTCACCGCGCCAGCCGTCGACGATGGCCGCCTGGAGGCCGAACATCTCGGCCTTCTCGTCCGGCTCCTCGTGGTCGTACCCGAGCAGGTGCAGCACCCCGTGGACGGTCAGGAGCTGGAGCTCCTCGTCCATGGAGTGCTGCGTCGGGGCGTCCTCGCCCTGCTTCTTGGCCACCTCGGGGCAGAGCACGATGTCGCCGAGGAGCCCCTGCGGGGGCTCCTCGTCGTCCTTCGCCGGCGGACGGAGCTCGTCCATCGGGAAGGACATGACGTCGGTGGGTCCGGGCAGGTCCATCCACTGGATGTGGAGCTGCTCCATGGCGTCCTCGTCGATGACGATGACGGAGAGCTCGGACAGCGGGTGGATCCGCATCCGGGTGAGTGCGTAGCGGGCGATGTCGAGGATCGCCCGCTCGTCGACCTCGGTTCCGGACTCGTTGTTGACGTCGATCGACATGGTGCGCTGGGTTCTACTTCCGCTGGTAGCCGTTCCGGGACTGATGGGCGTCCTGGCTGTCGTCGTACTTCTCGTACGCATCGACGATACGGCCGACCAGCTTGTGCCGGACGACATCCTCGGACGTGAGCCGCGAGAAGTGGATGTCGGGAACCCCTTCGAGGATCGTCTGGACCTGGCGCAGGCCCGACTTGGTGCCGCCGGGAAGGTCGACCTGGGTGACGTCACCGGTGATGACGATCTTCGAATCGAAGCCGAGCCGGGTCAGGAACATCTTCATCTGCTCCGGGCTCGTGTTCTGCGCCTCGTCGAGGACGACGAAGGCCTCGTTGAGCGTCCGGCCGCGCATGTACGCCAGCGGGGCCACCTCGATGGTCCCGGCGGCCATGAGCCGCGGGATGGAATCCGGGTCGATCATGTCGTGCAGCGCGTCGTACAGGGGGCGCAGGTACGGGTCGATCTTGTCGAAGAGCGTGCCGGGCAGGAAGCCGAGCCGCTCTCCGGCCTCGACGGCGGGGCGGGTCAGGATGATCCGGCTGACCTGCTTGGACTGCAGGGCCTGGACCGCCTTGGCCATGGCGAGGTACGTCTTGCCGGTACCGGCGGGGCCGATGCCGAACACGATCGTGTTCTTGTCGATCGCGTCGACGTACCGCTTCTGGTTGAGGGTCTTGGGCCGGATGGTGCGGCCGCGGCTGGAGAGGATGTTCTGGGTGAGCACCTCTGCGGGCGTCTCGTCCGGCCCGTTGCCGTTGCCGCTCGCCTTGAGCATGGCGATCGAGCGTTCCACTGCGTCCTCCGTCATCGGCTGCCCGGTGCGGAGCACCAGCATCATCTCGTCGAACAGGCGCTGGATCAGGGCGACTTCCGTCGCATCGCCGACCGCGCTGACCTGATTGCCCCGAACATGGATGTCGGCCTTCGGGAAGGCCTTCTCGATCACGCGCAACAGGGCGTCACCAGAGCCGAGCACCGCGACCATCGGGTGCCTGGCCGGAACGGTGAAGTGGGCTCGCGCCTGCCCCGGCGCCGGTGTCTGGGCTGTGGGTGTCTGAGTCATGGGCCGGCACTGTGGCCTGCACATACCTCCCGCTGAGGGGCCGCGCCGATCGACGACCTCCGGAGTACCAAGGGTACGACTCCGCCGCGCCATCCCCGAGGGGTTTTCCGGCGTCTCCGGAGCCCCTCCCGGACACCCCCTACGCGGGGTGGCGGAAGCCGATGGTCGGGACCGCCCTGCGGCGGGAGGCCGGCTCCGTACCCGGCGGGACCAGCTCGTCCAGGAAGCCGTAGCGCGGGCGCAGGGCCTCGGGGGCCGCGCGCCACCAGTGGGCCACCTCCGGCCAGCCCGGGGCCGACAGCGAGCCGCCGAACTCCTGGACCGAGAGGGCCGCCGTCAGGCCCGCGAAGGCCAGCCGGTCCGCCAGCGGCCACCCCGCCAGCGCGCCGGTGACGAATCCCGCCACGAAGACGTCCCCCGCCCCCGTCGGGTCCATCGCGTCCACCGTGATCCCGGGGACCTCCGCCTCCTCGCCGGTCCGCCCGTCCACCGCGTACGCGCCCTCCGAGCCCATCGTCACCACCGCGAGCGGCACCTTCTGCGCCAGCGCCCGCGCCGCCGCCCTCGGGCAGTCGGTCCGCGTGTACCGCATGGCCTCGCCCGCGTTCGGCAGGAAGGCCTCGCAGTGCTCCAGGCCCCCCAGGTCCTCCAGCTCCCAGCGCCCGCTCTCGTCCCACCCCACGTCCGCGAAGATCCGCGCCCCGCGCCGCGCCGCCTCCGCGATCCACGGGTCCGTCCGTCCCGGGCCCAGCGAGGCCACGGCCGCCCGGGTGCGCGGCGGGCACTGCGGGAAGGGCGCGGGGGCCGCCGGGGGCGGGGCCTCGTGGCCGTGCGAGACCATCGTGCGCTCGCCCTCGTACGCCATCGAGACCGTGACCGGGCTGTGCCAGCCGGCGATGGTCCGCGACATCGACAGGTCGATGCCCTCGCCCTGCTCGAGCGCGTCCCAGCAGTACTCGCCGTAGTGGTCGTCGCCGAACGCCGCGGCCAGCGCAGTCCGCAGGCCGAGCCGGGCCAGCGCGGTGGCCATGTTGGCCACTCCCCCGGGGCTGGAGCCCATGCCGCGCGCCCAGGACTCCGTACCGCGCACCGGGGCCGAGTCGAGACCGGTGAAGATGATGTCGAGGAAGACCGTGCCGGTCAGGAACACGTCGCACCACGGCTCCTGCGGCTCCCGCACCGGACCGAGCGGGTCCACGGCCGGGGTGAGACTGGTGATGCTGTCCCGACTGGTCACGGTGTACTCCCCGTTTTTGCGAAGGGTCGTTTCTGCGCGCGGGCATGCGGTGGGAAGCCGACAACTTTGCCCTCCCCCGGCACGCCCAAACACAGTGTGTCGCAGATCACGATCGGGTCGCTCTTCTCCGCATCGTGAACCACTTGATAGACAAGGGCGCCGCGGCTCCGCGGATCCTCTCGCCGCACCTGCGCACCACCGGGAACAGCCGTGTCCGACAACACCTCCGCGCCGCCCGCCGCCTGGCCCCTGGTGGCCCTCTTCACGGCCGGCTACGTCGCCTCGTACCTGCTTCCCACCGTCGTCGGACGGCTCGACGCCCATCTCCCGCTGACTCCCGCGCAGGCGGGGCTCGTCGGCACGGCCCTGCTGCTCGGCTCCGCCACGGCCGGACTCACCCTGGCCTCCCGCATCCTCCGCCACGGGCAGCGCCCGCTGGCCCGGATCGGACTGCTGCTCGCCGCCCTCGGCTACGGCACGGCGGCCGCGACCACCCTGCTGCCGCTGGTGGTCGCGGGCGTGGTGGTCGGCGGCCTCGGTTCCGGTACGGCCACCGCCGTGGCCGCGTCCGGGATCGCCGGGCAGCGCGATCCGCACCGCACCTCCGCCCTCGGGCTGCTGTCGGTCTCCGCGACCGCGGGGGCCCTGTACCTGACCCTGCCGCGCCTCGGAGGCGGGCACGCACTGCCGTTCGCGGCCATCGCCCTGGTCGCCGCCCTGGCCTGGCCCGCGACGGGCCGCCTCGGCGGGCCCACCCGCCCGGGCCCCGCCGTACGGGGCTCCGGGCGGCTGCCGTACCCGCGCGCCGGGGCGGTGCTGGCGGGCTGCCTGCTCCTGTGGTCACTGACCCAGGAGGCCCTGTGGGGCGTCAGCGGCCGGATCGGCGCCGAGCAGGCTGGCCTGCCCGAAGCCACGCTCGGCGTCGTCTTCGCGGTGGCGCTCGGCGCGGGCCTGCTGGGGGTCACGGCCGCCTCCGCCTTCGGGGCCCGGCTGGGCAAGGCGGTCCCGATCGGCGCGGGCACGGCGGCCATCGCCGGCTGCGTGGTGCTGACCTCCTCCGCGAACGGGCTCGCCGGGTTCGCCGCCGGGGAGATCCTGTGGAACGCGGTCTACCCCGTCGTCCTCTCGTACGTGATCGGCCTCGCGGCGGCCCTGGACGCGCGCGGCCGCTGGGCGGTGCTCGCCGGCTCCGCCTCCTCGCTGGGCACGGCCTGCGGGCCCGTGGCCGGCAGCCTGCTCGCCGAGGGGTTCGGCTTCCGGGGCATGGGGCTGGTGCTGGGCGCGCTGCTGCTGGTGGTGGCGGGGCCGATGACCGCGGTCGCGCTGCGCGTCGGCGGGCGCGGGCCGGCTCCGGCCGGGGAGCCGGTCCGCCGCGGCGGTGCCCCGGCCACGGCGGACCGGCCCGATCCCGCGCCCGGACCGCCCGTCCGCGTACGCCGCACCCCGCGCCGGGTGCTGCTGCTCTCCCCGGCGGCCCGCCGGTCCCGGAACCAGGACCAGGAGCGGGCCGGGGTCTCCGGGGGCTAAACCCGCTTCGGCAGGGCGACCCGGGCGAGGTCCGCGGCGATCGTCAGTTCGCCCTCGAAGCCGGCCGCGCGGGCCTGGCGTTCGAACTCCTGCGGGTCCCCGTAGCGCTGCGAGAAGTGCGTCAGCACCAGGTGCCGTACGCCCGCGTCGCGCGCGACCCGGGCCGCCTGGCCGGCGGTGAGGTGCCCGTGGTCGGTGGCCAGCGCCTCGTCCTCGTCGAGGAACGTGGACTCGATCACCAGCATGTCGCAGCCCGCGGCGAGCGCGTCCACGCCGGGACACAGCCGGGTGTCCATGACGAAGGCGAAGCTCTGCCCCGGCTTGTGCTCGCTGACGTCGTCGAGCGTGACCCCGCCCAACTGCCCCTCGCGCTGGATCCGGCCCACGTCGGGCCCCTTGATCCCGTGCTGCGCGAGCAGTTCGGGCACCATCCGGCGCCCGTCCGGCTCGGTGAGCCGGTAGCCGAAGGACTCGACCGGGTGCGAGAGCCGGCGGGCCTCGAGGGCGTACGAGGGCCCCTGGGCCAGCGTCCCGTCCGCGGACACCGGTTCCTCGCGGAGCGGGACGGTCTCCCGGTAGGCGGTGGCGTACCGGAGCCGCTCGAAGAACCTCTGCCCGGAGGCCGGGTAGTGCGCGGTGACGGGGTGCGGGACCCGGTCCAGGTTGATGCGCTGGATCACCCCGGCGAGGCCGAGGCTGTGGTCACCGTGGAAGTGGGTGATGCAGATCCGGTTGATGTCGTGCGCGGCCACCCCGGCGCGGAGCATCTGGCGCTGGGTGCCCTCGCCCGGGTCGAAGAGGATGCCCTCGCCGTCCCAGCGCAGGAGGTAGCCGTTGTGGTTGCGGTGGCGGGTGGGCACCTGACTGGCGGTGCCCAGCACCACGAACTCTCGTACGGACACGGTTTATCCGGGGGGCCACTGGAGGCCGCGCCCGCCGAGGACGTGCGCGTGCGCGTGGAAGACGGTCTGGCCGGCGCCGGCGCCCGTGTTGAACACGATCCGGTAGCCGTGCTCGTCGATCTTCTCCTCGGCGGCGATCTCGCCGGCCACGCGCAGCAGGTCGGCGGTGACGGCCGGCTCGGCGGCGGCGAGCGAGGCGGCGTCCGGGTAGTGCACGCGCGGGATCACGAGGACGTGCGTGGGCGCCTGCGGGTTGATGTCCCGGAAGGCGAAGGTCGTCTCGGTCTCCCGGACCACGGTCGCCGGGATGTTCCCCGCGACGATCTTGCAGAACAGGCAGTCCGCCTGCGGTTCCCCGGCCATTGCTCCGCCTTCCGTACCAGTGGCGTTGACGGGCCGTCGACGCCGACGTTGATCAGCTCCGGCATCGTAACCGGCGCCGTCGGCGGCCTCGTACGCGTTTTCAGGACCAGCGGCCGGTACGCGCCAGCAGGACCGCCGTCGCCGCGGTGCCGGCGGTGGAGGTGCGCAGGACCGAGGAGCCCAGGCGGTAGGGGTGGGCTCCGGCTTCCGCGAAGACGGCCAGCTCCTCCGGGGAGACCCCGCCCTCCGGGCCGACGACCAGCACGATGGAGCCCCCGGCCGGGAGTTCGGCCGTGGCCAGGGCCCCCGAGGGTGCGTCCCGGTCCTCGTGGAGGACCATGGCCAGGTCGGCCCCGGCCAGCAGCGCCGCGACCTGCTTCGTGGACATGGCCTCCGCCACCTCCGGGAAGCGGACCCGGCGGGACTGCTTGCCCGCCTCCCGGGCTGTGGCGCGCCACTTGGCCAGGGACTTGGCGCCGCGGTCGCCGCGCCACTGGGTGATGCAGCGCGAGGCCTGCCAGGGGACGATCGCGTCCACGCCGGTCTCGGTCATGGTCTCGACGGCGAGCTCGCCGCGGTCCCCCTTGGGCAGGGCCTGGACGACGGTGATCCGGACGGCCGGCTCCGGCTCCTCCTCGATGGCGTGCAGGTCCGTGACGACCAGCCGGTCCTTGCCCTCGGCGGCCTTGACCACGCCCTGCGCCCAGTGGCCGCGCCCGTCGGTGAGGACCACGTCCTCGCCCGGGTTCAGCCGTTTCACGGAGACCGCGTGCCGGCCCTCCGGGCCGTCGAGCATGAACTCCGGCCCCGCGGGGACCTCTTCGACCACGAACACGGGGGCGGTCATGACGTACTCCTCTTCTGTATTGCCTTCAACGCGCTCTGGGCCTCGGCCAGTTCGGCCGCCAGAACCTCCACCAGCTCCCCCGCGGGCAGCGCCCGCGCCAGCCGGTGTCCCTGGCCCGCCCACAGCGCCATGCCCTGCGGGTCCCCGGCCGTGGCCGCCGCCTTGCGTAGCCCGGCGGTCATGTGGTGGATCTGCGGGTACGCGGCCGGGGCGTACGGGCCGTGCTCCCGCATGAAACGGTTCACCAGGCCCCGGGCCGGCCGCCCCGAGAACGCCCTGGTCAGCTCCGTGTGGGGGAACAGGGGATCCGTCAGCGCCTTCTTGTGCAGCGGGTGCGCGCCCGATTCGGGGCAGGCCAGGAACGCGGTGCCGAGCTGGGCCGCCTCCGCGCCCGCCGCCAGCAGCGCCGCGATCTGCGAGCCGCGCATCAGACCGCCCGCCGCGATGATCGGGAGGCCCACGGCCTCCCGTACCTGCGCCACCAGCGCGAGCAGGCCCACGCCCGCCGTGCCGTCGGCCTGCGGGTCGTCGCGGTGGGTGCCCTGGTGGCCGCCGGCCTCCACGCCCTGGACGCAGACGGAGTCGGCGCCCGCGGCCTGCGCCGCTCGGGCCTCGTCGACCGAGGTGACGGTGACGACCGAGTACGTGCCCGCCTTGCGCAGGGAGGCGAGGACCACGGGCGTGGGACAGCCGCAGGTGAACGAGACGACGGGAACGGGGTCTTCGAGGAGGATCGCGAGCTTGGCGTCGTAGCCGTCGTCGCTGGTGCCGATGATGTCCTCGTCGGCCAGGGAGATCTCGTACCAGCTGGCCTCGCCGGCCAGCTGCCCGCGGTATGCCTCCACGGCGGCCTGGTCCACGTACCCGGTCTGCGGCATGAAGAGGTTCACGCCGAACGGGCGCCGGGTGAGCGCGCGCAGCTGTTTGATCTCCTGGTACATGCCGTCGGCGGTCTTGTAGCCGCCGGCCAGGAAGCCCAGCCCGCCCGCCTCGCACACGGCGGCGGCGAGCGGCGGACAGGAGGCGCCGCCCGCCATGGGAGCCTGCACGATCGGGTACGGGGAGAGACCGTTCGGTGCGGAGGACATGCACTGCATCGTGCCATGTCCCGCTCACCGGGCCGAATCACGGCATTCGCCTGGCATAGTCCGCTTCAACGGCGGCGTCCGGATCGATGCGGCGAGCCCGGTCCGGGGCATCCCCGGACCGGGCTCGTACGTGTGCCGACAGGCCGGTCAGCGGCCGTTGAAGGCGTCCTTCAGGCGGCTGAACAGGCCCTGCTGACCCGGCGCGAACTGGCCCATGGGCCGCTCCTCGCCGCGCAGCTTGGCGAGCTGGCGCAGCAGCTCCTCCTGCTGGGCGTCCAGCTTGCCCGGGGTGGTGACCTCGACGTGGACGATCAGGTCGCCGCGGCCGCCGCCGCGCAGGTGCGTGACGCCGCGCCCGTGCAGCGGGATCGACTGGCCCGAGCCGGTGCCGGGGCGGATGTCGATCTCCTCCATGCCGTCCAGCGTCTCCAGCGGGCACTTGGTGCCGAGGGCCGCTGCCGTCATGGGGATGGTCACCGTGCAGTGCAGGTCGTCCCCGCGCCGCTGGAAGGTCGGGTGCGACAGCTCGTGGATCTCCACGTACAGGTCGCCGGCGGGGCCACCGCCGGGGCCGACCTCACCCTCGCCCGCGAGCTGGATCCGGGTGCCGTTCTCGACACCGGCCGGGATCTTGACCGTGAGGCTGCGCCGGGAGCGGACCCGGCCGTCGCCCGCGCACTCGGGGCACGGGGTCGGGACCACGGTGCCGAAGCCCTGGCACTGGGGGCAGGGGCGCGAGGTCATGACCTGGCCCAGGAAGGACCGGGTGACCTGCGACACCTCACCGCGGCCACGGCACATGTCACACGTCTGCGCCGAGGTGCCGGGGGCGGCACCCTCGCCGGAGCAGGTGGTGCAGACGACGGCCGTGTCGACCTGGATGTCCTTGGTCGTGCCGAAGGCGGCCTCGTCCAGCTCCAGGTCGAGGCGGATCATGGCGTCCTGGCCGCGGCGGGTCCGCGAGCGCGGTCCGCGCTGCGAGGCCTGGCCGAAGAAGGCGTCCATGATGTCGGAGAAGTTGCCGAAGCCACCCGCTCCGAAGCCGCCCGCGCCACCGCCGCCCGAGGAGGACAGCGGGTCGCCGCCGAGGTCGTAGACCTGCTTCTTCTGCGGGTCCGAGAGCACCTCGTAGGCCGCGTTGATCTCCTTGAAGCGCTCCTGCGTCTTCGGGTCCGGATTCACGTCCGGGTGGAGTTCGCGCGCGAGGCGGCGGAAGGCCTTCTTGATCTCGTCCTGCGATGCGTCGCGGCGCACGCCGAGAACGGCGTAGTAGTCCGTGGCCACTTACGACTCCGCCAGGATCTGTCCGACGTAACGTGCCACTGCGCGTACCGCTCCCATCGTTCCGGGGTAGTCCATGCGGGTCGGTCCGACCACGCCGAGTTTGGCGACTGTTTCGCCGCCCGAACCGTAGCCGACCGAGACGACGGACGTGGAGTTCAGTCCCTCGTAGGCATTCTCGTGCCCGATCCGTACGGCCATTCCCGACTCGTTGGCCTCGCCGAGCAGCTTGAGGAGCACGACCTGCTCCTCCAGCGCCTCGAGCACCGGCCTGATCGTCAGGGGAAAATCGTGTCCGAAGCGCGTGAGATTGGCGGTTCCGCCGATCATCAGCCGCTCCTCGGCCTCCTCGACCAGCGTCTCCAGCAGGGTCGCGAGCACGGTCGACACCGTGCTGCGGTCATCCGGCTCGAACGACTCCGGCAGGTCCTGCACGAGCTGCGGCACGTCCGTGAAGCGGCGGCCGACGACCCTGCTGTTGAGCCGTGCCCGCAGATCGGCGAGCGAGGTCTCGCCGAACGGGGTCTGGCAGTCCACGAGCCGTTGCTCGACCCGTCCTGTATCGGTGATCAGCACGAGCATGAGCCGGGCCGGAGCGAGCGACAGCAGCTCGACGTGCCGGACCGTGGACCGGGTCAGGCTCGGGTACTGGACGACGGCGACCTGCCGGGTGAGCTGCGCGAGCAGGCGCACCGTACGGCCGACCACGTCGTCGAGGTCGACGGCCCCGTCGAGGAAGTTCTGGATGGCCCGGCGCTCGGGCGTCGACAGCGGCTTGACCCCCGCCAGCCTGTCGACGAAGAGCCGGTAGCCCTTGTCCGTGGGGATCCGGCCGGCGCTGGTGTGGGGCTGCGCGATATAGCCCTCCTCCTCCAGCACGGCCATGTCGTTGCGCACGGTGGCGGGCGAGACGCCGAGCCGGTGCCGCTCGGTGAGCGCCTTGGAGCCGACCGGCTCCTCCGTCCCGACGTAGTCCTGGACGATGGCGCGCAGCACTTCGAGTCTGCGTTCGCTGAGCATCGCGCGCACACCTCCAGCTCTGGTCCGTTGTCTTGGTCGTTGGCCTCGTTGGCACTCTGATCGTTCGAGTGCCAGAGATCCCCCGCTCAGTGTACGGCCGGGTAGTAAGACCCTGGCAAGGGAGGCCCGCCAAGGTAGCGTCGCGGCATGGACGTGCGTTGGGAAGAGGCGGGCTGGGAACGGCTGACCGCGCGGAGCGGCCGGAGGCGGCTCCCGGTGTGGGATTGCACGGCGGGGCTGGTGGTGGGGGACGAATCGGTGCTCCTGATCGATCCGGGCTCGTGCGTACGCGAAGGCGCACAGCTGCGGGCCGAGGCGGAGCGGCTGACCGGCCGGCGCGTGACGCATATCGCATTCACGCACGGCCATTTCGATCATGTCCTGGGCGTGGCCGCGTTCGCCGGGGCCGAGGTGTACGGGGCGGTCGGGCTGGCCGCGGAGCTGTCGGCCGGGCGCGAGGAGCTGCGCGACGACGCGGTCCGGCAGGGGCTGGCGGAGGCCGAGGCCGCCGAGGCGGCGGACCTGCTGGTGGTGCCGAGGCATTCCGTGTCGGGCGAATGGACGCTGGAGCTGGGCGGGGTGCAGGTGCTGCTGGCCAACGTCGGGCCCGGGCACACCGGGTACGACCTGGCCGTCTTCGTGCCGGGCGAGCGCGAGACGGTGTTCTGCGGGGACCTCGTCGAGGAGTCGGGCGAACCGCAGGCGGGCAGCGACGCGGTGCCGGCGCAGTGGCCGGCGGCGCTGGACCGGCTGCTGTCGCTGGGCGGGGAGGACGCGCTGTACGTGCCGGGTCACGGAGCGGTGGTCGAC
Source organism: Streptomyces sp. NPDC031132 (assembly GCF_055570595.1). Taxonomy (NCBI): domain Bacteria; kingdom Bacillati; phylum Actinomycetota; class Actinomycetes; order Kitasatosporales; family Streptomycetaceae; genus Streptomyces; species Streptomyces sp. NPDC031132. Next base: position 551,643 of record NZ_JBVIGX010000002.1, read on the forward strand.
GCGGGTTTCGTACGTGCGCAACGCGCCACACTGGCCGCCCGTTTCGGCGTGTCGGAGGCGTGATCGGCGCGCCTCTCCTAGTGTCGGCCGGATGCGTGAGTACTCCCCCGACCTGACCCCGCAGTGGAAGCGCCCCAAGGCCGTACCGGAGGTGGCGGCCGAGCCGGACCTGGTGGTCGAGGTGGCCGGTACGGACTTCTGCGGCGCGGTGGTGGCCTGCGAGGCGGGCACGGTGACCCTGGAGGACCGGTTCGGCAAGCGGCGGGTGTTCCCGATGGAGCCGAGCGGGTTCCTGCTGGAGGGCGCGGTGGTGACCCTGATCCGCCCCTCACGGGCCCCGTCGGGCCCGTCGCGTACCGCCTCGGGCTCCCTCGCCGTCCCGGGTGCCCGGGCCCGGGTGGCCCGCGCGGGCCGGATCTACGTGGAGGGCCGGCACGACGCCGAGCTGGTGGAGCGGGTCTGGGGCGACGACCTGCGGATCGAGGGCGTGGTGGTGGAGTACCTGGAGGGCGTCGACGACCTCCCGGCCGTCGTGGCGGACTTCGCCCCGGCCCCGGACGCGCGCCTGGGGGTCCTGGTGGACCACCTGGTCCCGGGTTCGAAGGAGTCCCGTATCGCGGCGTCGGTGACGTCCCCGGACGTCCTGGTCGTCGGCCACCCGTACGTGGACGTCTGGCAGGCCGTGAAGCCGTCCGCGCTCGGCATCCCGGCGTGGCCGGCGGTCCCGCGCGGCCAGGACTGGAAGACGGGTGTCTGCAGGGCGCTGGGCTGGCCGGAGAACACCGGAGCCGCCTGGCAGCACATCCTGTCCCGCGTGAGGTCCTACAAGGACCTGGAGCCGGTCCTGCTGGGCCGTGTGGAGGAGCTGATCGACTTCGTCACGGTCGGCGGTGCGGCCTGACTCCGGGGCAAGTGCCGCATGCGCTCGTGTCCAGCTCGATGCCCGGCAGTTCCAGCGGCAGCGGCTCACCGAATTTCGTGATCTGCCGGGACCGGTAGTCGGCCTCGTCGCCCTTCCCGACAGGAGGGTGAGCAGAACACAGTGCGCCACGATCGGGTCGACGATCACAGGCCGGTTCTGTGGGTCTTCACTCGGCGGGTGGTCAGTCCACCAGGTCGCGGACCACCGCGTCGGCCAGGAGCCGCCCGCGCAGGGTCAGCACGGCCCGCCCGGCCTCGTACGGGGCCGGGTCCAGCAGCCCGTCGGCCAGGGCGCGGCGGGAGGCCGCGAGGCCGGCCGGGGCCAGGAGGGACAGCGGGACGCCGTCCACCAGGCGCAGCTCCAGCAGGATCCGCTCCACCCGGCGGTCCTCCTCGGAGAGGAGTTCGCGGCCCGCGCCCGGGGAGCGGCCCTCGGCCAGCGCCGCCGCGTAGGCGCCGGGGTGCTTCACGTTCCACCACCGGACCCCGCCCACGTGCGAGTGCGCTCCGGGCCCGGCGCCCCACCAGTCGGCGCCGCGCCAGTACAGCTCGTTGTGCAGACAGCGCCCGGCCTCGGAGGTGGCCCAGTTCGAGACCTCGTACCAGGAGTAGCCGGCCTGCGCCATGACCTCGTCGGCGATCAGGTAGCGGTCGGCGTGCACGTCGTCGTCGGTCATCGGGACCTCGCCGCGGCGGATCCGGCGGGCCAGCTGCGTGCCCTCCTCGACGATCAGCGCGTAGGCGCTGATGTGGTCCGGGCCCGCGCCGAGGGCGGCGGCCAGCGAAGCCCGCCAGTCCTCGTCCGACTCCCCCGGGGTGCCGTAGATCAGGTCCAGGTTCACGTGGTCGAAGCCCGCCGCGCGCGCCTCCGCGACGCACGCCTCCGGCCGGCCCGGCGTGTGCGTGCGGTCGAGCACCTTCAGGACGTGCTGCTTCGCGCTCTGCATGCCGAAGGAGATCCGGTTGAAGCCGCCGGCGCGCAACTCCGCCAGGTACTCCGGGTTCACCGACTCCGGATTGGCCTCCGTGGTGATCTCGGCATCCTCGGCCAGGCCGAACTCGTCGCGGATCGCCGCGAGCATCCGTACGAGGTCCGCGGCCGGAAGCAGCGTCGGCGTTCCGCCGCCCACGAACACCGTCCGGACGGCCCGCGGGTCGTCCCCGAGCACCTTCCGGGCGAGGCGGACCTCGTCGATCAGGGTGTCGGCGTAGTTCTCCCGGGAGGCGAGCACGCCGCCGGTGCCGCGCAGCTCGGTCGCGGTGTAGGTGTTGAAGTCGCAGTACCCGCACCGCGTGGCGCAGTACGGGACGTGCAGGTAGAACCCGAGCGGCCGGTCCCCGGCACCCGCCAGGGCATGCGACGGCAGCGAGCCGTCTTCGGGCATGGGTTCACCGTCGGGCAGTGCGGAAGGCATGCACCCATTGTCCCGCACGCGCCGCGGCGCCCGCCCCGGCTCGCATCACGCGAGACCGCGGCGGGCGCCGTGGCAGGGGTTGCGCCCCGCGCTACGCCTCGCGCGAGCCCTCGTACATCTCGTCGATGAGGTGCTTGAACTCACGCTCGACGGCCGGCCGCTTCAGCTTCAGGCTGGGCGTGAGGTCGCCGTGCTCCACGTCGAGGTCGCGGGGCAGGATCCGGAACTTCTTGACCGTCTGCCAGCGCTGCAGGCCCTCGTTCAGGGTCTGGATGTACGTCTCGACCAGCCGGTTCGTCTCCGCCGCGGCCAGGACCTCGGCGTACGTCTTGCCCTCCAGCCCGTTCTCGGCGGCCCAGACCATGATCGAGGGCTCGTCGAGCGCGACCAGGGCGGCGCAGAAGTTCCGGTCGGCGCCGTGCACCACGATGCTCGACACGTACGGGCAGATCGCCTTGAACCGGCCCTCGATCTCGGCCGGCGCGACGTACTTGCCGTTCGAGGTCTTGATCAGGTCCTTCTTGCGGTCCGTGATGCGCAGGTAGCCGTCGGGCGAGAGCTCGCCGATGTCGCCCGTGTGCAGCCAGCCGTCCTCCTCCAGCACCTCGGCGGTCTTCTCCGGCTGCAGGTGGTAGCCCTGCATGATGCCGGGGCCGCGCAGCAGGATCTCGCCGTCGTCGGCGATGCGGACCTCGGTGCCGGGGAGCGGCTTGCCGACGGTGCCGGTGCGGTAGGCCTCGCCCGGGTTGACGAAGGACGCGGCGCTGGACTCGGTGAGGCCGTAGCCCTCGAGGATGTTGATGCCTGCGCCGGCGAAGAAGTAGCCGATGTCGGGGGCCAGGGCGGAGGCGCCGGAGACGGCGGCGCGCAGCCGGCCGCCGAAGGCCTCGCGGAGCTTGGAGTAGACGAGCGCGTCGGCGATCTTGTGCTTGGTGGTCAGGCCGAAGGGGGCCGTGGCGCTGCCGGTGCGCCGGTAGTTGTCCTGGGTGACCTTGGCGTACTCGCGGGCCACGCCGACCGACCACTGGAAGATCTTGTACTTGGCGCCGCCGCCGGCCCGGGCCTTGGCCGCGACCCCGTTGTAGACCTTCTCGAAGATGCGCGGGACGGCCGCCATGTAGGTGGGCTGGACGACCGGCAGGTTCTCGATGATCTTGTCGATCCGGCCGTCGACGGCGGTGACGTGGCCGACCTCGATCTGGCCGGAGGTCAGGACCTTGCCGAAGACGTGCGCGAGCGGGAGCCACAGGTACTGGACGTCGTCGCCGGAGATCATGCCGGTGGCGACGGTGGCCTTGGCCATGTACGACCAGTTGTCGTGCGGGAGCCGTACGCCCTTGGGGCGGCCGGTGGTGCCGGAGGTGTAGATCAGCGTGGCGAGCTGGTCGGCGGTGATGGCCGCGATCCGCTCCTTGATCGCCTCGGGGTGCTTGGCGAGGTACTCCTTGCCGCGCGCCTCCAGGTCGGCGAGGGAGAGCACCCAGCCCTCCGGGTCGCCGTCGGCGGGTACCGCGCCGGCTGACTCCAGGACCACCACGTGGGCGAGCTCGGGCAGGTCGGCGCGGCGCTCGCGGGCCTTGGCCAGCTGGGCCGCGTCCTCGGCGATCAGCACGCGGCTGGCCGAGTCGGCGAGGATGAACGCCGACTCCTCGGCGTTGGTGCTCGGGTAGATCGTGGTCACGGCGCCGCCGGCGCACATGACGCCCAGGTCGGAGAGGATCCACTCGACGCGGGTGTTGGAGGCGAGCGCGACCCGGTCCTCGGGCTGCACGCCGAGGTCCAGCAGGCCCGCGGCGATACCGAAGACCCGCTCGGCCGCCTGGCCCCAGCTCAGCGACTTCCAGTCGTCGGGGCCTCTGCCGTCGGCCGCTGGCACCGGGAACCGGTAGGCCTCGGCGTTCGGCGTGGCGGCGACACGCTCAAGGAAGAGTGCCGCCACGGTGGGCGGGCGGTTCTCGATCAAGGTCTGTGTGTCGCTCACGGACGTCCTCCGGACCACGCGGCAGGGCCTGTCATCCAAGGCGGTGAATGACGGCTTCCAACAGGGCTTGCAACCAGCTCTTGTAACTGGCGAGTAACCAACGGGCAGTGATCAGAGTAGGGGCCCTCCGCCTGGCGCGTAAGAGCCCTTGAGACGCCGATTCATAACGAAACAGGCCCCCGCGCGGCTGCACGGGGGCCTGTTCCGCATACGGATCAAGGCGGTTCAAGGCCGTTCACGGCCCGGGGGCTACTTCTTCTTGCCGGAGGACTCGTCGCTGGAGAGGACGGCGATGAAGGCCTCCTGGGGCACCTCCACCGAGCCGACCATCTTCATGCGCTTCTTGCCTTCCTTCTGCTTCTCCAGCAGCTTCCGCTTACGGGAGATGTCACCGCCGTAGCACTTGGCGAGGACGTCCTTGCGGATGGCGCGGATCGTCTCGCGGGCGATGACGCGCGAGCCGACGGCCGCCTGGATCGGCACCTCGAAGGCCTGCCGCGGGATGAGCTCGCGCAGCTTGGCGACGAGCCGCACGCCGTACGCGTACGCGGCGTCCTTGTGGGTGACGGCCGAGAAGGCGTCGACCTTGTCGCCGTGCAGCAGGATGTCGACCTTGACCAGGCTGCCGGACTGCTCGCCGGTGGGCTCGTAGTCGAGGGAGGCGTAACCGCGCGTCTTGGACTTCAGCTGGTCGAAGAAGTCGAAGACGATCTCCGCGAGGGGGAGGGTGTAGCGGATCTCGACGCGGTCCTCGGAGAGGTAGTCCATGCCGAGCAGCGTGCCGCGGCGGGTCTGGCAGAGCTCCATGATCGCGCCGATGAACTCGGTGGGCGCGAGCACGGTGGCCCGGACGACCGGCTCGAACACGTCCGAGATCTTGCCCTCGGGGAACTCGCTCGGGTTGGTGACCTGGACTTCCTTGCCGTCCTCCAGGACGACGCGGTAGACCACGTTCGGCGCGGTGGCGATCAGGTCGAGGCCGAACTCGCGCTCGAGGCGCTCACGGACCACGTCCAGGTGCAGCAGGCCGAGGAAGCCGACGCGGAAGCCGAAGCCCAGCGCCGCCGAGGTCTCCGGCTCGTAGACGAGCGCGGCGTCGTTGAGCTGCAGCTTGTCCAGGGCCTCGCGCAGGTCCGGGTACTCGGAGCCGTCGAGCGGGTAGAGGCCCGAGAAGACCATCGGCTTCGGGTCCTTGTAGCCGCCGAGGGCCTCGGTCGCGCCGTTGTGCAGGCTGGTGATGGTGTCACCGACCTTGGACTGACGGACGTCCTTCACGCCGGTGATGATGTAGCCCACCTCACCGACGCCGATGCCGTCGGCCGGGGTCATCTCCGGGGAGGAGACGCCGATCTCCAGCAGCTCGTGGGTGGCACCGGTGGACATCATCCGGATGCGCTCGCGCTTGTTGAGCTGGCCGTCGACCACACGGACGTACGTCACGACGCCGCGGTACGAGTCGTAGACCGAGTCGAAGATCATCGCGCGGGCGGGGGCGTCCTTGACGCCGACCGGGGCCGGGACGGTGGCGACGACCTTGTCGAGCAGGGCGTCGACGCCGAGGCCGGTCTTCGCGGAGACCCGCAGGACGTCCTCGGGCTGGCAGCCGACCAGGTTCGCGAGCTCCTCGGCGAACTTCTCCGGCTGGGCGGCCGGCAGGTCGATCTTGTTCAGGACGGGGACGATCGCGAGGTCGTTCTCCATCGCCAGGTACAGGTTGGCGAGGGTCTGGGCCTCGATGCCCTGGGCGGCGTCCACCAGGAGGACCGTGCCCTCGCAGGCGGCGAGGGAGCGCGAGACCTCGTAGGTGAAGTCGACGTGCCCGGGGGTGTCGATCATGTTGAGGATGTGGGTCTTGCCCTGGCCCTCGCCCTCGGTCGGCGCCCACGGCAGCCGGACGGCCTGGGACTTGATCGTGATACCGCGCTCACGCTCGATGTCCATGCGGTCGAGGTACTGGGCGCGCATCTGCCGCTGGTCGACGACGCCGGTGAGCTGGAGCATCCGGTCGGCAAGCGTCGACTTGCCGTGGTCGATGTGCGCGATGATGCAGAAATTGCGGATCAGCGCCGGGTCGGTACGGCTCGGCTCGGGCACGTGGCTGGGGATCGCGGGCACGCAGTGTCCTGATTCTCGGGTCGCAGTCGGAAGCGTTTCCGGCTCTCGTCGGATCTGTACGCAGGTTCCCATGGTCCCATGGACGGGGCGATGCGCTCGGTTTGGGCCGGTCGGAGCGTGCCTGGTAGCCTGGGCAGCTGTGTCTCGTATGCCCTCTCAGCTGTCGGGACACAATCCGAAGATCAAACTCTGAACCTGAAAAGGCTCTTTCGTGGCGAACATCAAGTCCCAGATCAAGCGGAACAAGACGAACGAGAAGGCGCGCCTGCGCAACAAGGCCGTCAAGTCTTCGCTCAAGACCGCGATCCGCAAGGCCCGCGAGGCCGTCGTCGCCGGTGACGTCGAGAAGGCCACCGTGGCTTCTCGCGCCGCCGCGCGTGCGCTCGACAAGGCTGTCTCGAAGGGTGTCATCCACAAGAACGCCGCCGCCAACAAGAAGTCGGCGCTGGCCACCAAGGTTGCCTCCCTCCAGGGCTGAGCTCTGATGTGATCGCCGGAACGGACCCAGCGGGCCCTCTCTCCCGCTCCTGACCGGCCCCCCGCGCCGCACACGAAGCGTTCGCCACGCGGGTGCGGTGCACAAGCAACACCGAAGGCCCCGGCGCCACCCTTCCCCAGGGCGGCCCCGGGGCCTTCGTCTTCCCCGACCGGCCCCCATCCGACCCCGTCCCACCCGGAGCCCGGGCGCTCGAGGCACCCCGCAGCCCCGCCGGCCCTGCGGGCGCTCGAGGCACCCCGCGGGCGCTCGAGGCACCCCGCAGCCCCGCGGGCGCTTGAGGCACCGCTCAGCCCCGCCGGCCCGGCGGGCGCTTGAAGCACCCCTCAGCCCCGCCGACCCCATCCGGCCCCGCGGGCGCTTGAGGCCCCCCGGCCCCATCCGGACCCACCCCGGCCCCCTCCAGCCCCGCCGGCGTTTGAGGCGCGGGGGCTCGGGGGCAGCGCCCCCGACAGCGGCGGGACGCACGGGGTTCGGGGCGGAGCCCCGGGGAACGGGCGAAGGGCGGGGAGGGGCAATCCCGCGCAGCGGCACCCCACCCGGCTACGGCCACGGCCACGCCTACGGCTACGGCTACGGCTACGGCTACGGCTACGGCTACGGCTACGGCTACGGACCGCAACGGCCCAGCGGGGCCACGGGCGGCACACGTGCCGAGGCAACCCCGGCCGGCGAGGCCGAAGCCGGAGAACCGGCCCGCCGGAGGCTAGCGGCGCTGCGGCCGAGCCGCCCTGGCCACCGCCACGACGGCCTTCTCGAGCGCGTACTCGGGATCATCGCCCCCGCCCTTGACCCCGGCATCGGCCGCAGCCACGGCCCGCAGTGCCTCCGAGACCCCGTCCGCAGACCAGCCCCGCATCTGCTGACGCACCCGGTCGATCTTCCACGGCGGCATGCCCAGATCCCGCGCCAGATCCCCCGGCCGCGCCCCCCGCGGCGCGGAGGCGAGCTTGCCGATCGCCCGCACCGCCTGCGCCAGCGCACTCGTGATCAGCACCGGTGCCACCCCCGTGGACAGCGACCACCGCAGCGCCTCGAGGGCCTCCGCCGCCCGCCCCTCGACCGCCCGGTCGGCGACCGTGAAGCTGGAGGCCTCGGCCCGGCCGGTGTAGTACCGGCCGACCACGGCCTCGTCGATCGTGCCCTCGACGTCCGCGCACAGCTGCGCGGCCGCACTCGCGAGCTCTCGCAGATCGCTCCCGATCGCGTCGACCAGCGTCTGGCACGCCTCCGGGGTCGCCGACCGGCCCAGCGTGCGGAACTCGCCCCGCACGAACGCCAGCCGGTCCGCCGCCTTCGTCATCTTCGGGCAGGCGATCTCCCGGGCCCCCGCCTTGCGGGCCGCGTCCAGCAGCCCCTTGCCCTTGACGCCGCCCGCGTGGAGGAGCACGAGGATGATCTCCTCGAAGGGCGACGCGAGGTACGCCTTCACCTCTTTGACCGTGTCCGCGGACAGGTCCTGCGCATTGCGTACGACCAGTACCTTGCGCTCGGAGAAGAGCGACGGGCTGGTCAGCTCGGCAAGCGTGCCGGGCTGGAGCTGCTCGGGCGCGAGGTCCCGTACGTCCGTGTCGGCGTCGGCGGCCCGGGCGGCCGCCACCACCTCCCGTACGGCGCGGTCGAGCAGCAGGTCCTCCTGCCCCACCGCGAGGGTGAGCGGGGCGAGCGGATCGTCGGTGGAGTTCTTCCTGGTGGCCATCGCGTCCAGCATCCCACGCCGCACTGACAGCCCCCCGCACGGCGGGCCCCCTCGCCCCGTACCCGAGAATGGCCGCGTGAACGTGCGACATGTACTGGTGCTGCCCGACCGCGACGCCGCCGAGGAGGTGGCCCAGGAGGCCGTCGACCGCTTCGGCCTCCCCGAGGAGCCGCAGCTGTTCCGCGACGCGCTGGCCGGCGAGGACGACGCCGAGGACGCCCAGTGGCTGGTGGTGGTCGAGGACCCGCAGGAACGGCTCGACACCAAGGTGCTGGACGGCCTCGCCGCCGAGTACGAGGGCTGGCTGGAAGCCCCGTAACACCCCGCCGGCCCCCACTCGGTGGGGCCCGCCCAGGGAGGCGGAGCACTTCCCTCTCGACCTCGGCTGCCGTCCTTCGGGGCTGGTGGTGGGGGCGGCTGGAGCGGTCACTCATTCCGGCGACGCCGAGGTGTCGGTAGCGGGTGGCCCAGCGGGCGGCGGTGGTGTGGCTGACCTGGGAACACTCGGCCGCCCGACGCACGGGCCATCCGTCATCCACGACGCACCGGGCCAGGCGCAGTCGTCCGGTCTCGGTCAGCGGGGCATTACGGTGGACCACGAGGGCCTCCTGAAGTCGGTTGAGATGTCGCAATCCCCACCGAGCCAGAAGGCCCTCACCCATTTCAAGCACCCAGCACGCGCGTCACCAACGTCCCGGGACAACACGCCTAGGCCTTGTGCACGATCTGGATGTCCAGCGCCACTTCCACGCTCGAGCCGATCGCCGCTATCCCGTGGGCCAGCACGGACTGCCAGTTGAGGGTGAAGTCCTCGCGGTGCAGTTCGGTGGTGGCCCGGCAGGCCGCGCGCGGTTCGCCCTCCAACCCGGTGCCGAGGCCCAGGTACTCGGTGTCCAGGGTCACCGAGCGGCCGACCCCGTGCAGGGTCAGCGCGCCCGCGACGGTCCAGCGGCTGCCGCTGCGGTGGATGAAGCGCTCGCTGTAGAACTCGACCGTCGGATGCCGTGCCGCGTCCAGGAAGTCGCCGGACCGCAAGTGGTCATCCCGCAACCGCACCCCGGTGTCGATGCTCGCCGCGTCGATGATCACGTGCATGGAGGAGTCCTCCATCCGGTCGGCTATCCGTACCGCCCCGGCGAACGTGTTGAACCGGCCGCGGATCCGGGCGAATCCGATGTGCTGGGCCGTGAACGCGATGGACGAATGCGTCGGGTCGAGTTCCCAGTGGCCGGGCGCCGGCAGCAGCGGCGGCTCCACGGCGTCGAGGACGATCTCCCCGGTTCCGGGCTGCGCCGGGTCCCCCACCAGCGTCGCCCCGTGGAAGGGCGCGAAGCCCTCGGCGGTGACGGAGAGCCGGTACTCGCCCTCCGGAACGGCCGCGGTGAACCCGCCGTACGGGTCGGTCTCGCCGCTGACGATGCGCCGGCCGATCGGGTCCGTCACCTCGAACCTGGCCTGCCTGACCGGCTGGTGGACGGTGTCGAGGACACGACAGCTGAGCAGTCGCGCCGTATGAGGCAGCGTCAGTGTCGCGGACGTCTGCGGTCCGGCACTTCCTGCCGTCTCCGTCCCTCTTCGGCGACCGAACATGGTTGGTGCACCCCCGTGCTGTGTGGACTTGTACCGCTCTGGCGAAGACGCATTCGATCATGCTGTCGGGTTGTGGGCAAACAGAAGGACGGTGTCCGGTATGCCCGTGTCGGCGCCGCCTCCTACGGGAGGGGAAAGCCCGTATCCGCGGGCCGCTCCCGGCGACGGCGATCGAGCCGTCGGTGTCGGTGCGCAGTACGGTCGCGCCCAGGGTCCGCAGGTGCGCGAGCGTACCCGGTGCGGGGTGCCCGTAGCGGTTGCCCGCACCGACCGGGACGATCGCGAGCCGGGGCCGGACCTTCGACTGCAGGCCGGGGTCCTGGTGTGCGGAGCCGTGGTGGGCGACCTTGAGGACGTCGACCGGCCCCAGTTCCGGATGGGCCGTCAGAAGTGCCTGCTGCGAGGGCGGTTCTAGATCACCGAGCAGGAGGAGGGTCAGGCCCGCGCCGCGGACCAGCAGGGCGACGCTGGCGTCGTTGGGCCCCTCCGGCCGCGGCCCGTCGGGCGAGGGCCAGAGCACCTGCCACTCCAGGGGTCCGGCCCGGCGCCGCTCCCCTGCCGCGGCCGGCACGACGGGGACGCGGGCGGCCGCCGCGGTCCGCCGGACGAACTCGGCCTGAGGGGCCGGCTCTTCCAGCGTGGTGGTCTGAATCACACCCACGGTCCGCCCCCGCAGCACCCCGGACAGGCCGCCGACGTGATCGGCGTGAAAGTGCGTCAGCAGGAGCAGCGGCACCCGGCTCACCCCGAGGGCGCGCAGGCAAGCGTCCACCGGGCCCGGTTCGGGACCGGTGTCCACCACCACGGCCGTGCCCGGCCCGGCGGCGAGTACGGCGGCATCGCCCTGGCCCACCGCGCACTGGACGTAGCTCCAGTCGGGCGGCGGCCAGCGGGTGAGCGTACGGGTGAGCTGCGGCGGCCGCAGGACGGCCAGGAGCAGCAGCACGGCCAGGCCGGAGCACACCCACGGCCGGTGCCGGATCCGTGCGCCGAGCCCTACGACGGCCAAGGTGGCGGCGGCCAGCAGCAGTCCCCCGGTGAGCCCGCCCGGCCAGGCCAGCTCCGCGCCCGGCAGCCGCGCCCCGGCCCGTGCCACGCCGGCGATCCACCCGGCCGGCACCCCCGCGCACCGGGCGAGCAGCTCCGCGACGGGCGGGGACAGCGGCGCCGCCGCGAGCGCCGCGAAGCCGAGGACGGTCGCCGGGCCCGCCGCGAGCTCGGCCAGCAGATTGCAGGGCACCGCCACCAGGCTCACCCGGGCCGAGAGCACGGCGACCACCGGAGCGCAGACCGCCTGCGCGGCCGCGGCGGCGCCCAGCGCATCGGCGAACCGGGGCCGCATCCCGCGCCGCTGCAGGGCTCCGCTCCAGCGCGGGCCGAGCGTGAGCAGGGACCCGGTGGCCAGGACGGAGAGCAGGAAGCCGGGGCTGCGGGCCAGCCACGGGTCGTAGAGCACCAGGAGCAGGGCAGCGGCCGCCAGGGCGGGGATCAAGGATCTGCGCCGCCCGGTGGCGAGGGCCAGCAGGGTGATCGTCCCGCAGGCCGCGGCCCGCAGCACGCTCGGCTCCGGGCGGCACACCACCACGAACGCCAGCGTCAGCGCCGTCCCGCACAGGGCCGTCGCCCGCAGGGACAGCCCGAGGCGGGGTGCGAGCCCGCCCCGCTCGGCGCGCTGCGCGGAGGCGGGCGGGCCGATGAGCAGGAACAGCACCACGGTCAGGTTGGACCCGGACACGGCCAGCAGGTGCAGCAGGTCGGTGGACCGGAACGCCGCCTCCAGGTCGGGCGGCACCCGGGAGGTGTCCCCGACCACCAGCCCCGGCAGCAGGGCCCGGGCGTCCGGTGCGAGCCCGTCGGTGGCCTCGCGCAGCCCGGCCCGCAGCCTCCCGGCGAGCCGCTGGACGGTGTCGGGGCCGCCGGTCACCCGGGGCGGTGTGTCCCCGGCGGGCCGCAGCAGCGCGACGGCGCGCTCCCCGCCCCGGCCCGGGGCCAGCCGGGCCACGACCGAGACCCGGGTGGAGGGCTGCAGCCGGGCCCACTGCGGATGCCCGGCCAGCACCCGTACGGGGGTCTCGACCCGGGTCTGCGTCCCGTCGGGTCCGGTCACCCGGGTCACCACCGCATCCAGGACGACCACGGGCGGGCCGCTCCCGCTGCGCGCGGTCCGCGGGTCGGAGCCGACGGTGAGCTCGGCGAGGACCCGGGCGTGCTCCCGGGCCAGCCCCACGACCGGCCCGGCCCGCGCCTCGGCCCGCTGGAGGCCCGCCACCCCGGCACCGGCGGCGGCGCAGAGCAGGACGGCGGCCGCGGCCGTGCCGACCCGCCACAGCGACTCCGGACGCCGGCACCCGGCCAGGAGCAGCAGCCCCGCGCCGAGGACCGCGAGCCCGGTCCCGACGGCGGTCCAGCCGGGCGGCGCGTCGAGGGCGAGGGCGGCCGCCGCCCAGGCGGCCAGCGCCGGCACCGCGAGCCGCAGATCCAGCGGGCCCGCGCCCTCGGGGCGGTTCACGGCCTGACCAGCTTGCGCAGGTCGGCGAACCGCCGCTCGCCGATGCCGTCGACCTGCCGGAGCTCCTCCACCGAGCGGAAACCGCCGCGGGCGGTCCGGAACTCCACGATGTGCTGCGCCAGGACCGGGCCGACGCCGGGCAGGCCGTCCAGCTGCTCCACCGTGGCCGTGCCGAGGCTCAGCGGACCGGCAGCGGAACCGACGCCCGGGACGGCGCCGGAACCCGGCCCGCCCGGGGCGGACTGCGCCGGAGCGCCCACGACCACCTGCTCCCCGTCGAGCAGGACCCGGGCCCGGTTGAGCCCGGTGGTGTCCGTCCCGGGCCGCACTCCCCCGGCGGCGGCCAGCGCGTCCTCGACCCGCGAGCCGGCGGGCAGCCGCCGCACCCCGGGGTCACGGACCTTGCCGCTGACGTCCACCACGATCCGCGTACCGCCACCTCCGGCCGCGACCGCAGGCCCGGGGCTCGGCGCCGGTGCGGGTGCCCGTGCCGGGGTGACCACCGCGGGCGCGGTCACCGGCTCCGGTCGGGCCGTCCAGTACTGCTGCGCGCCGAAGGCGACCGCGGCGACGAGCACCACCGCAACGGCGGCCACCGTGCGCGGCTCCAGCCCGCACCGGGCCTGCAACCACATCGGCAGCCGCTCCCTCACGGCGAGCCGGAACGCCACCGTGCCGGAGAGGGGGATCTCCTCGGGCGGCGGATCGGCCACGGACCGGATCCCGGACCCCGGACCCACCTCCGGAGGCGCCACCTCCCGCGGCGGCACCTCCGATGCCGAGGCCTCCCGTGGCGGGCCTTCTCCCGGCGGCGCCTCCTGCGGCGGGGCCTCCGGCGGCGGGGCCTGCGGCGGGCCGCTGCCGCCGAGCAGGGCTTCGGCCCGGCGGCGCACCGCTGCGCTCTCGGGGTGGCGCGGGCGTGCGCGGCCCCGGCGGTGGCCCAGCCGCCCGTCGGAGAAACGGGGACGGCCGGGTCCGCTGGTGGCTCCGGAAGGATGCGAGGTACGCGTGCGAAGAGTCATGTCACGACGGTAAGGACGAATCCCGGCAGCGGTCCGGATTTATCAATTCCGGTGGATATCCCGGTCGTTGTGGATAACCGGGCCACTCGTTCCGGTGATCAGCGGGGCGAGACGACCGCCGCCAGCAGCCCCGGCCCCGTGTGCGCCCCGATCACTGCGCCGACCTCGCTGACGTGCAGCTCGACCAGGCCGGGGATGCGCTCGCGGAGCCGCTGCGCGAGCTTCTCGGCCCGCTCTGGCGCCGCGAGGTGGTGCACGGCCACGTCGACGCTGCCCGCCCCGGCCCGCTCGACGGCCAGCTCCTCGAGGCGGGCGATGGCCTTGGAGGCCGTACGCACCTTCTCCAGCATCTCGATCCGCCCGCCCGCCAGCGTGAGCAGCGGCTTGACGGCGAGGGCCGAGCCCAGCAGGGCCTGGGCGGCCCCGATCCGGCCGCCGCGGCGCAGGTAGTCGAGGGTGTCCACGTAGAAGTACGCCGACATGTCCGCGGCCCGCTTCTCGGCGGCGGCCACGGCCTCGTCCACGGAACCGCCCGCTTCGGCCGCCTCGGCTGCGGCGAGGGCGCAGAACCCGAGGGCCATCGCGACCATGCCGGTGTCGACGACGCGGACGGGAACCGGGGCGGTCTTGGCGGCGACCACGGCGGCGTCGTAGGTGCCGGAGAACTCGGCGGACAGGTGCAGGCTGACGATGCCGGTCGCGCCGGCCTCCGCGGCCGCCCGGTAGGCCCGTACGAACTCCTCCGGGCTGGGGCGGGAGGTGGTGACCGACCGACGCTTCTGCAGGGCCAGGGCGAGGCTGCGGGCCGAGATCTCGGTGCCCTCCTCGAGGGCCTCGTCGCCGAGCACCACGGTCAGCGGGACGGAGGTGATTCCGTGCCGCGACATGGCCGGTTGGGGCAGGTAGGCCGTGGAATCGGTGACGATCGCGACATGGCGGGACATGAGCCGGAGGTTACCGCCAGTGGGGGTGGGACGGCAGCCCAGCCCCTCCCCTGGCCGGGGGACGGGCTCGCCGCTGCGCCCCGCGCTACGCGCGGGCCGCCATCCCACCCGCCCACCCGTTCGAGGGGGGCAGGTGGCGGCTCCGGCGCCGTCGGCCATGGCACCGCTGACCGCTCCGCACCCGGCACACCGGCCGCGGAGCAGTCAGCGGTCGCGGCTCAGGTGGTCGTTTCCGGTCGCGGCGTCTTCTGCCACGGGTGGCGGGTCGGCGGGGCCGGCGGGTTCAGGGCCGCCGGCTGGGCGTCCTGGGTGCGGCCGGGACCACCCGCCGGGGGCTCCGGGGCTCGCCCGGTGGACCCCGTCGGCGCCTGCTGGGCGTCCCACGCCGCTGCCGCCGCCGCGAGGTCGTCCACCGATTCGCGGGACCAGTCCCGCAGCGCCCCCGACTCGACCTCGATCTGCGCCGACAGCGTCGACAGGTCGTCCTCCGCGAAGCGCCGGGCCCGGTCGCGGGCCGCCCACCGCAGGGAGTCCGCGGCCTGCGTGACCTTGGCCGTCCGCTCCCTCAGCTCCGGCAGCATCCCGCTGATCCGCTCCCGGTCCGGCTCCTGCTCCAGCCGCTTCAGCGCGTCGTCCAGGTCGTGCCCGTGCGCGCTCAGCCGCTCGAACAGCCCGATCGACTCCTTCAGCGAGGCATCCGCCTGGACCCCCTGGTACAGCGCCTGCTGCGTGGCCCGCATCGACGTCCGCAGGTCCAGCCGCAGCTGCGCCAGCGCCCCCGCCACGCCCACCTGCCCGAAGCTCTTCGCCTTCAGCGTGGTGTCCTCCACGGTCCGGCGGGCCTGCGTGAGGGTGCGGTCCACGCCGCGCTTCGCCGCGCCGACCACCTTCACCGTGGCCCAGGCACCCAGCCCCAAGAAGGCGAACAGCACCAACAGGGCAAAGATGATGATCAACGCGCCCGCCTCCATGAGAGGCTCCCTTCCCCTGCCGATACCGTCCCCTCCACCGTAAACGCCACGGGCAGGCCGGGGGTTCCAAACGAACCCCCAACCTGCCCGTACGGGACTACCCCTAGACCGGGGTCATACGTCACACGACGATGTTCACCAGCTTCGGGGCGCGGACGATCACCTTGCGGATCTCGGCCCCGCCCAGGGCCGCCACGACCGCCTCGTCGGCCAGCGCCAGCTGCTCCAGGTCCCCCTCCGAGATCGTCGGCGGCACCTCCAGGCGGGCCTTGACCTTGCCCTTGATCTGGACGACGCACGTCACGCTCTCGTCCACCACGTACGCCGGGTCCGCGACCGGGAAGTCCCGGTGGACCACCGAGTCGCTGTGCCCCAGGCGGTGCCACAGCTCCTCCGCGATGTGGGGGGCCAGCGGGGCGATCAGCAGGACCAGCCGCTCCGCGACCGAGCGCTCCAGCGGGCGCCCCGCCTTGGTCAGCGCGTTGTTCAGCTCGGTGATCTTCGCGATGGCGGTGTTGAAGCGCAGCCCCGCCATGTCCGCGCCGGCCCCGTCGATCGCCTTGTGCAGCGCGCGCAGGGTGTCCTCGCCCGGCTCGCCGTCCACGACGGTGACCGCGCCGGACTCCTCGTCCACGATGTTGCGCCACAGGCGCTGCAGCAGCCGGTACTGGCCCACCACGGCCCGGGTGTCCCACGGACGCGAGACGTCCAGCGGGCCCATCGCCATCTCGTACAGGCGCAGGGTGTCCGCGCCGTACTCCTCGCAGATCTCGTCCGGCGTGACGGCGTTCTTCAGGGACTTGCCCATCTTGCCGTGCTCGCGCTTGACCGGCTCGCCGTTGTAAAACCAGCCGCCGTCGCGCTCCTCGACCTCGGCCGCCGGCACGTACACACCGCGCGCGTCGGTGTATGCGTACGCCTGGATCATGCCCTGGTTGAACAGCCTGTGGAACGGCTCGGCCGAGGAGACGTGGCCCAGGTCGAACAGCACCTTCGACCAGAAGCGCGCGTACAGCAGGTGCAGCACCGCGTGCTCGGCGCCGCCGACGTACAGGTCGACACCGCCGTGCGGCGAACCCTCGCGCGGCCCCATCCAGTACTGCTCGATCGCCGGGTCGACCAGCGCGGACCCGTTGTGCGGGTCCAGGTAGCGCAGCTCGTACCAGCAGGAACCGGCCCAGTTGGGCATGGTGTTGGTCTCGCGGCGGTACGAACGCACGCCGCGGCCGTCGCCCAGGTCCAGCTCGACGTTGACCCACTCTTCGTTCCGCGACAGCGGGGTCTCCGGCTTGGAGGTGGCGTCGTCCGGCTCGAACGTGCGCGGCGAGTAGTCCTCGACCTCCGGCAGTTCCAGCGGCAGCATCGACTCGGGCAGCGGGTGCGCGACGCCGTCCTCGTCGTAGACGATCGGGAAGGGCTCGCCCCAGTAGCGCTGGCGGCTGAACAGCCAGTCGCGCAGGCGGAAGTTGACGGTGCCCTCGCCGATGCCCTGCTCGGCCAGCCACGCGGTGATGGCGGCCTTCGCCTCGACGACGCCCAGGCCGTCCAGGGAGACGCCCTCGCCCGTCGAGTTCACGATGGTGCCGTCGTACGAGGAGAAGGCGTCGTCCCACTCGGCCGGGTCGGCGTCGCGGTCGTCCGAGGGCTCCACGACGCAGCGCATCGGCAGCTCGAAGGCGCGCGCGAACTCGAAGTCGCGGCTGTCGTGCGCCGGGACGGCCATGATCGCGCCGGTGCCGTAGCCCATCAGCACGTAGTCCGCGATGAAGACGGGGACCTGGTCGCCGCTGACCGGGTTGACCGCGTACGCGCCGGTGAAGACACCGGTCTTGTCCTTGGCCTCGGCCTGGCGCTCGACGTCCGACTTCCCGGCGGCCTGCTTGCGGTACGCGTCGACGGCCTCGCCGGGGGTCGCGGCGCCGCCGGTCCACACCTGGTGCGTGCCCTCGGGCCACTCGGCCGGGACGATCTTCTCGACCAGCTCGTGCTCGGGCGCCAGCACCATGTAGGTGGCGCCGAACAGGGTGTCGGGACGCGTGGTGAACACCGTGACGGCGTCGTCGCCGACCGCGAAGTCGACGCGCGCGCCCTCGCTGCGGCCGATCCAGTTCCGCTGCTGCAGCTTGATGGCCTCGGGCCAGTCCAGCGCGTCCAGGTCGTCCAGCAGCCGGTCGGCGTACGCGGTGATCCGCATGTTCCACTGGCTCAGCTTGGCCTTGAAGACCGGGAAGTTGCCGCGCTCGGAGCGGCCGTCCGCGGTGACCTCCTCGTTGGCCAGTACGGTGCCCAGCCCGGGGCACCAGTTCACGGGCGCGTCCGAGGCGTACGCCAGCCGGTACTCGTTCAGCACGCCGGCGCGCTCGCCCGCGGTCAGCTCGGCCCAGGCGCGGCCCCCGGGGACCTCACGGGAGCCGTCCTCGAAGGCGGCGACCAGCTCGGCGATCGGGCGGGCCTTGGCCGCGTCCGCGTCGTACCAGGAGTTGTAGACCTGCAGGAAGATCCACTGGGTCCACTTGTAGTAGTCCGGGTCGATCGTCGCGAACGAGCGGCGCTTGTCGTGGCCCAGGCCCAGCCGGCGCAGCTGGAGCTTCATGTTCTCGATGTTCGCCTCGGTGGACACGCGCGGGTGCGTGCCGGTCTGCACGGCGTACTGCTCGGCCGGCAGGCCGAAGGCGTCGAATCCCAGGGTGTGCAGGACGTTGTGGCCGGTCATCCGCTGGTGGCGGGCGAAGACGTCGGTGGCGATGTACCCCAGCGGGTGACCGACGTGCAGGCCCGCACCGGACGGGTACGGGAACATGTCCATGATGAACTTCTTGGGCCGCGCGACGACCGCGGCGTCCCCGGCCAGGTCACCGGTCGGGTTCGGGGCCTCGTAGGTGCCCTGCGCGTCCCATACGTCCTGCCAGCGTGCCTCGATGTCGGCGGCCATGGCAGCCGTGTAACGGTGCGCCTCGGCCGCCTCGGGGGCCGGGGTGTTCGTCTCGCTCATGATTTCTGAAGCTCCATCGATCGTCTCTGCCGTCTCTGCCTGCCCAAACGAAAAAACCCCTCGCACAGGAGGGGGCGCCGCGCCGATGCCGACCGTCTCGAAGGGTCGGCACTCATCAGCGCGGCTCGGTAAGCAGAAGGCGTACGGCACGCATGGCGCCAGGGTACCGCAGCGGGTCCGGCAGCCGCTCGACCGTTCCGCACAACGAGAAGCGGGGCAACCAAGCCGGGGGGTCTGTGTCTTTTCTTTGGAGGTAAGGAGAAGGGGACTCCTGACCTTCCTCATGCCCTGTGGGTAACCTCCACACTAAGGCCTAGCC